>JBGPKX010000085.1:0-17413 GCA_041486185.1 Bryobacteraceae bacterium | reverse complement strand
GGAGTGAACCATCATGAAAACGCTGCTTTACAACTTTGTTAAGGACGAACAAGGCCAGGACCTGATCGAGTACACGCTGCTTCTGGCTTTCGTGTGTCTGGCCTCTGCCGCGCTGTTCATCAGCGCCGGCGGTAGCGTGGGCGGCATCTGGACCCAGGCCAATAGCAGACTGGCGGCCGCCAACGCCTCCGCTGCCAGCTAGTCTTTTTTGCAGGGGGCGTGAACCACACGCCCCTCCGCTCTAACCTTATTTGTAAAAGGGAGGAGCATAGACGTGAAGGAATTATTGAACGGGTTTCTCAGAAATGAGGAAGGTCAGGATCTGAGCGAGTACACGCTGTTGCTGGCATTCGTTTGTCTGGCATCGGCCGCGCTTTTCATCAGTGCCGGTGGCAGCATCTCAGGCATCTGAACGACGGCCAATTCGGATCTCACGACTGCCAACGCAATGGCCGCCAGCTAAACCCCGGCGGACGAGGTGCCCCTGTTCACGTCCATTCACGAGGTCGAAAGTACGTAGAGTTTGGAAGCTGAAAAAAAGGAGGAACAAACCAATGCTGAAGCGCTTTTTAAAGGATGAGCAAGCTCAGGACCTAATCGAGTACACGCTGTTACTGGCGTTCGTGTGTCTGGCGACCGCCGCGCTGTTTATCAGTTCGGGGGGCAGCCTTTCGGGGATCTGGACTACTGCCAATTCAGATCTGGCGGCGGCCAATGCCTCTGCGGCGAGTTAACGTTACATAACCGCAACGGCGAGCCAACCAGTTTTCGGCGCACTATCGGTTTTGGAACGGGAGATCCAAAACCCGGAATGCAACCACGAGCTTGCTGAATTCACCGGCCACGCCGGTGTCTAGAGTCGCTCATTGAAAGGTGAAAAATGAACCAGCGTCTGTTTTCGGTACTTATCTTTGCGTTCGTCGTCTCCGCGGGGGCGAGCCTGCTGCTCTACCGGCTCATTTCGTCCCGCGTGACGGCCAACGCCAAGCAACCCACCGCTCAGGTGATCGTTGCCGCCCGCAACCTGGAACTCGGAACCCTGCTCCGGGATTCAGACTTGAAGATGGGGGACTGGAGCGGTCCGATGCCTCAGGGCGCGCTACTACGCAAAGAGGATGTTGTAGGCCGCGGCGTGATGGCAGCCATCTATGATGGCGAGCCGATCGTCGAGAGCCGTCTCGCTCCCAAGGGTGCGGGCGCGGGCCTGGCAGCTACCATCCCCGCCGGGATGCGTGCATTCCCGGTGCGCGTAAACGAAGTGGTGGGCGTTGCCGGCTTTGTGGTGCCAGGCATGCGGGTGGATGTGCTGATCTCCGGCAACCCGCCTGGCGCTACGAGCAGCACGGGCGTGGTGTCCAAGACCCTCCTGCAGAACATAGAAGTGCTCTCCGCCGGCCAAAATTTTCAGAAAGACGCCGAGGGCAAGCCGGTGCAGGTACAGGTCGTCAATCTTCTTGTAACGCCGGAGCAGGCGGAAATCCTCAGCCTGGCGAGCAATGAAACGCGCATCCAACTGGTGCTGCGCAATCCGCTGGACACGCAAACAACGAAGACGTCCGGCATTGCGATGGGCGCGCTGTTTGGTATCGCCAAGCCCCCTGAGCCTGCTCCCCGGCCACGGCGCATCGCGGCGCGCGTGACGCTGCCTCCCGTCGTGGCAGCGCCACCCAGGCCTCCAAGCCCGGTCATGGTTGAGGTCATCAATGGGACTAAGCGCATGGAATCGAAATTCTCCGCAGCGCCGTCAGAGGGGGTCCAGTAATGTTCACTAAACTGATTCGGACTTTGGTAAGTTGCTCCGTCGGCGTATGCTTTACGCCGCTGGCTCAGGCGCCGATGTCGGCCGCCGAGGGCGCGGGTGCGGCCGCGGTGACCGCCGTTCAGACGCAGTCCGCCACCAACGTGATGGAAGGCCGGCCGGCGGCTGCGCGAGATTTGTTCGTCACCGTGGGAAAGTCCCTGGTGGTCGACAGTCCCGTAAATATTCAGCGCGTCTCGGTGGCGAACGGCGAGTTCGCCGAGGCGCTGGCCGTCAATCCGCGTGAAGTTCTGGTGAATGGCAAGGCCGCCGGCGAGACCAGCATGATTATCTGGCAACAGGGCGGCAACCGCCTGTTCTTCGACCTCACGGTCCGGCAAAGTAATTCCAAAGTCGGCGCTGTGCAACAGCAGATCGACCGCGAATTGCCAGGACAGGACATGAAGATTTCCTTTGAAAATGACACTGCATTTTTGCACGGCACGGCGAAGGATCTCAATAGCGCCGAGCGCGCGGTAGCCATAGCGTCCACCCTGGGGAAGACGGTGAACCTGTTGCGGGTAAGTGTCCCGCCGACCGACGCTCAGATCCTGCTGAAGGTCCGCTTTGCCGACGTCGATCGCGCGGCTACGCAGGACCTGGGGATTAACCTGTTCAGCACCGGCGCCACTAATACCATTGGGGGAACCAGCACGGGCGCGTTCGCCGCTCCGCAGATTAAGCCGGATGCGAGCGGCACCACCCTTACCCTGAGCGACGCTCTCAATATTTTCCTGTTCCGCCCCGACATCAACCTGGGCGCGACCATTAAGGACCTGGAAAGCAAGCGGGTGCTGCAAATTCTGGCCGAGCCGAACGTACTCGCCATCAATGGCAAGACCGCGAGCTTCCTTGCCGGCGGCGAATTCCCGTTTCCGACACTGCAGGGCGGCGGAGCGGGCTTGGGCGCAGTGACGATTCAGTTCCGTGAATTTGGCGTGCGCATCAACTTTACCCCCGTGATCACGCCGCGCGGCACCATCCGGTTGCAGGTGACGCCGGAAGTCAGCTCGCTGGATTTCGCCAATGGTCTGAACTTCCAGGGGATACTTATTCCTGCGCTATCCACGCGCCGCGTACAGACCGAGATCGAGCTCGAAGACGGGCAGAGCTTCGTCATCGGCGGCCTGCTCGACAACCGGCTGACAGAGACCTTGAGCCGCATTCCCGGACTCGCCAACATCCCGCTGCTCGGAAAACTATTTCAATCGCGCTCTGTGAGCAAGAACAATACGGAACTGCTGGTGCTGGTGACGCCGGAACTGGTGCGTCCGATTCCCAGAGGCCAGACAGCCCCGGATATCAAGATGCCGAAACCCTTCCTGCCAGGTCCGGGACCCAAACCGCCCCAGACTCCGGGTATGGACGCCACCGGCCCGGTACCGGTCAAGCCGCCGGCGGAAACCATTCCGGTGGAGCAGTTGATGCAGAGCGAGAAAGCATTGCCTTCGCAGTCGCCCCAGGGCAGCGCGCCGCAGATCCAGTTTGTGCCGATGTTAACGCAGCCTGGACAGGCGCCGCAGCCCATGTCGCCAGCCGCTTCACCGGCGCCGTCTGCTCCGGCAGCCGCGCCCAAGGCGGGCGGCGGAGGAGGAACGGGTGCGGGCCAGTAAATGAAGTTCGTGGTTGAGGTTTTGAAGTGTATCCGCTGACCATCGGTTTAGTAATCGAGACCAAGGAACTGTGGGATGAAGTTCATTCCACATTGCAGGAGCTACCGGTCCGCCTTCTCATCGAACAGCACGAGCTGGGCGATCTAGTGGAGTTTCTCGACAAAGTCGAACGGCTTCGCCCGGAGGTAATGATCCTTGAAGTGATGAAGCTGCGGGAGCCCATGGAGCATGTAGTGGGCCGGATCAAAGCCAGCTCCGTGGATCCCATGGTCATCGCGCTCCACAATACCGCGGAGCCGGAACTGATTTTGAGCGCTTTGCGCGCGGGTGCGCATGAATTCCTGCACCCGCCGCTCAAGACCAATCTGCAGCAGGCTCTGGAACGCAAGTCGCTCGAGCGGAACAAAACGCGGGAGCGGCTTAAGCAGAAGGGCCGAGTGATCGGGTTCCTTTCGGCTAAGGGCGGCTGCGGGGCCACCACCATCGCCTGTCATACGGCGGCTGAGCTGGGCCGTCAGGGCAAGCACGTTCTGTTGGCGGACATGGACCTGGACGCAGGCATGATCCGCTTCCTGATGAAGACGAAGTCGACTTATTCGGTGCTGGATGCATTGAACAATCTGCACCGGCTGGATCAGAGTTACTGGAACGCGCTGATCTCCAACGGGCTACCCGGACTTGAAATCATCTCCGCGCCGCAAGCCCTAGTCTCCAAGCAGCAGCCCAACCAGGAGCAGATGCAGAACATGCTCACCTTCGTCCGGGGACAGTACGATTTTTCAATCGTGGATCTGGGCCGGAGTCTCAACCTGACTGCCATGAACGCGCTGGATGAGATTGACGAAACTTACCTGGTTACCACGCTGGACGTTCCCGCGCTGCACCAGTCGAAGCAGATCATCCAGACACTGTCGAGCGTGGGCTACGGGCGCGAGCGATTGCGGCTGGTGCTGAACCGTATGCCGCAAAGACTCGACGTCACGCCCGACGAGCTCGAGAAGATGATGTCCCTCCCGGTATTCGCGACGCTGCCCAACGATTATCCTTCGCTGTACGAATCGTATTCGGAAGGCTCTCTGCTGCCCGCCAACAGCAGACTTGGCAAGGAACTGAACCGCATGGCCATCAAGATGGCGGGAATTCAAGACGAGAAGGGCGGGAAGAAGAAATTCTCGCTTTTCAGTTAAGAGAGCAAACGAATGCTGACGGAATCGATACAGAAGACCGGAAATCGCGAAGCAGGCTGGGTCAATCGCCTGTTCAGCAACGAAAGCTATAACCCGGAGCATCAGGAGCTGAAGTTCATTCTCCATCGGAAGCTCCTGGACCGAATCAATCTGGAGGCTCTCTCGTCCATGGCCGGAGAGCGCGCTCGCGCGGAAATTCGCGCGGCTGTCGCCCGGCTGGTGGAAGAAGAGAAGACGCCTCTCAGCCTGATGGAAAAGGACCGCGTCATTGAGGAGGTGCTGGACGAAGTATTCGGGCTAGGCCCGCTCGAGCCGCTATTGCGCGATCCCACCATCTCGGACATCCTGGTGACCACGCCGCGCCTGGTGTATGTGGAGCGTGCCGGCAAACTCCATCGAACACCCGTCGAGTTTAAGGACGACGCGCACCTGCTGCGCATCATTGAAAAGGTGGTTTCCCGTGTAGGCCGGCGCGTGGACGAATCGTCGCCGCTAGTGGACGCGCGCTTGCCTGATGGATCGCGCGTCAATGCAGCCATCCCTCCGGTTGCCGTGGACGGGCCGCTGCTCTCTATCCGCCGTTTTGGCCGCGACGCCCTGCAAGGCGAAGACCTGGTCAAGAAGCTGGCCATGACGGAAGGCATGCTGCAGTTATTGCAGTGCTGCGTAAAGGCACGCCTGAACATCGTCATCGCGGGTGGTACCGGCGCTGGAAAAACGACGCTTCTCAACGTGCTCTCCTCCTACATTCCAGAAGACGAGCGCATTGTCACTATCGAAGACGCGGCTGAGTTGCGGTTGCGCCAGACGCACGTGGCGCGCATGGAAACGCGTCCCGCCAACGTCGAAGGGCACGGCGCGATTCGCATCCGCGATCTGGTTGTGAATTCCCTTCGTATGCGCCCCGACCGCATTATCGTCGGTGAGGTCCGCAGCGAAGAGGCTCTCGACATGTTACAGGCCATGAACACCGGTCACGACGGATCGCTCACCACGATTCACGCCAACAACCCGCGCGACGCCATCGGACGCCTGGAGGTCATGATTGGCATGGCGAACGCCAACATGGGCCTGCGCTCCATGCGCCAGCAGATCAGCTCCGCCGTCGACATGTTCGTGCAAGTATCGCGCTTCAGCGACGGTACACGCCGCATTACGCACATCACCGAGTGCGTGGGCATGGAAGGCGACCTGATCACCATGCAAGACATCTTTGTGTTCGAAAAAACTGGTCTCACCGAAGCGGGCCGCGTCACCGGCCGGTTCCGCGCCACCGGTATTCGTCCCAAGTTCTACGAACGCCTGCGCGCATCGGGGATGCAGTTGCCGGCTTCGATCTTCCAAACCGTGGTGGAGATTTCCTAAAGAGGCAGGAACATGATCTGGACGCCTTTTATCATCGCTTTTCTATTTCTGTTCGTGGTGATCATGATCGCCGTGACGGTGGCGTCGAAGTTTTGGGACGCTAAGCGTAAGAGCCAGGTCAGCGCCATGCTGAAGACTGCGTCGGGTGAAAAAGGCCCTGAGGTTTCCATCAGCAACTTGTTGATGGAGCCTAGCGACGACGGACGCTCGTTCTTCGAAAAATTCCTCGATGGGCTGGATATTATCCAGAAGCTGCAAGTCCAGATCCAGCAGGCCGGGCTGGATTGGACTCCGCTGAAATTCCTGATTATGGCGCTGGTGTGCTCCCTGGTGGGAGGTCTGATCGGACTTCGATTCCCGGTCATGGGATTCGGGATCACGTCGGTGGCGTTCGGTCTGGCGCTCGCCATGTTGCCGTACTTTTATATACGGCGCACACGGAACAAGCGGCTGAACAAACTTGAGGAGCAATTTCCCGACGCGCTGGAGTTTCTTGCGCGATCCATGCGCGCCGGCCACGCGTTCACCATCAGCCTGGAGATGCTGGGCGAAGAGCTGGCGGAGCCGTTGGGCCAGGAATTCCGCACCCTATTCAATGAGCAGAATCTCGGTGCGGCCCTCGAAGTGGCGCTCAACAATCTCTGCACCCGCGTTCCACTGCTCGACGTGCGGTTCTTCTCCTCGTCGGTGCTGCTACAAAAGCAGACCGGTGGAAATTTAGCCGAAATTCTGACGCGGCTGGCGGAAGTCATCCGCGATCGCTTCCGCTTGAAGGGGGCGGTCAAAGCGGCGAGCGCGCACGGACGGCTCACGGCGACCATTCTGATGATCATGCCGATTGCCACCATGTTTGCGCTGCTGGTCGTGTCGCCCGGGTACTTGCAGGGAATGGCTAAGGATCACGACGGCCGGTACCTGATCGCGTTTGCCATTCTGGGCCAGATCGCGGGCAATTACTTCATCCGGCGCATTATTAATATCAAGGTATAAGGCACAACATGGCCATTCTCATCTCTATCGTCCTGTTTACGCTGCTGATGGCGGCGATCTCGTTCTACGGCTATCGGAGCTATGCGCGCCCGGGGCGCTTCTATGAGCGGCTTGGCGGTCCGGTGCTGGACGGCGAGGTCGGCGGTCTTGGATCGGCCACGTCGCAAGTGCCCGAAGTGGGGTGGATCGTCCGCGTGATTCAGCAGGTTGGGGAAAAAGTTCCGCTCTCGCCGGAGGATGCCGGCGTAACCCGGCGCGATCTGATGATGGCCGGGTACAAGTCTGAGTCCGCAGTCAAGGTTTTTAGCGGCATCAAAATCACTCTCGCCGGCCTATTGGTTGTCGGTGCGATCGCCGTACGCTCGACGATTCCCAATCCGGTGTTGGGCGTCGTGGCCATTGCGTTCGGCGGATTCATGGGCTTCTTCCTGCCCGGCTACATTCTGGACAAGAAAATTGCCGCTCGTCAGGATAGGCTTCGTATGTCGCTGCCGGATGCGCTCGACATGATGGTGGTGTCGGTGGAAGCCGGTTTGGGACTCGACCAGGCGATTCAACACGTGGGACGCGAGCTGCAAATGACGCATAAGGAGCTGAGCGAAGAGTTGAGCCTGGTGAACCTGGAAATGCGAGCCGGCAAAAGGCGTTCGGAAGCGCTGCGGAATTTGGCCGAGCGAACCGGCGAGTCCGAACTGCAAAAGCTTGTGGCTGTTCTGGTACAGACGGACCGGTTTGGCACCAGCATCGGCGATTCGTTGCGCGCCCATTCGGATTTCTTGCGCGTAAAACGCAGGCAGGAAGCCGAGGAGCGCGCCGCGAAGGTCGGGGTGAAACTGGTCTTCCCGATCTTCTTCTTCATTTTGCCCGCCATGCTGGTTGTAGCGGCCGGCCCAGGCCTGTTGCAAGTATTCAAGTATCTGTTCCCGATGATGAAACAATTCAAAGGATAAGAAAGGAGAACCGCCCGTCATGAACGATATGATTATGCAAACCGTACTTTGGCTCACCGCAGGGGGCTTACTGGTGATGCTGATGATGCGTCGGCGCAAGCGTAAGGTCCAGCGGTAGCGGCTTTCGATGCGCGGCAGAGAAATCCGGTTTCGGAGGCCGGCCGGCCCGCGTCTGTCTCGGAGGGATGGACAGGGTTCTGCATCGAACGGTTCCTGATTCTTGAGGGCCGCGATGTGGGTAGGCGTCGAGGAATGCTCTCTCCCTTCCAGGGAGAATGGCGAAATCGACGCCGTTGGCCGGACTTCCCGATCTCGGATGGTCTAAGTTTCTCAGACTCTGTCGTCTCGCCCGATCAGGAGAATAGGAATGAATTATGTAGCGTTCCAGGCAGCGATCTGGATCGCGGCAGGTTTTACGCTGGTCATGCTGGTCATTCGCCGCCGCAAGCGAAGAGAACATTTTCCAGACTAAATGGACGTTGCTTTCATCATGAGCCTCCAGAACCACGACGGGGGCTGGCCGTACCAAAAGGGCGGTGGTTCGGCGACTGAGCCAACGGTCCTCGCGCTTCTGGTGCAATCCGCCGGCAGCGGCGATCCGCAAAGCACGGAGCGCGGTGTTGCCTGGCTTCGCGCCACGCAACGGCAGGACGGAGGCTGGCCTCCGCGTCCGCAGGTTTCCGAGAGCACCTGGGTGACGGCTCTGGTGGCGTTGGTGCCCCGGGAAGCCATGGGGCTATCACACCACGCGAAGGCCATCGACTGGCTCATGGGGCAGACCGGAAGAGAATCGTCACTGGCCTACCGGCTGCGTAACAAGCTGCTGGGCGATGACGGAGGCGTTGTTGGCAAACACACGGGGTGGCCCTTTTTTCCAGGTGCAGCGGCATGGGTCACGCCTACCGCGATCAGTATTCTGGCGCTCGAAAAGGCGCAGCGATATCAGATGGCGGGCGAAATCCCGCACCGGATTGAGATGGGCCGTCAGTTCTTGATGGACCGGATTTGCAAAGACGGCGGATGGAACTATGGCCGCCCCGATGTACTTGGAGTGGACGCCGATTCGTACCCCGAAACCACCGGTCAGGCGTTGCTCGCGCTCCATGGAGTGCCGTCGTCGAAACTCGAGAAACCACTGGCTGCCGCGCGGGAGCAGGCGCGGCGGTGTCAGTCGGTTGAGGGGCTGAGCTGGTTGCAGTTGGGGTTGCAGGCGCACGGCATCGCAGTTGAGGATCCGCCGCGCGTATTCCCGTGCCGGCACGTCGCGGACACCTCGCTTCGTATCCTGGCGCGCGCTGCGATGGGTGGTAGAAACCCATTTCTGGAGTCAGCGTGAAACACGAGATCACACGCCGCCAGGCGCTGGCGGCATCGGCCGGTTGCCTGGCGCTGACTCGCTGCTCGTTGGTTGGCGGGCGTCAGCCGCTGCCGCGGGTGTCGATCGTGCGCGCCGGTTACACGCAGGCCATCTACGATACGGTTCGCCGGATGCTGGTGGAGCATCGTGTCGACGTGCGCGGTAAGCGCGTGGTGATCAAGCCGAACCTCGTGGAATTCGATCCCGGCACAACCATCAACACGCATCCCATGCTGGTGCACGCTGCGCTCGAGGGTTTCCGTGCGCTGGGCGCCGCCGATGTTCGCATCGCTGAGGGCCCCGGACACCGCCGCATCACCATGGACCTGGCCGATGCCGCCGGATACTTCCAAACCATCCCCCACTTCGAGGATTTATTCGTGGACCTCAATCTGGATGATGTGTCGCATGTCGCGCTGCGCGATCCGTTCTCGCGACTCAAGTCGGTGTACTTCCCGAATACGGCGTTGTCCGCCGACCTGCTGGTATCACTCCCCAAGATGAAGACGCACCATTGGGTGGGCGCGACCTTGAGCATGAAGAACTTCTTCGGCCTTGTTCCGGGAAGTGTGTACGGATGGCCAAAGAATGTGCTGCACTGGGCCGGCATCGACGAGTGCATTGCCGATCTTCACGCTGCGTTCCCCCGCCACTTTGCGATCGTGGACGGTATCGTCGGCATGGAAGGCAACGGCCCCATTCAAGGCAATCCCAAGCCGGTAGGCGTGCTCGTAGCCGGCAAGGACATGACGGCCGTGGATGCGACCTGTTGCCGCATTATGAAAATCAACCCCGCCGCCATCGGCTATCTTCGCCTTGCGGCTGGGCCACGTCGCCTGGGTGAAGGGAATATCCTCCAGATCGGGGAGCCGATCCAGCGGGTGCAAGCTCCGTTCGCTCTGATCGAGCCCTGGCAAAACATTCGCGCATGAGCGCCGCTCTAAAGGCGGAGGCCGAGCAGCCTGTCGCCTCGGCGCCGCCGCCCCATTCCTCGGGTGATGATCTGCTACGAACTTCCGTCCGCATTGGTCTCATCTCCGCCGTGGTGCTGATACCCTGCTTCTGGCAGAAGCACATCGAGGCGGTGGATCTGCCGAGCCACCTCTACAACGCATGGCTGTCGATTCTGATCGGCGAGGGAAAGGCGCCGGGTCTCAAAGTATCATTCCAGTCGTCGAACGTTCTGTTCGATCTCATGTTGAGCGGCCTGATGCGGGCAGTGGGACCATGGAGCGCTGAACACATCGCCGTGCCGCTGGCTGTTCTGGTGTTTGTTTGGGGGGCGTTTGCGGCCGTCTGCGCCATAACGCGCAGCCGCCCCTGGTACACGCTGACATTCATCGCCATGCTGGCCTACGGCTGGGTCTTTCACATGGGCTTCATGAACTTCTACCTGGCGACGGGCCTTTCCTTCTGGGCCTTCGCGCTGCTCTGGAAGCAACAATGGAGGCTGGGGCTCTGCGCGCTGCCGTTGGTTGCTCTGGCTTGGCTGGCACAGGCTCTGCCGGTTGCCTGGTTACTATGCGCGGTGGCTTACGCTTGGCTGGCACGTCGAATCCGGCCGCGTGCCCGGCCCATACTGGCATTCGCCGCACTGATGGCGCTGGTCATCCTACGACAGTTCCTGCTCACGCATTTCGCTACGCGGTGGACAGCCGAACAGGCCGTCAGCATGACGGGCGCGGATCAAATGGCCGTATTTCAATCCAAGTATCATGTGCTCGAATGCGGATTGGCGGTCATCTGGCTTTGCCTGTTCGTGCGCCTCTGCAAGCGCAAAGGCGCGGCACGCCTGCTCTTTGGAATTCCGTTTCAGCTATGGGTGATGGCTGCCGGGGCTGTCCTGTTTTTGCCCGGAGCCATCCTCCTACCGGGCTACAACCACGCGCTACGTTACGTGAGCGAGCGGCTATCGCTCATCGTAGCGGTGAGTTTCTGCGCACTCGTTGGTGAAGTGGCGCCCGGCAAACGAGAGAAGCAGGCCATCGCTGTGCTTCTGGGGCTGTTCCTTTCCTTCATTTACGTCGACACGCGGGCGCTGAACTACGTGGAAGGCTTGATGGAACAGAGCGTGGCGCAGGTACCCTATGGCACCCGTGCGGTCAGCGCGCTCTGTGACCAGCGTGGCGACGTCAATCTGGTTGGACACACGCTTGACCGTGTGTGCATCGGGCGGTGTTTCAGCTACGCGAACTACGAACCGTCAAGCAAAGCGTTCCGCGTCCGCGTGGACGGCGAGAATTCGATCGTCGCGGCCACGGACACGGAATCCGGCGCCTTGCAACTGGGCACTTATGTCGTGAAACTGGCGGATCCGCCCTTTTTCCAGATTTTTCTGAACGGGCGCTATCTGGATTCGCGATGGCTGGAGGCGGGAGAGGTCACGGGCAGCACGTGCTTCGAATCGACGCCCAGTCCGAAAGACTTTTTTCGCGCATCCTCGGACGACGACCGCTGAGCACGGCCGTCGCCCTTCAGACCGCGAGGATGTTGCACAAGTTCCAGATCACCACGGCGCCGTACCAGTAGTTGATCCAGCGGACCAGATAGGGGCGGTTCAGGCCCAAACAGAGACCCGCCAGGCCGAGGGCCACGATCTTGGAAGCGGCGACCGCGAAACTGGGGCCGAATTGCATGAGTGAGCGAATGAAGGGACTGGCTTCGGAGACGCCGAGCTTCAGGCCCACCAACGTCGTCAGAAAATCCAAGACTTGCAAATACAGGAAAACTTGAAGGTAGACCCGCATTGCACCCTCGGATATATTCGATTCTCCCAGACGCACGAACCTATACATGCTTGTCGATCCAAAACGCTTTTGCCGCCAAAAACACAATCGATCCCACGGCTATGACGGTGCCGTGCGGCAGCCGCATGGCGCGTGCACTCCTGACATCCAACTCCTCGCTACTCCGGTAGGGCGCCCGCAGATGCACGACCTCGTGGATGATCCAGCCCAAGTTCCAGAAGGTCTTGCGCATGCGGCCGGCGAATAAAAGGACGACCAGCGCCGTCACCCCACCCAGTATGGCCGTCACTACGAACAGCACGATCCAATTCCCTGGGCCGACAATCGAGCCGACCGCGGCCATCAGCTTGGCATCGCCGGCGCCCATGGCGTGCAGCAGGTATAACGGGAAATAAATCAGCAGGGCCAGCCCCAGGCCCATGGCGGAACGTTCGAGGCCGGGCAGGAGAAAGAGAAAGGTGTTTAGTGCCAGGCCTAGCACCAGTCCCGTCAGCACCAGCCAGTTGGGTATGCGGCGGTAGCGGAGATCGTAAATTCCTGCAGTCAAAACAATTAGCACAAGCACCACCTGCATCACGGGCGGTAGATACGTCAACATTCAATTGAGCCCTCAATATACCTTAGTTAGCATCCCAAATTTACCCGGGTAAATACACTAATTTTCGCCTAGGAGCTCCATTTTCAGGCCCTAGGGACAACTACCAAACCGCCCGGCTGGCGGACTCCGGAGCCCATAATCCGAAGACCCCAGCCCTGTGGCGAGCCTGTCGTTCGCTCTAAGATAATGGGCTGTGGATCAAGCCCGCGACTGGAGCAAAAGAGCTTCGAAGATCGCCGTGCTGACCGGAGCCGGCATTTCCGCCGAAAGTGGTGTGCCGACCTTCCGGGGTGACGGAGGCCTTTGGAAGCAACATAAGCCGGAGGAACTGGCCACCCCCGAAGCCTTCTTCCGCGACCCCCGCCTGGTTTGGGAGTGGTACGACTGGCGGAGGCAAGCCATCGCCACTGCCAAGCCGAATCCCGCTCATTTTTCCCTGGTGGAGCTGGAGCGCCAGAAACCTTACTTTACATTGGTTACGCAGAACGTCGATGGATTGCACGATCGCGCGGGCAGCGGCCGCATTCTCAAGCTCCACGGCGATATCTGGCGCCTGCGCTGCCTGGAGTGCCGCGCGGACTGGCCCGATCGCCACGCCCCTCTACCTAAACTGCCGCCGCATTGCCGTTGCGGTGGCATGGCACGCCCCGGTGTGGTGTGGTTCGGTGAACCGCTGCCCGCGGGGATGTGGCTCGAGGCGGAGCACGCGGCTGCCGATGCCGAGGTCCTGCTAGTGATTGGAACTTCGGCGGTAGTGCATCCCGCGGCAAGTCTCGTTACGGTGGCGAGAGTGGCCAAAGCCAAAGTCATCGAGGTCAACGTGGAAGAGACACCCATTTCGGGCGAAGTGGATTGCTCGCTGCGTGGTCCCGCGGGCGTGTTGTTGCCGAAGCTGGTGGCGTAAGCTTCGTGGCCAAGGTGCCTGCGTCCAAAAAGCTGTCCGATATTGCACCATGCCAGGTGTGCCACCAACTACACTAGCATCCCGATTTTAAGCGCTCTCAGATCCTCCAGAAGCATGTCCGGTCCCAGAGCCGCCAGTTCCTCGCGCGTAGAAATGCCAGTGTGGACGGCGATGGCGCGGGCCCCGTTCTCCCGCGCCGCGATGATATCGCTGGGAGCGTCGCCGATGAGCGAGACGCGTGCGTCTTCATGAATCCACGCCCTTCGGCGAGCATGCTCGATGGCCATACGCGCTAGGCCCGTGCGGTCGGGCGCCATCTCGGCGAAGACGCCAAAATGAAAATAGTGCCGCAACCCCGCACGCTCCATCTTCTTCCATCCGATTCGTGTCAGATTTCCGGTGACCAGGCCTGTGGGGATGGCGCGTCGCTTCAGCGCGTAAAGCAGGCGTCGCACGCCCGGGCAGGTCTTGTCTTGCAGGTCGGGGCAACGGCGCACATAAATCGATTGCGCGCGCCGCACGATAGCGAGCAGGTGGCGGTCGATGAGTTCGTCAGAAGCCCCCGCATCGCGCATCATGCGGGTCAGGATGTCAGGATCCAGCATCCCGTGCACGGGAATGTTTTCAGTCGTGGTGTCCAGCCCGGCAACCGCGCGGACGGCTTCCACCAGCGCCTCCCGATGATGCGGTCCGGCGCGGCGAATGAGCGTGCCATCGATGTCGAAAAGCACCAGGGAACGGGACTTCATAATCGCTGCGCCGACCCAGTATAGACGGCATCGGGAAACGAACGATCATACAATAAACTTGTGACCGATCCGAAATTTCGTGTGGGGTTGATCCAGATGGCCTGCTCTCGCGATCCCGCCGAGAACTTGGCCAAGGCGGAGTGGCGTATTCGCGAGGCCGCGGGCCAAGGCGCACAGATCATCTGTCTCCAGGAGCTGTTTCGCTCGCAATATTTTTGCCGCGAAGAAGACGCGCGCCTGTTCGATCTCGCCGAGACCATACCGGGGCAGACAACCGAAGCGCTGGCGCACAGAGCGCGTGATCTGCATGTGGTCATCATCGCTCCGCTGTTTGAGCGGCGGGCGCCGGGCGTGTATCACAACACCGCGGCGGTGATCGATGCGGATGGATCACTGCTGGGGATCTATCGCAAAATGCACATCCCCGACGACCCGCTCTATTTCGAGAAGTTTTACTTCACTCCCGGCGATCTGGGTTTCCGCACTTTCGATACGCGCTACGGGCGCATCGCTACGTTAGTCTGCTGGGACCAATGGTATCCCGAAGCCGCCCGCCTTGCCGCGCTGGGCGGCGCCGATGTGCTTTTCTATCCCACGGCCATTGGCTGGCATCCCTCTGAGAAGGAACAATCCGGCAACGCCCAGCACGACGCCTGGCGCACCATCCAGCGCGCGCACGCCATCGCCAATGGCATCTATGTGGCCGTGGTGAACCGCGTGGGATTCGAAGGGCCGCCGGATCGCGGTCTGGAATTCTGGGGCGCGTCGTTTGTGGCCGATCCATTCGGGCAAGTGCTGGCTGAGGCTTCGCACGACCGCGAGGAGACGCTGATCGTCGAGTGCGACCGCCGGCGCATCGAGGAAGTCCGCCGCAACTGGCCCTTCCTTCGCGACCGCCGCATCGACGCCTACTCCGGCATCCTGAACCGGCTGATCGATTGATGAAAACTCCGCACGCCCTGGGCTTCCGCATGCCCGCCGAGTGGGAACCGCACGAAGCCACCTGGATCGCTTGGCCGCATAATCGCGACGATTGGCCCGGCCGCTTCGCGCCAATTCCATGGGTCTACGGAGAAATCGTGCGCAAGTTGGCGCCCTTCGAGCGCGTGCTCATTCTGGTGGAGGATGAAGATCACGAGCAGGGTGCGCGGCGTATTCTGAAAAAGATCGGCGCGGATCTCGATGCGGTCGAGTTTTTCGCTTGCCCGACCGATCGTGTCTGGACGCGCGACTACGGTCCCATTTTCGTTCGCAATGCCCGGGGCGAGGTGGCCATCACCAACTGGCGCTTCAACGGCTGGGCCAAGTATGACAACTGGAAGAAGGACGACGCGGTACCGGCCCGGATCGCCCGCCGTCTAAATATGCGCGTGTGGCGTCCGGGCCTGGTACTCGAGGGCGGCAGTATCGATGTGAATGGCCGCGGGCTGCTGCTTACTACGGAAGAATGCCTGCTCAGCCCGGTGCAGGCGCGCAACCCCGGGCTGAGCCGCCGTGACATTGAGCGCGTGCTTCACGATTACTTGGGAGCACGCAAAGTGATCTGGCTGCGCAACGGAATTGCCGGCGACGATACGCACGGCCACGTCGACGATCTGGCGCGCTTCGTTAGTCCGGACACAGTCGTGATCGCCTCGGAACAGGACAAGTCCGATCTCAACTTCGAGCCGTTGCGTGAGAACCTGGGACTGCTTCGATCCCAGCCGCTTCGCGCGGTGAAACTCCCGATGCCGCGCCCCGTGATCTTTGCCGGCCAGCGTCTGCCGGCCAGTTATGCCAATTTCTACATCGCCAACAGGCTGGTACTGGTGCCGACGTTCAACGACCCCAACGATCGCGTGGCCCTCGCGACGCTCGCGCGCCTGTTCTCCAGCCGTGAAGTCGTGGGCATTCACTCGGCGGAATTGGTGTGGGGTTTGGGAACGCTGCACTGCATGACGCAGCAGCAGCCTGCGGGATAGAGTGGACGGGCAGGAATGCCTGTGCCCCCCTGTCAGAACGTATAGAGCGGCGTACCCGCCACCGGCTCGGCGGGTGCTTCTCCGGCGGCTACCGGCTGAGCTTCCGCAATCTGGCGGTAGTAAATGCCCGTATCGCCCAGGTAAACCTCGAGATCGGACGGCCGAGGGAGCAGGCCTTGGATCAGCGCTTCCGAGAGCGGGTCTTCGATGTATTTCTGCAAGGCGCGGCGCAACGGGCGGGCGCCATAACTGCGATCGGCGCAGGTCTTCTCCAGAACGTACTTCGCCGCATCCGTGGTCAAGCGAATCTTGATCTGCTTGGCCACCAGGTTGCCATTGATCTGCTCCACCAGCAGGCCGATGATCTTCAGCAGATCCTCGTCGTTGAGCGAA
This sequence comes from Bryobacteraceae bacterium, assembly GCA_041486185.1. Lineage (GTDB taxonomy): Bacteria > Acidobacteriota > Terriglobia > Bryobacterales > Bryobacteraceae > QHXW01. Next base: position 801 of record JBGPKX010000085.1, on the reverse strand, counting down.
GTGAACAGAATCACCTCGTCCAGACGGTTCAGGAACTCTGGATTAAACGCGCGCTTCACCTCGCTGCGCACCATGTCCTCGATCTTCGAGGGAATGCCTTCCCCGGCCGGAGCCGAGAAGCCCAGATGCCCACGCTTCTCGAGAAACCGCGCGCCCAGGTTCGAGGTCATGATGATGATGGTGTTTTTGAAATCCACCGTTTTGCCCAGACCATCCGTCAACTGGCCATCTTCAAAGACCTGCAGCAGGATGTTGTAGACATCGGGGTGCGCCTTCTCGATCTCGTCCAGCAGAATGATCGAGTACGGCGACCGCTTCACGCGCTCGGTCAATTGTCCGCCCTCTTCGTAGCCCACGTATCCGGGAGGCGAGCCGATCAGCTTCGAAACCGAGTGTTTCTCCATGAACTCGGACATATCGAAGCGAATGAGCGATTTCTCGCTGCCGAACAGGAACGCCGCGAGAGCGCGCGCGACTTCGGTCTTGCCGACGCCCGTCGGGCCCAGGAACAGGAACGATCCCGCCGGACGCGCGGAAGCTTTGAGGCCGGCGCGGGAACGGCGGATGGCTCTTGACAGCGCCGAAATAGCTTTTTCCTGGCTGATGATACGCTTGTGCAGCTCTTCTTCGATGCGGAGCAGCTTGGCGATTTCTTCTTCCTTGATCGCGGTCATGGGCACGCCGGTCCAGCGCGCCACCACGTCTTCGATATCGTCCTTGGTGACGATGCCGGTCGAAGTGTCGTCGAGGTTGTACTTTTCGCGCAGCACGCGCAGGTTCTCGCGCTCCTTGCGTTCTTCG
>JBGPKX010000084.1:0-17663 GCA_041486185.1 Bryobacteraceae bacterium | reverse complement strand
CAGTACATCGAGCGCATCGTGGTCAAAGACGGATCGCGCGTTCACGTGATTCCCGTGGGCAAGCTCGACTTTGCGGAAGCGCAGGACGACTACGTATCGCTGCGCAGCGAGAAGAAGAATTTTCTCAAGCAGCAGACGATTTCGAGCCTGGAAGCGTCGTTAGATCCGGCGCGATTTGTGCGGGTACACCGGTCGTTTATCGTGAACCTGGAGCGGATCGCGAAGATCGAGCCGTATACCAAGGATGCGCGGCTGGCGCTGTTGGCGGACGGCTCGCAGGTTCCGGTGAGCCGGGCGGGGTATGCGCGGCTGAGAGAGTTGCTGGACAGGTAGGGATTTTCTATGGCACCACCACGATTTTGCCGAACTGCTCTTTATTCTCCAGCCGCTCATGCGCCGCGCGGATTTCGCTCAACGGATAGACTTTGTCGATTACCGGCTTGAGATCTTTCCGGAAGACGAACTTCAGCACCTGGTGCAATTCGCCTAGCGTCCCCATGAACGAGCCGAGCAGCGACCACTGCTTGCTGAACAGGAAGCGCAGGTCGAGCTTCACATCCCAGCCGGTGGTATTGCCGCAGGTCACCAGGCGCCCGGCAGTAGCCAGCGACTCGAGACTCTTGTTCCACGTGGCGGCGCCGACGTGTTCGAAAACCACGTCCACGCCGCGCTTGCCGGTCAGCTTCTTTACTTCCGCGGAAATGTCCTGCGTGTAATGGTCGATCACGTGATCCGCGCCGAGCTCTTTGGCTTTGGCCATTTTGGCTTCGCCTCCGGCGGTGGCGATCACGCGGCAACGGTGCAGCTTCGCGATCTGGATCGCGGCCGTGCCGACGCCGCTTGAAGCGGCCAGCACCAGCACGTCCTCGCCCAGTTGCAAATGCGCCCGGCCCACCAGCATGTGCCAGGCGGTCAGAAAAACCAGCGGCGCGGCGGCAGCCTCCTCGAAGGTCAGGTCATCGGGAATCTGGATAGCCGTCCACTCCGGCACCGCCATCAGTTCGGTGTTGCCGCCATCCACGCCGTAGCCGAAGATGGTGTACCGGCGGCAGAAGCTGTCGCGGCCGGCCAGACATTGATCGCACTGCCGGCAACTCAGGCCGGGCGAGAGCAGCACGCGCCAGCCAGGCTTCACGCGTTCGCACAGGTCGCCTGTTTCCACCACTTCACCCGCAATATCGCATCCCAGAACATGCGGCATGGCGAACTTCATGCCTGGAATGCCGGCCCTCACGAACAGATCGAGGTGGTTCAGCGCGCAGGCGCGCACGCGCACCAGGATCTGGTTGGCTTTGATTTTCGGCTCGGGAACGTCTTCGTATACCAATACTTCGGGTGAGCCGTGTTGATGGATGCGGGCGGCTTTCATGCATCACAGTATAGCGGTCCGGAGCGGAATCAATGGTTGAACACGGGGTTTACTTTTCGCCCGGCCCGGAATATAGTGAGCAATATCCGGTTCAAAATTTCTTCGAGGAGGTACCATGACACGCAGCTTCTTGACGACCTTCGCGCTGTGCCTGAGCGTTCTGGTGGCCATTACCGTCGGTGCGGCCGTAGCCAAGGACCAGAAAGCCAAGCAGGGTCAAGTCAACGGGAGTGTCCACATGATCAACAAGGACACGTCCACCATCACGGTTATGAAGGGGAACGTGCAGCGGCAGGTAATATACAACAACGACACGAAATGGGCGTACGGCGTTCAGTCGAGCGCCAAAGCCAGTTCGCTGGACCAGTTGAAAGAGGGCTGGTACATCAATTGCAAAGGTACATTCGATGGCGTCAAACTCGTCGCCAGTGCTTGCCGGTTTAGAGAGGCAAAGTAGCCTTCGTAACGGGGAGTGCGAGCCCCTGGGCGGCACTCCTTTTTTTCTTCGCCTTCCTCCACCAAACCCCAGTCCAATTTTGACAAGATAGGTGGGTGTTCTTTCGCCTGCCGAATATTTGGCTTCTCGCGCTAGCGGCATTATGTCTGCCGGCTTGTAAGCCGCCTGAAGAATCCATCCAGAAAGCCATCATCGGAGCGGTATTGATAGACGGCGCGGGCGGCCCGCCGATCTCGAATTCGGTCGTGATCGTCGCCGGCACGCGCATTCGCGCCATCGGGAACCGCGCCAACATGCCGATTCCCGCGGGCGTAGAGAAAATCGACGGCGCGGGAAAGTTTCTAGTTCCGGGGATTATCGATCTGCACGTGCATCTCGGAACCCGCGCCGGCGCCGAATACAAGAACGCCGATTACACGCGACAGCGCCTCGAGGAAAACCTGAATACGTTCCTGTGTTTCGGCGTGACATCGGTGCGCAGCATGGGAACCGACCGGCAGGCCGCCTTCGACGTCCGCAAAGCCGAGCGCGACGGACAGTTGGCGACGGCTCGCCTCTTCACCGCGGGCCGCGGCTTCACAGCGCCTAGCGGGCATCCCTCGCAGGAAGTGGGCGACGTGGTCATCCAGACCGACAGCCCGGAGGAAGCGCGGCGCCAGGTGGATACGCTGGCGGCCCAGCAAGTGGACGCGATCAAAATCTGGGTCGACGACCTGGGCGGCAAGGCGCCCAAGATCAAGCCGGCTGTGATCGACGCCATTCTCGACCAGGCGCGCAAGTACAACATCCCCGTCACGGCGCACATTTATTCGCTGGCGGATACCGAGCACCTGGTGCAGGCGGGCGCGGCCGGGTTTCTGCACATGATTCAGGACACGGAGAATATCGATCCTGTATTTATCGCGCGGTTGCGGGACTTGCGGATCGTGTTTGCGCCGACACTCGTGCGACAGGAGCTGGGCTGGCTCTATGCCGAGCATCCGGCGCTGCTCGACAACCCAGATGTGGCACGCACCGTGGATGCCAGCTCGATTCTGGCGGCGCGTCAGGCGGCCCGGTCGAGCCATGTCACGCCAGCCGAGCGGCAGGACTTCGAGCGCGCCATGCGCAACACCAAGAAGCTCGCGGCGGGCGGAGTGCTGATCGGTTTGGGCTCGGACGGCGGGTCGGAGCTGGATTTTCCGGGCCTGATGACCCATCGGGAGATCGAGCTGCTGGTCACGGCCGGTCTTTCCCCCATGGACGCGATCGTGGCCGCTACCCGGAATGGCGCGCTGGCCCTTCGCAAAGGCGACGAGTTGGGCACGGTCGAGCCCGGCCGGCTGGCGGACCTTGTGCTGGTCTCGGCCAATCCGCTGGAAGACGTGCGGAATCTGCGTAAAATCGACCGTCTGATGCTTAACGGGGAATGGGTCGACCGGGTGGCTCTGAAGGTGAAATAGCCCCTAACTTTTCGGAACTCTATGCTTTAGAATCTCGTATATCCAATCCGGAGTGAGTTATGCGCAAATGGACTTTCCTCGTTCTGTCGCCCGTTCTGTTGTTTTTGGCGGGCTGCGACCTTGAAGACCTCGGCTCCTCAGACCGGTACACCGCCGATTTTCATTACGGCCCGCTGAAGGCCGCCCGGCTGTCGGTCGAGAATTTCAACGGCTCGATCGAGGTGGCCGGCTGGGACCAGGACACCATCGATATCTCCGGGGTCAAGTATGCCGGCTCGCCGGAACTCCGCGATGCGATTAAGATCGATATCGCCACCTCCGGCGACAGTCTGCATGTTCGTACCGTCCGGCCGTCGGAACGGCGCGGCAATATGGGCGCCAAGTACGTGATCAAGGTGCCGCGAAAGATCGAGCTGGAACGTATTACGAGCTCCAACGGCAGCATCCGGGTCAATGACATCGAAGGGGCGGCGCGGCTACGATCCTCGAATGGGGGCATCCACGTTACCGACATGAAAGGTAACGTAGACGTTCAGACCTCGAATGGCGGCATCGAAGTGCAGGACCTGGCTGGTTCGGCGGTTCTGAAGACGTCGAACGGCCGCGTGCATGCCGAAGGCGTTAAGGGAACGCTGGAAGCCGAGACTTCTAACGGCGGCATCAACGTGCACCTCGCCAAGGCCGACCCGGGCCGTCCGGTCAAGCTTGAGACCTCGAACGGCGGTATTGACCTTACCGTTGAAAACGCCAACCAGAACGATGTTTACGCGTCAACCAGCAACGCCGGGATCACCGTACACATGCCGCCATCGATTGGCGCGCGCTTGCGGGCGCACACCTCCAATGGATCGATCACGTCGGATTTCGAGGTACAAGTGCAGGGGCAGATCAGTAAGCACAGCCTGGAAGGGACGATCGGGTCAGGCGGGCCGATCCTGGATCTATCGACTTCGAACGGGAGCGTACGGCTGGAGAAGCTGTAACGGCCGCGCGTGATAACAGATCACATGCGAATTGCGTTTGAAGTGCCCCATGCCACTTACGGCGCGGCTCCAGCGACATTCAATTATTTGGACACGGCAATAGTCACGCCATCTTGACTCGTGGTGTTCCCAACGTGCAGAACCACTGGCACATAACCCCCCGCTTGTACGCCGCTCGGAACCTGCACGTTGACCTGCATCAAGCCGGAGACTTCGCCGGGCGCCGCGCCGTGATAGGTGACCCTGGCCGGTTGGCCGTCGATGGTCACGGTGACCGGCAGAACCGGGTGAGGCAACGGAACCGACGCGATCTTTCCGTCAATTCCTGAAGGTGAAGTCCGGCCTTCGCCTGTGGCATACAGTGAGATGTAATCTCCTATTTTCACCGGATTTGCAGCGGTGTTGACAGTTCCGTCTCGATTAACTGCAGCAGCCTGGCCCGCCCCGGTTTGGTTCAGCGTGAAGAGGGTTGGCGCGGACGCCGCGAGGGGTACTGCGAACGGAGGAGAGCTCTGTCCATGGTACGTTACGATCACTTGCGCGGCGCCGCCCGAAGCCTCATAAGGGACGATCGCGGCAACCTGCGTCGCCGACGTATAGATGACGGGTGCAGGTGTGCCGTTGAAAGAAACACTGGTTCCGGCGAGTTGCGTGCCTATCCTGCCATTCGCCACCTGGAACTGAGCGAGTTGGGCGGGACCGAAACCAGCGCCATAGATCACAACGATCTTGCCAGGCGAGACTGGACCAGCGCCCTCGCTCGCTGCATCCACGACTGCGCCAATGAGCGAAGGGTGACTCGTCGGTTGGAGCAGCCGGATCGCGTTGTTGCCAGTATCGGCGACATACACGTTTCCAGCGGCATCGACCGCCATTCCGAGAGGACTGCCCTGATCGGTTTCCGGGTTGCCACTCAATCGAGCGTTGAGGCCTGGGCCGCCGTCTCCGGAATACCCGTTATCCCCGAAGTCACATGTCCCCGCTATTGTGCTCTGAATGCCATTGCGCGAGAGCTTCCCAACTCTTGCCAGACAATCCGCGAAGAAAAGGTTTCCTGCGCTATCCACGGCAACCGGGTTTCCGAATATTCTGCGTCCGTATACCGTATTGCTGGTCGTGCCCTGCGCAGAGACCTCGAAGACTGAACCGCCCACGAACAGATCTCCCGAGCTATCGATCGCGATACTCGTGGGATCGTTCGGGTCGCCGTGACCGCCATAGCCACCAGATGTAACTGTGCTGATAACGCCATTTAGAGAGACTTTCCGGATTGCATTGTCGTAGGTATCCGCAATGTAGAGATTCCCAGCGGTGTCGACTGCCAACCCAGAGGGATGGCTCAGTTCGGCGCTGATCGCCGGGCCGCCGTCCCCAACTACGGTTGGCGTGAACGAGTCGGGTGGCGAGCTGCCATTGCCCGCCACAGTGGTAATAATCCCGCTCGGGGAGACTCGTCGAATTCTGTTGTTGGCGGAGTCCGCAATAAAGAGGTTTCCGGTACGATCGACAGCCACACCCCAGGGACCATTCAATTGGGCGCTGGTCGCTCGGCCGCTATCCCCCGAGAAGCCTGCGACGCCATTCCCTGCCACGGTTATAATGATGCCGCTGGCGGATATTTTTCGAACCATGTTGTTATCGAAATCCGCGATGAATAGATTTCCGGAGCCGTCGACTGCGAGTCCCCGAGGCCCGCTCAGTTGGGCGTTGGCGGCTAGTCCACCATCGCCGGAATAACTGAGGCTGCCGTTGCCGGCCAGTGTTGTGATGATGCCATCGGAAGAGACTTTTCGGATGCGGCTGTTCAGCGCATCGGCAATGTACAAGCTCCCGGCGGCGTCTACGGCGACGCCCCTAGGCGCGTTCAGTTGGGCGGCCGCGGCCGCGCCTCCGTCTCCGGAAAAACCTGCGGTTCCGTTACCCGCCACTGTGGTGACGGTTCCACCTGAAGAAACCTTGAGAACTAAATTGTTCCATTGATCTGCAATGTACAGGTTTCCTGCCGAGTCTACTGCCAGTCCCGTCGGACCACTGGGGCTGGGCATTTGCAAAAAAGTGCTGATGATCCCGTCTGGCGTGACCCTTCGAATCGCACCGTAGACGGGATCTGCAATGTAGAGATTTCCCGTTTTGTCGAATGCCACGCCGTAGGGGCGGCTTAGCTGCGCGCTCGTGGCCGGGCCGCCGTCACCTGATTTCCCTAGCGTCCCGTTACCGGCCGCTGTGCCGATGACCCCGTTTGGCGGAACTTTCCGAATTCGATTACCGCCCTGTTCCGAAAAGTAGGGAGTCCCAGCGCCATCGACAGCCACCCCTAGTACAGGAAAGAGGGAGCTGCTAGTAGCAGGGATTCCGTCTTCATTCGGGTAGGGACTTCCGCCACCCCCAGCCACGGTGGTGATTACGCCGCTCGAAGACACCTTTCGCAGCCGGTGGTTGGTGTAATCCGCAATGTAAGTATTTCCGGCGTTATCGAATGCGACGGATGTGGGGGAGTTCAGTTGCGCTTCGGTGGCCGGTCCGCCATCGCCCGAGTACCCGGCTCTGGACGTACCAGCGAAGCGTGTCATCACGCCGGAGGTATCCACTTTGAAGATGCAGTTGTCGCTGGCAATGTAAACATTGCCGGCTGTGTCGGCCGCTACTCCCAACGGCTCGCCGACCGAGGCATTCACGGCCGCGATAGGCGTTGGCGGCGGGACACCGCCGGCGATGGTCGAAATTGTATAGAGCTGACCCCAGCAGATGCCGCGCGCTAAAAGTAAACCAAAAGCGCAGCTGAGAAAAAGTTTGGATAGCCGGTGCAATTCAAGGCACATACAGAAGCGCAAGGGCACGGGCAACAGCTCATCGCTATTGCATGTCCAGCATCAGATGTTGAAAAGTCTTTCTCCGCGTGGCGGAGACTTATGAACAGCAATCGAAGTGCCACGTTCTTCATGACTGGTTTGGCTTGTAAATGGTAATCGATACGGCAAGCCAAACAGCAAATGGCCTGGCTTGGCCCGCTCGATATGTGTCACTATTCCGTTCGGGCACGGCAAATGGCACACCACGGCATTCCGGGCGTGGATTTACCCGATCGCCACCAGCAAATCTTTCGCCTCCACCGGCTGGCCCGCCTGCGCATGGATCGCCGTCACTTTCCCGGCGATGGGCGCGTAGACGGTGCTCTGCATCTTCATGGCTTCGATCACCAGCAGGCGGTCGCCTTTTTCGACCGACTGAGCGGGCTCGACGGCAACCGTCGTGATCATGCCAGGCAGAGGGGCGCCGACATGGCCCGGGTTATTCGGGTCCGCCTTCAAGCGCTCGGCGGCGCTGGCTTTGAGCGAGTGGTCGCGCACCGTGACCTCGCGGGGCTGGCCATTCAGCTCGAAGAACACCGTGCGGCGACCGTCGGGATGCGGCTCACCGAGTGTGAGGAACTTAATCACGAGGCGCTTGCCGGCTTCGATATCGACGGTGATCTCGTCACCCTTCTGCATGCCGAAGAAAAACTGCGGCGAAGGAAGCACTTCGATGTCGTCCCATGCCTGCTGCGCGCGCGCAAACTTGACGAACACTTCGGGGTACATCAGGTAGCTCAATACCTCGTCGTGCTCCGGCTGGCGGCCGACCTTCTTCTCGACGGTGCGCGCCGTGTCTTCCAGATCCACCGCGGCTAGCCGGGCGCCGGGACGGCCACGCTCCGGTTTCCGTCCTTGCAGGATCACGTGCTGCAATTTCTTCGGCCAGCCGCCTTCCGGGGTTCCGAGCGCGCCGGAAAACATCTCGACCACGGAGTTCGGAATGGCGAGGTGATGATCGGGGCCAAGGCGCTCGAACTGCTGGATGGTCATCCCGTGAGTGACAAGAAAGATGGCCATGTCGCCCACCACTTTGCTGGACGGAGTGACCTTCACGATGTCGCCGAACGCGAGGTTGACCTCGGCGTAGGTGCGCGCGATCTCGTGCCAGCGCATACCCAGACCCATGGCCTCGGCCTGTTCTTTGAGATTCGTGTACTGGCCGCCGGGCATCTCATGGATGTAGACCTCCGCGCTGCCGCTAGGCGGCCCTGTGTCGAAGGGCGTGTACACCGCGCGCACGGCCTCCCAGTAATCCGCGCAGACGTTGAGCGCATCGAGATCGAGACCAGTCTCCCGGCGCGTGTGCGCCAGAGCCGCAACCATGGAATTGAGGTTGGGTTGGCTGGTTTGGCCGCTCATCGACGCGATAGCGCCATCGGCCACATCCACACCGGCATCGCTGGTTTTCAAAACCGAGGCCGCGTTGATCCCGCTGGTGTCGTGCGTGTGGAAATGAATGGGAATCCCGACCTCATCACGCAGCGCCTTCACCAGTTTCTCGGCGGCATAGGGCTTCAGCAGACCGGCCATGTCCTTGATGCCGAGCACGTGCGCGCCCATGCGCTCCAGTTCTTTGGCCATGTCCACGTAATATTGGAGTGAATACTTCTGCCGGTTAGGGTCGAGAATATCGCCGGTGTAGCAGATGGCCGCCTCGCAGATTTTCCCCGTGCGGCGAACGGCTTCCATGGCCACCTTCATATTGGGCAGCCAGTTCAGGGAGTCGAAGATGCGAAAAATATCGATGCCCTGGCGCGCCGCTTCTTCCACGAACGCGCGCACTACGTTGTCCGGATACGCCGTGTAACCCACGGCATTCGAGGCGCGGAGCAGCATCTGGAAGCAAATGTTGGGAATGGCCTCGCGCAGCCGCCGCAAACGCTGCCAGGGGTCTTCGTGCAGGAAGCGCATGGACACGTCGAACGTGGCGCCGCCCCACATTTCCAGGCTGTAGAGATTCGATAACCGGTGCGCAACGAAGTTGGCGATGGCCATCATGTCGTAGGTGCGCACGCGCGTTGCAAGCAACGACTGGTGAGCGTCGCGGAATGTCGTATCGGTCAGCAGCAGCCGCCGCTCGTTCCGCGTCCACTCGGCGAATTTCTCGGCGCCCAGTTCATTGAGTCGCTGCCGGGTACCGCGCGGCGGCTGTGACGAGTCGTGTTCCGGAATCACCGGGGCAGGGAGGCGCTCCGGCCTGCGTTTGCCAGCGACCTCGGGATTCCCGTTGACGATCACCTCGCCCAGATACGAGAGCAGTTTCGTGGCGCGGTCGCGGCGTGGCGTGAATCGCAACAGCTCGGGATGCTCGTCGAGATACGAAGTCGTGACATCGCCCGCCTGAAATTGCGGGTTGTTGACCACGTTCTCGAGGAACGGAATGTTGGTCTTGACACCGCGCACGCGAAACTCACGCAGCGCGCGGTCCATGCGCTTGCAGGCCTGGTCGAACTCGCGGCCCCAGGCCGTGACCTTCACGAGCAGCGAATCGTAGAACGGCGTGATGATAGCGCCGCTGTATGCCGAGCCGCCATCCAACCGGATGCCGAATCCTGCCGGGGACCGGTAGGTGTGGATCTTGCCGTAATCCGGAACGAAATTGTTGGCCGGATCTTCGGTGGTGATGCGGCATTGCAGCGCGTGCCCGTACAGCGGAACCTTGTCCTGCTGTGGCAGCGAGAGCGGTGGATCGTATAACGAGTGACCCTGGGCAATCAGGATCTGGCTGCGCACCAGATCGATCCCGGTCACCATTTCGGTGACGGTGTGCTCCACCTGGATGCGTGGATTCACCTCGATGAAGTACCACTCGCCGGTGTCCGCATCGACCAGAAACTCGACGGTGCCCGCGTTGTAGTAACCCGCGGCTTTGGCCAGCCGGACCGCAGCATCGGCCAGCGCGCGCCGGATTTCATCCGCGAGGCCCTGGGCGGGCGCGACCTCGACGACTTTCTGGTGCCGCCGCTGCACCGAGCAATCGCGCTCGTACAGGTGCAGGATATTGCCCTGACGGTCGCCCAGAATCTGGACTTCCACGTGACGCGCATGGCGGATATAGCGTTCAAGAAATACGGCGTCGTTGCCGAATGTCGCGCCCGCCTCGCGCCGGGCCTCTTCCAGGCGCTCGGCGAAATCCCCGGACTTTTCGACCACGCGCATCCCGCGGCCGCCGCCACCGAACGCCGCCTTGATGATGAGTGGAAATCCGATCTCGCCGGCCATCTTGCGGGTGGCTTCCGCAGTCGTTACGGGACGTTCGGTGCCGGGGACCACGGGAACACCGGCGCTCTCCGCCAGCTTGCGTGCGGCGCGCTTATCGCCCAGCAATTCGAGCAGCCGCGCGTCGGGACCTACAAAAGTGATTCCGGCTCGCGCGCAGGCTCGCGGCAAAGCCGGATTTTCCGCCAGAAAGCCGTAGCCGGGATGAATCGCGGCGATGCCTTTTTCCTTGGCCAGCGCGACGATACCCTCGACGTCCAGGTAGGCTTCTACCGGACCTTTGCCTTCGCCGATTTCATACGCTTCATCGGCTTTGAAACGATGCAGGCTCAGCCGGTCTTCTTTGGAATAGATGGCGACAGTGCGCAAGCCCAGTTCGGTCGCCGCCCGCATGATGCGGATGGCGATTTCACTGCGATTCAGCGCGAGCAGTTTTTTCATTCGGAGATGGTTCAGCTCTTCCTGTTCGGCCGCCGGCTTGTGCCGTCGTTTTCGGGCGCACCAGATTCATGAGGCGGCCTCGGCAAAACACCCTCAAGAAACGTTGGTGCGGTAGCGGCTCCTAACGGCGGGGCAAGCGCCAGAAGCAAAGCGAGTCGCATGTAGACAGGGTAGCATCGCGCGCAAAACTCATTCGCAGCGGCTTGGTTCACGGCTGGTTAATCTTTCATCGCCTGTTGGATGCGCTCGATGAGCGAGTCCACGAAGCGGTCGGGATTGAAGCCGTTCATGCGGCTCGATATCTCGCCGCGCTTATCGACAATGATGGTGGTGGGGATGGAGGTAATCCGCAGCATGCGCGCCAGGCCATCTTCGAAGTACACCGGGTTGTTCCAGTGACTCTCTTTCAGGAATGGCTGCACCAGCGCGCGTTCTTCGTCCGTGTTGATGGACAGAAACGTCACGCCGGCGTTTCCCTCAAAGCGCCGCATGACCTGCTCATAGAGCGGATGCTGCACGCGGCAGGGCCCGCACCACGTCGCCCAGAAATCGAAGATGATCACCTTGCCTTTGAGCGACGCGAGCTTCAACGGATCGCCATTGGCTCCGGCAAGCGTGAAATCCAAGACCGAGGCCACCTGCGCGTTGGGATCGCTCTCGCGTTCTCTGAGTTTCCGCTCCGCCATGAGCGCAGTTGTCCGATCGTACGATTCCAGAATCATGTCGCCGAGGCCTTTTTCCGATCCGTTCAGTTTCACATATAGTTCGCCGATGCGCCGGCGGTCCTGCACGCGGGCTTCATCGGTGTTGCGGCTATCCACGATCGTGAAAGCGTCCGCCAAGTGAGCGATAGCGTCCTTCTCGCGGCCCAGTCGCGCGAGCCATTTCGCTATTTCTCTGGCGCCCTCGGCGGTCGGATACTGCTCGTAGCTCTTTTGCGCGAGCGCCAGTGCGTCGTCCGGTTTGCCCAGATTGCCAGTGGCGCGCGCTTCGAGCACGAACGCCCGCGCCAGGCCGCGATCGATTTCCGTCATCCACTCCGCTTTACCGCCGTGACCCGTGAGCGTGGCTTTGCGAAGCGCCTGCACCTGATCTTCATAGCGCTTGGCGTATTTGAGCGCCTGCGCGGAGCTCTCCCTGGCATCGCTCGAGAGCAGCGCGCGCGCCACGCGTTCCAGCATTGGCGGATCGCCGGGTTCCCGGTCCAGCACGCGCTCACCGTAGATGGTGATGCGCTTGTCGTCCTTGAGTTCGATGGCCGCCTTTGTCAGGGCGCGTTCGATTTCCGCCTTCTTAGGCGAGTTCGGATATTTCGCGAGGTGGTTTTCGAGCGCACGCACGAAATCGATCTGGCTGGTTCCAGCTTCGGCCAGGGCGTGGCTCAGTTCTTTATCTTCCGCGGCAGAAGGGGGCTCCTGCGCGGACACCAGCGTGCTCAGGAGGAGCAGAGGAACCCAGAACCTCATTTGAACGCGCGGATTGCATCCGCAATGCCGGCCGCTCGTTCCCGGGACATGTGCATGTAGGTTTCGTTCTTGGCGATCCGGTCGAGGATGGGCAGAAATTGTTGCAGAGCGACCAGGCGCTTGCGTTCGAAGGCGGCCTGCAACACCAGCAGCGCTCTGTTCACCCCAAGCTTGTCGTACTTGGCGGCGCGTTCCAGGCTGATCAGGTTCTGCTCCGTCTCGACGATTCGCTCGAACCAATCCTGCAACAGCCGCGCGTCGAGGTCTTCGGAGAAGTTGTACTTCACTTCGTTCTTTTCCGCTCCGTTCTCGAAGCGATACGTTTTCATTCCCATGAACGCCACTTTGACCGGCGCTTCGAGCGGACGGGTGAAGCGCCCGAGTTTGTCCACCAGCGAGAAAATCTCGGCGACGTCGCTCTCCGCAAGCTGGAACTTCAGCGGCTGATCGTCGTCCGCCGCCTCTTTGTACTGGGTGTTGCCGCCCCGGTCGATCGAGACATCGACAAACGCCGGCACACTGCCTGGAAAGGATTTCGAGTAGACCAGGCGCGGCCCATCCGCCGCTACCAGGGGCAAAACGGCCAGCGCGAAAGCCCACCTCACGCGCGCACCCCTTCTAACCTACGCAGCATGTCGCGGTGCGTGGCATGGCACATGGCCACGGCCAGCGCATCGCACGCGTCCTCGGAGGCAATCGGCTCGTTCAGGCGCAATAGCGAAGTGATCATCATCTGCACCTGATGTTTTTCGGCGCGGCCGTAACCCACGACGCAGGTCTTGATCTCGAGCGGCGAGTATTCGCCGAACTCCAGTCCGGCCTCGGAAATCAGAAGCAGCGCGACGCCGCGCACGTGGGCAAGCTTCAGCGCTGTCTTGACGTTAGTGGAATAAAAGACTTCCTCGACGGCCGCGGCGCGCGGCTCATCCCGGGCAATCACGCCGCGGAGTTCGCGCGAAATTTCCTGCAGCCGGGCTTCGAGCGGCGATCTCGCATTGGTGCGGATAACGCCCGCCGAGACCAGGTGGTGCGTGCGGCCGTCGCTGTCGATTACGCCGTAGCCCGTGCGCTCGGTACCGCAATCGATGCCCAGGACCCGCATTCTATCGAGCCAGCGCCTCCAGCTCTTTTTCGTCCACGTCGAAGTTGGAATAGACGCTCTGTACATCGTCGTGCTCTTCAAGCGCTTCGCTCAACCGCAGCATGGCATCCGCCGTCTTGCCTTCGAGCTTGATCAGATTTTTGGGAACCATGGCGACTTCGGCGGAAACGGTTTCGAGGCCCGCTTTGGCCAGCGCCGCCAGCACCGCTTCGTGACTTTCGGGGGCTGAAAGTATCTCCCAGTTGGAGCCTTCCGCGCGCAGGTCGTCGGCGCCGGCGTCGAGCACGATGGCCATCAACGGGTCCTCGCCTATTTTCTCGTGCGGAACCAGGATCTGGCTTTTGCGCTCGAACATCCAGGAAACGCTGCCCTGCTCGCCCAGGTTGCCGCCGTTTTTCGTGAACACGTGGCGAAGCTCGCTTACGGTGCGATTGCGATTATCGGTGGCCACGTTCACCAGCACCGCCGCGCCGCCGGGTCCGTAGCCCTCGAACAGCACTTCATCGATCTGGCCGCCTTCCAGTTCGCCGGTGCCGCGCATGATGGCTTTCTTGATGTTGTCGGCGGGCATGCTGACGCCCTTAGCCGCCAGGATGGCCGTGCGCAAGCGCGGATTCGAGTCCGGATCACCGCCATGGCGCGCGGCGATGCTGATTTCTTTGATGATGCGCGTGAAACTCTTTCCCCGCTTGGCGTCGAGGGCGGCTTTTTTGTGCTTGATGGTCGCCCATTTTGAATGGCCTGACATATGGATACCTCAGGAAGGCCCGATCTCACGACCGGGGAGCAAATTGTACCTTTTCCAACCAATGAGGATAGCAGATTGAGGCGCTGCTGTCAGGGCGGAGTGGTGTCAGGCGCGCGATGCGGAAAGGCGTCTAACTATATCTCTACCGCGGTTTGATGAGGGTCAGCGCAGTGCTCGCCCGTGCTCATTGCGGATTGCGAATCGCGATACCCAGATCGCGCAACTGCCTTTCCGGAACGGCTGCGGGCGCGTCGCACATCAGGTCCGTGCCGCGCGCGGTCTTGGGGAAGGGGATTACGTCGCGGATGGAGGTTTCGCCCGCGAGAATCATCACTAGGCGGTCGAGTCCCAGCGCGATGCCTCCGTGCGGCGGTGCGCCGTACTCGAGCGCGTCGAGCAGAAATCCGAAACGGCGCCGCGCTTCTTCATCACTGAAGCCGAGCGCGGCAAAAACCTTCGACTGCACGTCGCGGCGGTGAATACGGATGGATCCCGAACCGAGCTCCGTGCCGTTCAGCACGATGTCGTAGGACTTCGCGCGGCAATGCGCCGGGTCGGACGTGAGTTTGTCCAGATCCTGATCGTGTACCGACGTGAACGGATGATGTGCGGCTTCCCAGCGCTTCTCGTCCGGATTCCATTCGAACATCGGGAAATCCAGTACCCACAGAAATTCGAATCGTTTCGGATCGAGCAGTTTGTGGCGGTCGTTGTATTTCTGCGCGGCGAACAGGCGCAACTGCCCGCAGGCCTGATAGACCGTCTCCTCGGGGCGGTGTCCGGAGGGCTCGCCGGCCCACGATGCCAGCATCAACAGGTCGTCTTCGGCCGCGCCCGTGCGCTGGCGGACGCTGGCCATTGGTTCCGGAAAGTCGCGGTCCAGCCGTTTCGCGTCGTCAAAAACGCGCAGGCCGCGCTCGGCGCCGAACGCTTTCAATTCGTCGCGCTCCTTGCGGCTGAGCGCGCCCGTTTTCGGAATGTGGATCGCCACGAGCGGCAGACCGTGCGCGCTGAGCGCGTTCTCGGGGAATAAATCCTCGACTGAATGCATCGGCGGCACGCGGCGGTCCGGTTTGTCGCTGCCGTAGCTCCGCATGGCTTCCGCGTAAGTCAACCTTGGAAACGGGATCGTCACGTTGTATCCGGCCACTTCACAGATCTTCTGCACCATGGGCTCGACCACGGCGAAAATCTGCTCCTGCTGCGGGAACGACATCTCCAGATCGATCTGCGTGAATTCCGGCTGGCGGTCGGCGCGCAGATCTTCATCGCGGAAACAGCGTACAATCTGGAAATATTTATCGAAGCCGCTCACCATGAGAAGCTGCTTGAAGATCTGCGGCGATTGCGGCAGGGCGTAAAAGCTGCCGGGCTGCACGCGGCTGGGCACCAGGTAATCGCGCGCGCCTTCGGGCGTGGAGCGCGTCATGAACGGGGTTTCGATTTCGAGGAAGCCCTGCGCGGACAGGCACTGGCGCACCGCGAGCGTGATCTGCGACCGCAGCATGATATTGCGCTGCATGCGTGGCCGGCGCAGGTCCACATAGCGGAATTTCAGCCGCGCGTCTTCGGAGACATCGACGCTATCCTCCATGGGAAACGGCGGCGTGCGCGATTCGTTCAGGATCCAGATCTTTTCGGCGACCACTTCGACTTCGCCCGTGACCACGTTTGCATTCACCGTATCCGGCGTTCGCTTCTCGACCTTGCCCTCGACGGCGACCACGTACTCCGAGCGCAGCAGTTGGGCCTTCGCGTGGACTTCCGGGTCCACATCGGCGTGAAAAACGATCTGCGTGACGCCATCACGGTCGCGCAGGTGGATGAAAATCACCCCGCCCAGATCGCGGCGGCGGTGTACCCAGCCCATCAGGAGTGCGCGGGCTCCGGCGTCTTTGGCGCGCAACTGGCCACAGGTGTGGGTGCGGCGCAACTCGCCGAGAAAATCTAACGGTACGGTCTGCATATTCAGTTATTGGTTTTAAGCCGCTGCGCAATCTCTTGGCGCGCGACCTGTTCCTGTTCGCCCGATGCCATGTTCTTCAACGCGTAACGGCCGGAAGCGATTTCGTTATCTCCCAGGATGAGCGTATAACGCGCGCCCAGCTTGTTCGCCAGTTCCATGGCGCGCTTCAATTTTCCATCCAGCGCGACCTCGACCGCGTACCCGGATTGCCGCATCTCCCTGGCTAGAAGACCGGCGTGATGCATGGCCTGCTCGCCCAGAGAGGCGATAAACAGGTCGAGCGGAGAGGCTTTCACCGCGTCCTCGACGGTCATCACCAACCGGTCCTCGCCGATCGAAAAGCCGATGCCCGGCGCCGGCACTTTCGACCCGATGGCCTCCGCCAGACCGTCGTAACGTCCTCCACCCAGCACGGAATTCTGCGCCCCGAGCGCGCCGTGAACTACCTCGAACGTCGTGCGCATGTAATAGTCGAGGCCGCGCACGAGTCGCGGGCGCAGCTCGAATGCAATGCCGCGATCGCGCAACAGGCGCTGCACGGTGTCAAAGTGCGGGCGGCAAACCTCGCAAAGATGATCCAGAATAGACGGCAGCTTGTCGATAATGGGCTGGTCCTCGGGCACCTTGCAGTCGAGCACCCGCAGCGGATTCGTCGCCGCGCGCCGCTGGCAATCCTCGCAGAGGTTTTGCGACACCTTCGCCAGTTCGTCGCGAAGACGCTGGATGTACGCCGGGCGGCAGTTGCTACACCCGACCGAATTCAGCAGCAATGCAAAACCTTCGAGGCCCACCTGTTGCAGCAGATCGACCACCATCTCGATCACTTCCGCATCCACCACTGGCGATTCCGAGCCGATTGCCTCCGCCCCGATTTGAAAAAACTGCCGGTAACGCCCCTTCTGCGGACGTTCGCGACGGAACATGGGACCCATGTAGTAGAGCTTCTGAACGCCGGGCCGCTGATCGAGGCGATGCTCGATGTAGGCGCGCATCACCGATGCCGTAGCCTCGGGGCGCAGGGTCAGCGAAGTGCCGTCGCGGTCCTCGAACGTGTACATTTCTTTGGTGACTATGTCGGTTTCTTCTCCCACGCCGCGCGCGAAAAGCTGCGTTTCTTCCAGAATCGGCGTGCGAATCTCGTGATAGTGATAGCGCCTAAAGACCTCGCGCGCGACCGTCTCGGCACGGTTCCAAACCGCCGTGGCCGGAGGTAATAAATCCCTGGTTCCTTTGACCGCCCGAATCAACTTTCATCCTTATTGTGCAGCAGAGGGAATGAATTCCATGCTAGCATTCGCGCCAACGACTTACAAACACCCTCACTGAAAAGACACGACTTAAGCCCTTCGCGTTTGCGCGCTAATGCGGGAAAAACCGGCCTTGCGCAGCAATTCTGCGTGGATTCTGCGGGAGAGCTTCAAGGTTCGCACATACCCCCAAAAAAAGAATGGCGCCGGGAATCAACCGGCGCCACAGAAAGGAAACTCACTCATGCTCTCTCAGAGCAATCCTACAATACAACCACCGGGCAGGAATTACAACCGGTTTCATGACCACCAGGACCGCGACGAGATCAAGGCGCGCGCCGAAGCCGATTTCCTAAATCTGTTCGACGCCT
>JBGPKX010000083.1:0-17907 GCA_041486185.1 Bryobacteraceae bacterium | reverse complement strand
ATCTTTTACTCGTCGTACGAAGCCGGCCCATTGAGCATCCCCAACCCCGGAAATAACCCGCCCTTCTTCAGTCAGACCGTCTTTGAACCAATCAGTTCCGTGCAACCCAACGCGAGAGTGAACAACCTATCGCAGGGCTTCCCGGCGGACACGCTGACCAATCCGGACGCTCCGTCGTTATTCTCTTTGGATCCCAAGTTCAAGAACCCCCAGGTGCAGCATTGGAACTTGAGCGTGCAGCGGGAACTGGGTTGGAACGCGGTTTGGGAGATCGCCTATGCAGGGTCGAAAGGAACCCATCTTTATGAGTTCCGCGAAGGCAATCCCATAGCGCCGTCCTCGGACCCGACCGCCGATTCTGCCAGCCGGCGACCGCGGCCATATTTAGGGGATCTCACCTACTGGTGCGCCTGCAACAGTTCGCACTACCATTCGCTGCAAACCAAGATTGAGAAGCGATTTTCGAACAACCTCAGTTTTCTGACCGCGTACACGTTCGGCAAGTCTATCGACGAAACTTCCCAGGCTTCGCTCGGATTTGCCAGCGGCGGCGGCGCCCGCAATCCCATCCATCCCGAGTGGGAAAAGGCCCGATCCGATTTCGATATCACGCACCGCTTCGTGAACAGTTTGAGTTACGAAATTCCCTTTGGCAAAGGAAAGCGCTTCGGGAGCGGCATGAGTGGTCTGGCTGACTTCCTGATTGGCGGGTGGGAGTTGCAAGGCATCCAGTCGGCCCAGACCGGTACGCCTCGCACAATCGGCGGACGCGGCTTGTGCAACTGCAGCGGCAGCGCGCGTCCCGACCGAGTGGCTGGGGTAGCGTTGATTCCCGCAAACCAGGATGCCAACAACTGGTTTAACAAGGCTGCCTTTACCGACCCGGCGTTTGGCACGTTTGGCAACTCCGGGCGCAACATCATCAGCACGGCGAACCAGGTGAACATCGATACGTCGCTATTCAAGGACTTCCGGATCACGGAAGGCAAGAAGCTGCAGTTCCGGTCGGAATTCTTCAATATGATCAATCATCCGAACTTCAAGAGCAACAGCTTGAACGTCAGGTACTATCAGGCCACAGCCGGCCAGTACACCGCCGCCTGGCCGGCGCGCCAGATCCAGTTCGCGCTGAAGCTGATCTACTGATCGGACAAAGGACAGGCAGGAGTGCAGCATTCCTGCCTGTCCATTCACCGGCCGCGACGACGGAAAGGTGAAATCGCTGTTCTACTTCAGTGCCCCCACCTGGTAATTCAAAACCGCGCGCTGCAGATCGTACTCGTACTTGGCGCTCGCACTGACAATCTCCGCCGACGTCTTGTTCAATTGCGCCTGGCTCAACTCGACAATCGAGCTGAGTCCAAGGTCGTAGCGCGTCTGCGCCAGGTCGAGGGCCTGCGCCGCCTGATCCAGCAACTGCGCCGTGAGACCCAGGCGCTGGTAAGCTGTGTTGGCGTTGAGCCACGCCACCTGCACGTCACGAGAGATGCGATTCTCCAGATCGCGCAGGTTCTGCTCCACCACCTGCGCCCGCAGATCGGCTTCCGACCGCCGGGCCGAGAACAAGTGCCCATTAAACAACGGGATGTTTACATTCACCCCCGCGGCAGCATAGCGATTGTGCAGCGCGTCTTCATGCGCCGGCAGCACCCCGGAGGTCACGATCCCGCTGATCGACGGAAAACTCAGCGCGCGCTCGGCGCGTGCGAAACGCAGCGCGGCATTATGTTCGTCGCGATAGCTGGCCAGCTCGGGCCTGGCTTGCATCGCGTCCGCGATCAGTTCTCCGGCATTTTCCGGCAAAATACCCGGCGCGGCCGGTTCCGTCAGATCGAACGTCCTCTGTTCGCGAAATCCGAGCGCCGTGGAAAGCTCGGCGAACGAAGACCTCACGTCATTTTGGGCGTTGGCCAGCAGCAGCCTGGCTTCGGCCAGATTGACGTTGGCAAAACTCACGTCCAGGCCGGACCTCAGCTTGCTATTGGCCAGCGCCGTAATCTGGTCCACGATGAGCTGCCGTGCGGCCACCGTCTGCTCCGCCACGCGCAGCACGGTTTGTGCGCGCAACGCGCCAAAGTAGGCGCGATTCACCTGCAGCAGCACATCGGCGCGCGTGGCCACGGCACTTTCCTGCTGCGCCTGCGCGTGCAGCCGCGAGCTCTCTACCAGGTTGGACGTCCTGCCGAAATCGGTGATCATCTGCCCTACCGTAAAGCCGGTGGCTAGCCGGTCGTAGATAATCGGGTTGTTCAAGGCGCCGGCGCCGATACGGCTGTTACTGGAGGCGCCCGCTCCGGTGACGCTGCCGAAAACACTCGGGTAGAAGCTGGAGCGCACCTCGGTCGTAACCTGATTTGCGGCCGCGGCATTCAGCAGCGCGGCGCTCACCTGCGGATGGTTCTTCAGTGCGATGGCTGCAGCTTCGTCCAGCGTCAGATGCATCGGCGTCTGCGCCAGGGCGCCGCACGCGCTGCACAATAAAATCCAGATCGTACGCTTCATCGCACCGGCTCCGGGCTCGCCGCCATCGGCATCCGCCGCTTCCGATACACGATCAGGTAAGCCGCCGGAACGATAAAGACCGTCAGCACCACGGAAACCGTCAGGCCGCCGATAATCGCTCGCGCCAGCGGCGCATACGCTTCGCTCCCCTCGCCCAGCTTCAAGGCCATCGGCAGCAGGCCGAAGATCGTGGCCAGCGACGTCATGAGCACCGGCCGCAACCTCACCCGGCAAGCGCGTGCCACAGCCTGCTCGATGCGCATCCCTTCCTCCTCCAGCCGGTGCGTGAACTCCACAATCAAAATGCTATTCGAGACCACGATCCCCACCAGCATGATCACGCCCATCAGAGACATCACGTTCATCGTCGTGTCCGAAAGGTAGAGCGTCACCAGTACACCCGTCAGACCCGTCGGCACCGCCAGCAGGATCAGGAACGGATCGGCAAATGACCGGAATTGCGCCACCAGGATCAGGTACAGCAGGATAATCGAAAGGATCAGCCCAATCCCAAAACTCTGGAAAGACGCGCGCATGCCCTGCACCATGCCGCGCAGATCTACCGCCACGCCCGGCGGGATCCGCGTGTCTTTAATGATACGGTCGATAGCGTTCGCCATCCTGCCCAGATCCTCGCCCGACGGCCGCACAAAAACATCGATGATCCGGCGAAGCTGGTAGTGATCCACCTCCGTGGGCGATTGAATGCGCGTGATCTTGCTGATCATGTCCAGTTGCGTGGGATCTCTTTCCACGGGCGACCGCAGCGGAATTGACCGCAGGTCCGCGAGGCTCTTCACCTGCGCCTCCGGATACTGTACGGTCAGCATATAGTCGTTGCCGGTCTTGGGATCGATCCAGTAGCTGGGCGCAATCATGGTGTTCGATGTGAGAGCCGTGATGACATTGCCCACCACCTCCCTCTGGTTGAGTCCCAGTTCGCTCGCGCGCACGCGGTCGATGTCCAGTTTGAGCGCCGGATAATCGAGGTCCTGCGGGATATAAACATTGCCCGCCCCGGGGAGCGCGCGAATCCGGCCGGCAATCGCCGAGGCGGTGGCATACGCCGCATCCATATTCGAGCCGGACACCTGCACATCGATGGGCGCCGGCATGCCCAGGTTCAGCACCGCATCCACCAGGCCGCCGGATTGGAAGAAGGTGTTCAACTGCGGCAGTTCCCGCGCCAGCCGTTCCTTTACTTCGTCCATGTAGTCGTAGCTGCCCCCCTTGTGGCCTTCCTTCAGACTCACTTGTACGAAGGCGGTGTGCTGCGCCGAGTTGGGAGTGTAGATCGCCGAGAAATCCGGCGTGGTACCGATGTTGGACACAATCATCCCGAGATCGTCCGGAGAAACCACCTTGCGAATTTCGTTTTCCACCTGCTTCACATACTGATTTGTTACCTCGATGCGCGTGCCCGATGGAGCCTTCAGGTTGATGACGAACTGCCCGGCGTCGGTCCTTGGAAAGAAGGAGACGCCCAGCAGCGGATAAATCGCCAGGCTGGCTACGAAAACTCCGGTGATCCCGGCTACCGTGAGTACCGGCTGGCGCAACGCAATCTGAACCAGCCGATCGTAGCCCTCCAGCATCGAGTTGAAGCCGCGATTGAACCAGTTGTTGAATCGTGCGCCGAAGCTCAATCGCGTCGGTTGCGCCGCCGCAACGGGTTGAGGCTTACGCTCGATCGCCGCTTCTTCCTCCGCCGCTTCGATCTCCACGCCCTCCATGGGTTGATGATGCCCCTTGATGAACATCGCGCAGAACAGCGGCACCACTGTCATCGCCACCGCATAAGACGCGAACAACGACAGCACCACCGCCAGCGCCGGCGAGGAAATCAGTAACTTGCAGACCCCGTAAAGCAACGTCACCGGCACGAAGACCACCACCGTGGGCAGCGTCGCCGAGAGAACCGGCAGCGCCACTTCGCTTCCCCCCTTTTCCGCCGCCACTCGTGGAGATTCCCCCATCTCCAGGTGCCGGTAGATATTTTCCAGAACCACCACCGAGTTGTCGATCAACCGCGAGAAAGCCAGCGCCAGCCCGCCCAGCACCATGCTGTTGATCGAGCTGCCGCCCATCTGCAGCGCGATGAAAGTCGCCAGCGCCGAAAGCGGAATCGAGAAGAACACGGCCACCGTGGCCCGCATGCTCCCCAGAAACACCAGAATCATGAGCGCTGTCAGGAACAGGCCCATGCTCCCCTCGTGTACCAGCGTCTGAATCGCCGTTTTCACGAACTGCGATTGGTCGAACACCACCTTGGTGATCAATTCCTTGGGAACGTCGAACAAATGGCCAATCGCCTTTCGTACGCCGTCGACTACCGCGATGGTGTTCGTGTCGCCGCCTTGCTTGAGGATCGACAGGTACACCGAGCGCTGCCCATCCACGCGCACCACGTTCGTTTGAATCGTGGCGGCGTCCTCCGCCTTACCCACATCCGCTACCCTCACGCTGGCCTCGCCCACGGTCTTCAACGGCAATGCGTCAATGGTCTTCAGATCGGGAAGCTGGCTGTTGGTGTAAATGTTGTAATCGTATGGCCCGATGCGCACGTCGCCGGCCGGCAGAATCAAATTCGAGTCGTTGACCGAGCGCACCACGTCCATCAGGCTGAGTTGGTGCGCTTCCAGCTTGTAGGGATCGACGTAAACCATGATCTGCCGGTACTTGCCGCCGAACGGCTGCGGCACCGAAGCGCCCGGCACGCCGGCAATCTGGTTGCGCACCTGAAATTGCGCCAGGTCATGCAGCGCGGTTTCGTCCAGGCCTTGCCCCTTCACCGTCACCAGACAGACCGGCAAGCTGGAAGCGTCGGATTTGAGTACCACCGGCGGTAGCGTACCCGGCGGCAGCCTTCGCAGTTGTGCCATGGCCAGGTTGGAGATCGTGGTTACGGCCGAGTCGGCGTTTGTGCCCGGCTGGAAATACACCCGGATGATGCTCACTCCCGGCAGTGAGCGCGATTCGATGTGCTCAATGCCGCTCCCCAGCGTGAAAAATCGCTCGAAGCGGCTGGTGATGTCGGTTTCAATCTGCTCGGGCGGC
The DNA here is from genome assembly GCA_041486185.1 of Bryobacteraceae bacterium. GTDB lineage: Bacteria > Acidobacteriota > Terriglobia > Bryobacterales > Bryobacteraceae > QHXW01. Next base: position 12,348 of record JBGPKX010000083.1, on the reverse strand, counting down.
ATCCCTGAATAAAAAGTGGCCACCACGACTACCGGTATGTTCATCACCGGGAACATGTCCACCGGCATGCGCAGCAGGCTGGTCAGACCCACCACCGTGATCACCAGGCACACGACAACGATGAAGTAAGGGTTGCGAATGGCGAAGGTGGGCATCTATTCGTCTCCCTTGAGCGCCGCCAGATCGACGACCTTGGGCTCCACGCGCTCGCCTGGCCTGAGCCCGCTGCGCCCGCTCACCACGACGAGATCGTCCTCCGCGATCCCGGAAAGCACCTCGACTTTCGTCGGCGTCTCGATGCCCAGCGTCACCGGCCGCTCCTCAATCTGTTTATCTGCCGTGACCAGAAACACCGTGCTCTTTTTCTGGTCGCTGAGGTTGATCGCCTGGATCGGAATCGCTAGAGCATCGTCGCGCTGATCGAGGACCAGCGACGCCTCGGCGTACATGCCCGGTTTCAGCATCAGAGCCGGATTCGGCACATCGACTTCGGTGTCCATGGTGCGCGTGGAAAGCTGCACCTGGCTGGTGAAACGCGCCACCTTGCCCGTAAAGGTTCGGTTGAGCGACGGCACGCGCACCTCGACCGCGGAGCCCACGTGCACGCGCGGCACCACCGATTCCGGCACCGGCAGCACCAGACGCAGCAATTGATCTTCCGCCAGTCGCACCACGGGCATGGCCTGCGTTTGCGAAGCGGTGCCCGCCTGGATCATCGCGCCGGTATCGGCGTAGCGCTTGCTGATGACTCCGGCAAACGGCGCCGTGATGCGCGCGTACGCCGACAGCGTCTTAATCTTCTCTTCATCCGCAATGGCCACTTGCACCCCTTGCTCGGCCGCCGCCAGTGCCTCTTTGGCCACCGCCATCTGCGCCTCCGCAACGCGGTCGCGCGCCAGTGCGTCGTCGATTTCCTGCTGTGCCACCAGATTGGGACGCTGCTTGATCACCTCCGCCAGCCGCGCGTAGGAAAGGTGCGACGCTTCGTGTGCCGATTGCGAGCGCACCAGCTCGTCGCGCGCCCGCTCCACCTCCGCGCTGCTGCGCCGCTTGGCCGCCAAGGCCCGCGTCAGGTCGTCCTGCATCTCCGGAATCTCGAGTACGGTTAGAAGCTGGCCCTCTTTAACGCGGTCGCCGACATCTACGTAGATTTTCTTCACGAATCCCGCCACCTTGGCGTGAACATCGATCTCCTGAAACGGACGGAATTCCGCCGTCAGCACCAGCTCGCGGGAAAGGTCTTCATGCTTCGCTTTGGCGACCGCCACCGTAACGGCCCGCGGCGGATCGCTCTTGGCCTCGGCCGCGTCTTTCCGGCTGCAAGCGCACAGACACAAGATGACAGCCGCGGCAGGCCAAACAACCCAATGTTTCAATGTGGAATCTCCTTTACTCCGGACCGGCGTTTTGCAGGCCCGTTCTTACACCCGAACCGAGGGGCGTCAGTTATAAAGAAGAGTTGAGGGAGGAGGACGAACGTCAAGCCGGCGCTCTCGCGGACAAGGCCGTGGTTCGCCAAGCGTCCAGGTGATCCGATGGAAAACCGGCCGGATCTCGACCGGAACCGGCTCGATTGTAGCGGCCTGTACCGGCGGCGCAGCCCTCTGCGCGTGAGAGGTTTCCATCTTGACTGCCTTGTTCAGGTACTGGATTGCGCCCGGTTGAGACTGGTATTGGCTTCGTTTGGCCTCAGCGCCAAGCGCCACGACGCCAACGATCAGCGCACAAATCAGCGCCGTTAGCCCCGCCCGCCCCCTGGATAAGCTGTAGAACACTCTCATAAACACCGTACATCCGCCGCTAAACTTAAGTCAATTCAGCTGCAACTGTACCACGCCGTGCAAGATGTGCCCGCGTGTGAACTGACGCCACACTATTCTCAATTTCATACGTCTGATAACAAAGGGTATTGATTTTGGAAAATGAATTGCTCCGATGACCGCGTGGGTGCCTTTCGAACGATTCCAATCATGAAGATCACACGCCAGGGACTGTGCTCCATCGCCCTGCTCACGGCCGTGCTGTGGGGCTGTATCCTTATGGAAAGACGTAACATAGCGCACGCCCGGGCGGATGCCTACCGCGCTCTCGACGAGATCCGTGTCCTGCAACTCAAGAAACACATGGTTCCCGCGACTGCACCGTCCTTTCCCTCCCGTTCGTATCGCCCCGCCGCAGGATAGGACAAGCGTAAGTCGTTTGATTTTCATCGGCACTTTGCAACGGTCAGTGTGATGTCGTCGTACTGTTCATGGGCACTGAACCGCCGAACTTCATCCACAACGGCCGCTATGATGCCCTGCGAAGACAGATGCCGATGCCGCCGTAGCGCGTCGATCAGGCGTTCTTCGCCGAATTCCTCACCAGCCTCGTCGAACGATTCGGTTATCCCGTCCGTATAGAGTGCCAAGGTGTCTCCCGAGAAGAGCCTTCGCTCCCCTACCAAGCAATCCCATTCTCCAAACAGTCCCAATACAGTGCCCGTCGATTCGAGCCTTTCCAGGGTGTTGTCGCTCCGCAGGAGAAGCGCCGGGAGGTGGCCACAGTTCGCGTATCGTAACCGCCGCCCTTCGTCGTCATATTCGACAAAGAAGAGCGTCGCGTAGGCGCTCTCCGTCGAATTCTCGTGAAAGACGCGGTTCACAGACCGCAACAGGCGTTGCGGCTGATCCAACGCCGTCGCACAATGGATGCGCATATTCGCCTGAAGATTCGCCATCAGAAGCGCGGCGGCGATGCCTTTGCCTGCGATGTCTCCGATGACAAATCCGAAACGCTCTCCGCCAAGGTCCAGGAAATCGTAGTAATCGCCACCAACCTGGCGAGCCTGGATGCACATACCCGCGTATTCGAGCGTTCGAATCGGCGGCAGCGTTTGAGGGAAGAGCCTGGCCTGCACCTGTTTGGCAATTTCGAGTTCCTGCGCGGCGCGCCGTTCAGCATCCACCTTCTCGGCGATCGCGCGCCGTTGCGCTTCGATTTCGCGGCTCACCTCGTCGAAGCCGACCAGTGTGAACGAGTTCCCGTCCAAATCTCTGAAATGCGTGAACACGCCGCCCCAAATCCCATTCTGCTCTTCGATCCCCGCGGACGGGATAGGGCCTGGCTCCACCGCCGGGCGCCCGTACTTCACGCGCCTGAGGCGTGGCGCATACTGAAACCGGACACCGCGCTTGCGCCATTCACTGTACTTGGCGATCACATCTTCGGTGACAAAAACAACCCCGGTGGACCGTCCGATCAGCTTGTAATCTCTGGATTCTGGCTTTGGTGCGATCAGCGCGAGCAGTGCGCTACCGTCAGGAGGCGCGACGGCTACCCAACGGTCGCCGGATTGAAGCTGAGCGTCAAAAGCCAGATCGAATCCCAGTTGATCCACGTAAAATCGTAAGCTTTGTTCCTGATCTCGAACGAAAATGTTGATGGTATGAACACCAAGATAGGGACTGTGCCCGTCCAAACGTTCACTCGACCGGTTCGATCCCGGCGCTGGCGTAGGGCTGCCCATGGCAGTGATTATAAGCGCCCGAGGGCCGCGCCCGTACTCCCCGGCAGCTCACGAACAGAGCGCCGTCTCACCTCTTTCCGATTGCACCTCCTGGACGGCGCAACCTTCCATTACGAATCATGGAAGGGTTGCCGGCCAACAAGCCAGAACCGGCTGCGCGGCATTTCCACAGAGAGGGCGTCAAGCAACCATTCGCGGATGCGTCCCTCGGAATGGACGATCGATTGCCACTCAGAACTAAGTTCTCAGACTGTTGCGGGAAGTCCGGTCTGGACCTTATAATCCAACCCATGATCAGAAATCACGTTCTCGCCGCTTTTCTCGCTTCCTTGCTCGTTGTTGGAGGCATTGCCCTCGCGCAGAGGCCCGGTCGAAATGTCTCCGCCACACGGCATCCGAATCTGGCAGCGGCACAGCGGTTGAGCCGGCAGGCCTGGGAAAGAATCGTAGAAGCGCAGCGAGCCAATGAATGGGACATGCAAGGTCACGCTCAAAAGGCCAAAGACTTACTGGATCAGGCCAACAATGAGCTGAAACTCGCGGCAGAAGCGGCAAACCGCCGTGCCCGATAGACTCTAAACGGTCAAGATCGCTGTCGTTCGTGGACCCTGCATGGCCCGCAACCAGAGGCGCCCAGCAGGACCTCATCCGCGCACCCTGCCAGATCCGCAGCGCTGAAGTTGCAACACCTCCCGCGTGCAACGCCAGGCTGAAGATCCGTAAGGCGGGTTGTTGGGAAGGCGCTTGGCCCTAACGTCGGCGTCTTGTAGATGAGGATGTTGGCCATAGCCGCTGATCGCGGCCGGTTGACGCCGCATCCGGACACCGGGCCATCCACGTCGGGATGGCGGTTCGCCGGCGGCCTCTTCGATCGTCAACTCGTCCGCGCCAATCCGGTATTGCTAAAATGAAGACTCAATGAGCGAGAGCGAAAACGCCGGAGCCTCGCGCGCGGAAGAGCGCATTCCGCTGCCGCCGGCTTCGTTTGAATTCCTGGCGCTATCTTTGCGCACGCAGGCGGAGCTGCAGCTCGGGTTGCTTCACTTTGGGGCCGAAGAAGACCGGCCGAAACCGGATCTCGATCTGGCGCGCCACAGCATCGATCTGCTGGCGATGCTGCACGAAAAAACCAGGGGCAATCTCACGCTGGAAGAGCAGCGTCTGCTGGAGAATTCGCTCACAGAATTGCGCTTCCGCTACGTGCAGGCCCTCGAAGAAAGCCAGAAAAGCTGAATGAGCTCGGCGGGTCCACTGAGGATCACCGTGCTGGGGTCAGGCACGAGCGTGGGGGTACCCACCCCGGGGTGTCATTGCGCCGTCTGCACGTCCGCAGATCCGCGCGACAACCGTCTGCGGCCATCGGTATTGCTGGAGTACGGGGGACACAACGTGGTGATCGACACCACGCCGGATTTTCGCACCCAGGTGCTGCGCGCGAAAGTGGATCGGCTTGACGCCGTGCTGTTCACTCACTCCCACGCCGACCATATCATGGGCCTCGATGACGTGCGGCCATTCAATTTCCGGCAGCGAACCCGCATCCCCATTTTCGCCTCTTCCGACACTATGGGCGCCATCCAGCGCTGCTTTCAATACATTTTTGACGATGGCGAGCGGGAGTCCTCAGTGCCGCAACTGGAAGTGCACACGTTGAATGGCGAGTCGTTCGAACTCTTCGGGCTGGGATTCGCGCCGATCCGCCTGCTGCATGGCCGCTCGTCGATCTTCGGATTCCGCTTTGGCTGCGCGGCGTATCTCACCGATCACAGCGACATTCCCGCGGAATCGATGGAGCAGTTGCGCGGCCTGGATGTTTTGTTTTTGGATGCGCTTCGCCACAAGCCGCACCCCACGCATTCCACCGTCGAGCGGTCCATCCAGACCGTTGAGCAGCTCGCGCCGAAGCGAGCTTTCTTCACGCACATCTGCCACGACCTGCCACACGCGGAAACCGAAAGTTTGCTGCCTCCGCACATCCGTCTGGCTTACGACGGCCTCGAGATCACGGTGGGGGGTGGCGGTTAGATGAGCGCCACATTGCGCCTTTTTCGCGGCCTCGACGACGTGCCGGCCGATTTCGGGCCTTCGGTTCTCACTATCGGCAATTTCGATGGCGTGCACGCCGGACACCGCCGGATTCTGCGGCGCGTGCGGGAGATTGCCGAGGAGCAGGCTTGGAAACCTTCGGTTCTGACATTCGACCCGCATCCGACCAAGGTCGTGGCGCCAGATCGCGCGCCGCGCCTGATGACCACGCCGGAGCAGCGTTGCGCTCTCATGCGCGCGCAGGGGATCGAGCAGGTGCTCATCCTGCCATTCAATGCGGAGGTAGCGCGGCTTACGCCGGAGCAATTTGTCGAACAAGTGCTGGTCCGCAAGCTTGGCGCGCGCGCCATAGTAGTCGGCGAGAATTTCCGCTTCGGCCACAAGAAGGCCGGCGACACGCTCCTGCTGAAGTCCTTGGGAAAGCACTTCGGGTACACCACCGAAATCGTACCGGCGGTTTGGTGCCGTGGCGTGCAGGCGTCGAGCAGCAGCCTGCGACACCTGGTGGAAGCCGGTAAGGTGGCGCGCGCGGCCCGTTTGCTGATGCGGCCCTATGCGCTCGATGGCGACGTGGTTTCCGGACACGGAGTCGGCGCTAAGAAAACCGTGCCGACCTTGAATCTTGCGACGCGATCCGAGGTGCTGCCCCAGCGAGGTGTATACGTCACGCGCACGCGAGATCTCGATGGCGGCCGCCATTGGGCGTCGGTGACCAATATCGGTTGCCGGCCCACGTTTGGAGGGGACGATCGCCTGTCGATCGAGACATTCCTGCTCGATCCGCTCGAGGGCGCCGCACCGCACTCGATTCAGGTGGAATTTCTGTGGCGGCTGCGCGACGAACGGAAATTCGAGAGTCCGGAAGCCCTGAAGGCACAAATCCTCAAAGATGTCACGCACGCCAAGGCTTATTTCCGCCGATCGGTTAAGTGGACGCGGCAACCCATTTTTGAATATTCACAAGGAGACTCGCATGAAACTGTCAGAAGGTAAGATGCGGCGCATGAAGGCGCTCGCGAACAAAGCCGGGGTGATAGCCGCGGCCGCCATGGATCAGCGCGGAAGCTTGCAGAAATCGCTCGCCGCCGCGAAAGGCGTGGACAAGAAGCAGGTGACCGACGAAATGATGACTGAGTTCAAGGTCGCGGTCAGCAGGGTGCTCACGCCGCACGCGAGCGCCATTCTGCTGGATCCCGAGTGGGGGCTGCCCGCCGCCAAGGTCCGCGCGAAGAACGCCGGCCTGCTGCTCGCGTACGAAGCCAGCGGCTACGACAACACGCAGCCCGGCCGCCTGCCGGATCTGCTGCCGCACGTTTCGGTGAAGCGCATAGTAGACTGGGGCGCCGACGCGGTCAAGGTCCTGATCTACTACACGCCGTTCGACGACCCGAAGGTCAACGACATCAAGCACGCGTTTATCGAACGCATCGGCGCCGAGTGTCAAGCTTACGAGATTCCGTTCTTCCTCGAATTTATCGGTTACGATCCGCAAGGCGGCGATGAAAAAGGCCCGGAGTATGCCAAACGCAAGCCCGAGATCGTGACCAAGACCATGCTGGAATTTTCCAAGCCGCAATACTACGTCGACGTGCTCAAAGTGGAAGTCCCGATCAATGCCGAATTCGTGGAAGGATCAAGCGTGTATAAGGGCCAGAAAGCCTACTCTCGCGCCGAAGCCCTCGATCATTTCCGCAAAGCCGCGGCCGTGGCGACCAAGCCGTTCATCTACCTCAGCGCCGGCGTAAGCAACGCACAGTTTACCGAATCCCTTCACATGGCGTCCGAAGCCGGCACGGATTTCTCGGGCGTGCTGTGCGGCCGCGCGACATGGAAAGAAGGCATCCCGGTCTACGCCAAGCAAGGAGCGAAGGCGCTAGAGGACTGGCTCGCCGACGAAGGCGTGAAGAACATTAACGCCGTCAACGACGCTATTAAAACCGCCAAACCTTGGTACGCCAAGCTGGGAACGCCTGTAGGGGCTTAGGCAAGCTATTCATTTTAATATATTTACATAAATCATTCGCTTAAGCCTGATTTACCTGTTATAACTAGTATTGATAGGTAATCATGGTAATACAGGCGGTTCAGCCAGTAACACCGGATCATATTCTGGTGGCCGACGAAGCCTGGGTAGCCCTGGCGACTCTTCACAAGGAGTACCCGGGCCGTCCGTCGTTCTCCGCGAAGGAGATCATCGAGCAGGTGAAGCGCGCGCGCGCGTATCCTGAGGTTCGTCCCGGCGTTCCGGCGCACGTTTACTTACACAACGTCGCGAACCTTGAGCCGAACTCGGCGCGCTATCGGATGTTTTACAGACGCGAAGACGACACTTACCGGCTGTTCCGGCCGGGCGATCGCGCGCATCCGTCGCGCAAAGGGAAAATCATCCCCAACCGGGCCGATCTGCCCGACAAGTACCATCCGCTGCTCGAGTGGTACGAGCGTGAATATTGCAACCGAAAGGGGAATGACATGCAAGCGGAACAGGATCCCATCCTCGAGATGTGGGGGCTGGGCAAAGAGATCTGGGCGGACACGAATGCCGATGAATACGTGGCTAGTCTGCGCGCAGGCTGGGAACAGAACGAGGATGGCGGCCGTTAGGAGTTAGGCATCTGGCGCAGATTTTCTGGGACACGAATCTGTTTATTTACCTGTTCGAGCAGAACGCTCAATTTGGCGAGCAGGTGCTCCATCTGCGCCAGCGAATGCGCCAGCGCGGAGACAACCTCGTCACCAGCGCCCTGGCGGTCGGTGAGTTACTCGTAAAGCCGGTGGGCAGGGGAGACGAAGCACTTCGCAAACGGTATCTCGCCTTGTTTTCACATCCGGAAATCAAAGTTCTGCCCTTCGGTCTGGAAGCCGCGAGCGCATACGCCAGCATCCGCCAGGACAAAACCATCAAGCCACCCGATGCGATTCAACTGGCGTGCGCGGGGTCCGCGGGAGTCGATCTTTTCCTCACCAACGACGACCGGCTCAGCAGCAAGAACATCTCTGGCATCGATTTCATTACCAGTCTCTCGCGCGCGCCCATCTAGGCCGCAGCTCGAAACTCCACCCCTTCCCAGCGCGCCACCACCGCCGAAGCCAGGCAATTGCCCAGAACATTCACCGACGTCCGCGCCATGTCCATGACCGCGTCGATTCCCAGCAGCACGGCGACGCCTTCCATGGGCAGGTGAAAACTCGCGAGCGTGCCCGCCAGGATCACGAGCGCGGCGCGCGGCACGCCGGCCACGCCTTTGCTTGTGAGCATCAGGGTGAGCATCATGAGCAACTGCTGGCCGAGCGTCAGCTCCACGCCGGCAGCCTGCGCGACGAACACCGATGCCAGCGAAAGATAGAGCGTCGATCCATCGAGGTTGAAGCTGTAACCGGTGGGCAGCACGAAGGCCACGATGTGCTTGGGCACGCCGAACTGCTCCATGTTCTCGAGTGCACGGGGCAGGGCGGCTTCGCTCGATGCCGTCGAGAACGCGATCAGGAATGGCTCGCGGACCGCGCGGTAGAACGCGCCTGCGGGAATCCGGAACAGCATCGCCACCGAGCCTAGCACCAGGGCCACGAAAACGATCTGTGCGGCGTACATCGTCAGAATCAACTTGCCCAGACCGAAAAGCACGCCCGCGCCCTTGCCGGCCACGGTCACCGCAATGGCCGCCCCAACACCGAACGGCGCCAGGTACATCACGTAATTCGTGTAGCGGAACATTACCTCGGCTAGAGATTCGCAGAACGCGACTACCGGTTTCGCCTTGGCGCCGATGGCCGCGCACGCCGCTCCGAACAGGAACGCGAACACGACGATCTGCAGCACGTCGCCGCGGGCCATGGCATCAATCACGCTGGTGGGGAATACGTGCTCGAGCACGGAGCCGACCGTGGGGGCGGCCTGTGGGATGGCTGCCTCAGCGGCAATGGGCGCCAGTTTCAAGCCCGCTCCTGGCCGCACCAGGTTCACCGCCGCCAGGCCCAGGAACAGCGCCACCGTGGTGACGGCCTCGAAATACACGATGGCCTTCAGGCCGATGCGGCCCATGCGTTTCAAGTCGCCCGAGCCGGCGATGCCATACACCAGCGTTCCGAAAATCAGCGGCGCGATGATGGAACGGATGAGCCGGAGAAAGATGTTGCTGACAGGCGCGAGCCGGCCCGCCACACCGGGCGCCGCGATTCCCATCGCAATTCCGGCCGCCATTCCAATGAAAATCCAAGCCGTGAGCGAAAGCCGCTTCAACGCTCGCCCCATTTGAGCTTCTCGCGCAGAACATCGAAAAACAGCATGCGGGGCGGACGAATCAGCATGAGCGTGTGAGGGGAGCTGCGGCAAACGATCTGGTCGCCCTTTTGGAGCGGCTCGCCGACCTGCCCGTCGATGGTCAGAAACGCCGAATCGTCCCCGGCTTGGCAGATGACGCGGATAGTGCTGGTATCGGGCACGATCACCGGGCGGTTGGTGAGCATGTGGGGGCAGATGGGCGTCAGGCAGATGGCGCCCACGGATGGAAAGATGATGGGCCCGCCGGCGGAGAGCGAATACGCGGTAGACCCGGTGGGTGTCGCAATAATCAACCCGTCGGCTTTGTAGCGGCAGACGAACATGTGGTCCACGTGGGCGTCGAGATCGATCATGCGGGCGATCGCCGATTTGGTGATTACCACGTCATTCAGCGCTTCCCAGCTTGCCACTGGTTTTTCCGCGCGGAGGAGCTCGGCATGCAGCAGCTTGCGCTTGCCGATGCGGTGCTCACCGCGGAATGCGCGTTCGAGGTTGGGGTAGATCTCGTCAATGGTGATGGCCGTAAGAAAGCCCAGCCCGCCGAGATTCACGGGGAACAGCGGGATTTCGCGAGCACCGATGGAGCGTGCCGCCGAGAGCAGCGTGCCATCGCCTCCCAGAACGATGACCAGGTCCGCGCCTTCGGGAACCTGCTCGCGCGGCATACCGTCGCGGGTGCCGGCATAGGTAGCGGTTTCGTCGTCATAGCGCACCGCGATGCTGCGCTCGGCGAGCCACGCGAGCAGTTTTGGAACCAGCTCGCCCGCGGCCGGAACGGCCGGCTTGGAGATGATGCCGACAGCCTTAATGACGGGCATAGAGGAGGAACTCCTTGTTGCCTTCCGCGCCGCTGATGGGACTTTCCATGATGCTCGTTTCGAAGCCCAGCTTTTTCACCGCGCCTTCGACGCGCGCGCACGCTTCGCGGTGCAATTCCGGCGCGCGCACGATGCCGCCTTTGCCGACCTGGCCTTTCCCCACCTCAAACTGTGGCTTGATGAGTATAACCATGCGGCCCCCGGTGCGCAAAATGGGCGCGGCCGCGGGCAGAATCAGGGTCACGGAGATGAAGCTCACGTCGAATGTGGCCAGGTCCACGAGTTCGCCGATGTCTGCAAACCGCAAGTGGCGCGCATTGATGCCCTCATGCACTACCACGCGTGCATCGTTGCGCAGCTTCCAATCGAGCTGGCCCGCGCCGACGTCGACGGCATGCACGCGCGCCGCGCCGCGCTGCAAGAGGCAATCCGTGAAGCCGCCGGTGGAGCTGCCAATGTCCATGCACACGCGGCCCGCCACATCGATGCCGAATTCGTCCATCGCCGCCGCCAGCTTGATGCCGCCACGGCTCACGTATGGAGCCTTACCGGTTACTTCGATGCGGCTGGCAGAGTCGATGGCGTGGCCGGGCTTTAGCGCCTTCTGCCCATTCACCAGCACGTCGCCCGCCATGATGAGAGCTTGCGCCTTTTCGCGGGACTCGGCCAGGCCGCGCTCGACCAGCAGACGATCGAGCCGCTGCTTCATGACTTGCGCTGGACGATGAGGTCCGCGAGTTCGCGCAGCCGCTCGGCGCGCTCGCCGAAAATGACCAGCGCCTGGTGGGCACTCAAGCGTTCGGTCTCCGCCATGCGCCGCGATTCCTCCAGACCGTAGACCGCCGGAAATGTGATCTTGTGCTGCTGTGCGTCTTTGCCGGCGGTTTTCCCGAGCGATTCGCTCGGCTGCTCGACATCCAGGATGTCATCCACGATCTGAAACGCCAGGCCAATGTGCTCGCCATAGCGCGAAACGGCATCGAGCTGCTGCTCATCGGCGCCCGCGTAGATCGCTCCCATACGGACGCTCGCTCGGAGCAAGGCGCCGGTTTTGGCGCGGTGGATGCTATCGAGCAATTGCGCGTCCGGCGGTTTGCCCTCGCCTTCGAGATCCGCCACTTGTCCGCCGATCATGCCACCCACGGTTCCGGCCGCAGTCGCAAGTTCCAACATGATGCGCGTCTTGCGATCGTCGGCCACAGAATCCATCGCCGAGAGCGTTTCGAACGCTAGCGTCAGCAGCGCGTCGCCGGCCAGGATGGCCATGGCTTCGCCGAACACTTTGTGGCAAGTGAGTTTGCCACGGCGATAGTCGTCGTTGTCAAGCGCCGGGAGATCGTCGTGAATCAGAGAATAAGTATGTACGAATTCGAGCGAGCAGGCGGCCGTCTCGATGCCGCGCGGCGAATCGCAAATGGCCCGTGCCGCCTCAAGGCACAGGACCGGCCGCACGCGCTTGCCCCCGGCTAACAGGCTGTAGCGCATGGCGCGGTGGATGGTCTCGGGCGGAACGTTTTCGGCAGGCACCAACCGTTCCAACTCGCGGTCGATGAGGCGCTGCTGGCGGGCGAGGTACTCGCGAAAACTCATGCTTTGTCGGGGCGGAACGGTTCGGGCTGCATCTTGCCGTCTTTGCGGATGAGCATTTCCACGCGCGTTTCGGCGTTCTCGAGCTGCTTGCGGCAGGTTTCGCT
>JBGPKX010000082.1:0-18029 GCA_041486185.1 Bryobacteraceae bacterium | reverse complement strand
TCTTCTCCATGTCGAAGAGCTACAACATGGCGGGCTGGCGCGTGGGCTTCTGCCTGGGCAACCGGAAAATGATCGGCGCCCTGGCGCGCATCAAGAGCTACCTGGATTACGGCGTGTTCCAGCCCATCCAGATCGCCTCCATCATCGCGCTGCGCGAGTGTGAACAGGATACCGAAAAGATCCGTGCCGTGTACCAGCACCGCCGGGACCTGCTCATCGAAGGGCTCCGCCGCGCCGGTTGGCCCGTGGAATCGCCCCGCGGCACCATGTTCGTCTGGGCGCCGGTACCCCAGAGCTATCGCGAGGAGGGCTCGCTCGAATTCGCCAAGCTGCTCATGAAGGAAGCCTTGGTGGCGGTCTCCCCCGGCATCGGTTTCGGCCCCCTGGGCGAGGGCTTCGTACGCTTCGCCCTGGTGGAGAACGACCACCGCACCCGCCAGGCGACGCGCTCCATCAAACAGTTCCTGGCGCGCAAAACGGTGCTGGCTGGAAAGTGAAGGTATGAGCGGCATTCCTGCCTGTCCATAGTTCAAGCATGCAGAAATTGGACGTTAAACCAATTCGAAAGGCAACACAACTTATGCGGGGATACATCTCAGTTTTTCCAATCCTTTTCGCGTCGTTATTCACGTTGTCACTGGTTTCCTGCGCCAGGCAGGACACCGGCACGGGACCGCACGCCACCGTCCTGATGCGCGATGGCACGCAATACGCGGGCACCGTCACCACCACTTCGTCCACGGAGGTCACGCTCAAAGGCGACGACAATGCCATGCACACTCTGGCGATGAAGGATGTGAAGTCGATCGAGTATGACGATGCAGCCGCGCCGCCGGCGGAAACAGCTAAAGCAGGCGCGAAGCCGGTGCGCAGCGAGCGCAGCCACGAAGATCATCGCCATCCGGCGGAGTCGGCTATCAACACCAAGACTTTCGAACTTCCGGTTGGCACGGAAGTTGCGGTGCGCTCTGAAGAAACCATCGACTCCGCGAAAGCCACGGAAGGCCAGACCTTTGCAGCAGAGGTCACCAGTGACGTGCGCGATGCCAATGGCGATGTCGTGATCCCGCAAGGAGCCAACGCGCAGATCGTGATCCGCTCGTCAGCCAAGGGTGGCCGTTTCCACGGCACTTCAGACCTGGTGCTCGACCTGGCTTCCGTTTCCGTCGACGGTCGGCTCTACCAGCTCAGTACTACCGACATGGTGAAGCAGGGTAAACAAGGGATGGGCGCTAATAAGCGGACCGCTGAATATACCGGCGGCGGAGCAGCCATCGGCGCCATCATCGGCGCCATTGCGGGACATGGAAAGGGGGCGGCCATCGGCGCGGCTTCCGGCGCCGGAGCGGGAGCCATCACGCAAATCGCCACCAAAGGCGGCTCCATCAACGTGCCCGCCGAAACGGTGCTCACGTTCAAGCTCGACAAGCCTTTGCGCGTGGTCGCGGCGCGGTAATCGTCGCGGCTCGGAAATACCCAAGCCGAGCCGCGCGCGTAAGCAAGCGGACGTTGGCCCGCTGTCTAGTGGCCCTTACCCTGCTGGCCTTGGTTGTCGCCGCTTTGGTCCTGCTCCAGGGTGGCCGTTCCGGTCATGAAGATCTTGGCGCCTCCGCCGTCGTTGTCCGTCTGCATGAACTCGAACCTCTTGCCGCCCGGCGTCGCAAACACAAACGCATAATCCTCGTGGCCTTCAATAGCGCTGGTTCCAGTTGGACAAGCCGTGTTTCCCGAGAGCGGAGTGCCGCCGGTCGTGACCGGATGCGGCGTCGGCCCTGTATGCGCCACCGTCATGTCGGTGCAAACCATATTGGTGACGTTATCTACTGAAAAGAAACCGGTCCCATCCCCATTCACCGCGTACTTACCGGTCCAATCAAAGATGACGAGCCACGTCTTGCCTTGAACCGTATCGGTGGTGGCCATCGTGTGCCCGGAAAGGTTTCCCGATCCGTCCGCGGTGAACACGCCGACGCGCAGGACATCCTGCCGGGGGGAGTTAGCGATACCGCCCGGATCGCCCGGGGCGTCCGCGCTGAAGCTCTTCGCTGGCGTCATGCGGAACGAGTAGTTGCCTTTTACCGAAGGCGCATTGTCGTTACTGTGTGACTTCCCGAAAGCCGGCAAACCGGCCATTCCAACAGCAAGTATTGCCGCAAAGACAGTGGATCGCGTTTGAACAGTCATAGTTCCTCCTGAAGGCGTGCATGCGGGAAAGTGTTGAGGGGCAGATCCGCTGCCAAACTGTAAGTGATTGAATGGAAAGAAAGTGGCACGCTGCCACGGGAAAATATGCCGGAAGGTTCTACATGGTTATTGAGAAATATTTCGTAGTTAGGCTGTCCAGGGAGAGTGCGAGGAGGCCGACTCTCCTCCACGGAAACGACGGAGCAGACTGCCTCTCATTGAACTTCCACCGGCAGCTTGACTTCCACCGTCTTGGGCGGGAAGCACATGGTGTCGTTACACGCCTGGTATCGCAGCTTGCCTGCCAGAATCGCCTGGCCGCCTACGGCATCGGCCGGTACTTTGAATTTCGTCGCGATCTCGAAATTTCCGGTGAAAACCGAAAGCGGCTGGTCGGAGAACCGGTATTTCTCGTCGCGTGCCTTGGGAAAGGTCACGGCTCCCACTTCGAGCGGAGCGGGCGTCCACGTGAGCCGAAGAGGAATCAGGTAGGCTTCGTGCGGCGCGTTGCTGTTGACGTGGTAGCCGGCGGCTATTGAAACCTCAATCTTGGCCGTCACATCCGTGTTGCGCTTTGCTGCCACCTTCTGCGGCGGCGCCACCGTCAGAATCGCGTTACTTTGCGCGAACAGGCACGGCAGAAACAGTAAGACCGCCGAAAGCTTACAGCAGCTCTTGAATTCCATCTTCGAAATCGCGCTTGCCCGACAAGCCTACGTGTACGGAAGCGATTCTTCCCTCGCGGTCGATGAGGAACGTCGTGGGCAGTGCGTCCACGCCGCCGTATTGATCGGCAATCTTATCGTCGCCGACAAGCAATCGGTAATTGATGTTCATGTGCTGGGCAAAGGGCTTCACCACGTCCCAACCCTCTTCATCCATGGCAACACCGAGCACGGCGAAACCCTTGTCCTTATTCTCTCGCTCGAACTGCTGGAACCACGGGATCTCGATCTTGCACGGGCCGCACCAGGTGGCCCAGAAATCCAGCAGCACCACCTTGCCGCGATAATCGGAAAGGTGCACGGTTTGGCCGTTGGCGTCTTTCAGCGCGAAATCCGGCGCCGATTTCCGATCTTTGTGGGGCTTGACGGAAGCCGCTTTAACGGTTTTGGAGGTGGAACAGCCAGGCAGCACCACTAACACCGCGGCGATGGCCAGGCTCACACGAGCAACCTGCACAGATTCTCCTTCACACCGATTATATCGAGATTCCGGATTTGAGGCCCATGCGCGTGAACCACTTTCGGCGCGACGCGCGTATGCGTGCCTCAAGCGTGAATTCTTCATGTCGTGCCACGCCGGCATACAGCCAGGCCGCTGTATCGCAGAAGCTTTCGCAGCAATATTCCCGCCACCGGAGCGTGCGTGCGATGCGGTCGCGCGGCGTAAGCGACCGCTTGCGCCATTCGGCCGACCAGCCCAGCTCGCCGCGAGCCCCGCACCGGAATTCGCCGCCTAGCAGCCGCTCGTAGGACCGGCGCTTCGTGTTCCCCAGCCGTAGCCAGACGAAGTGAAACAGTTCATGCACGAAAATGCGGGCGAACTCGTCCGCATCGGCGATGAGCGCTTCCTCGAAGACCATGCGCCGTTTCCGCAGGTAAGTGGCCGCGTGCGCGGGAGCGCCTGTGCCGTCCAGCAGCGTTTTCCGAAACTCGACCCGCACCGGCCGTCCGGCAACACGCGGGATCGTGGCCGGCCACGGAGTTCCGCTACTGGTGTAGTTGGGAAAGTACACTCTTCGATACCTTGGCCACAACATTCACCTGCGGATCGACGATCTCGGCGATCTCGTACTGCATCGAAGTCCCCAGCACCATGGCGACCTCGGCGGCATTCAGTTTGTAGTCGTGCTCCAGCCATTGCGCCAGGCTGGTCGTCGCGCTCTGCAAAGCGTCGGAGAGCGAGCCGCCAATGCCCAGAGCCATTAGGGCCTCGTCGTTCTCCGCGCGCGGCATCTGGGGCGACTGCCCCTGGATGACGTCCACGGTGAATTCCACGTCCATCGACGTTTCGAGCGCATCGCCCGTGAGCTCGCCCGCGCCCTCCGCGGCGTGGCCATCGCCCACAAACAGCAGTGCGCCAGGATGATATACCGGCAGGTACAGCGTCACGCCCTCGCGAATCTGGTTGTAATCCATGTTGCCGCCGAAGCTGCCGAGATTGCCCGATCGCAGCGACTGATTGCCTGGCGGCGCTACTCCCACGCACCCCAGCATCGGGGCCAGCTTGACCGAGAAATTCTTCAGCCGCTCAGTAGGATTCTTCAGCGTGGCGACGCCCCGCTCACGGTCCAGCCGCCAGACGCTGTCAAATTTGTCCACCGCTTTCAGGCCTTTGTAGTAATACGGATCGAACGCGCTGGCCACAATGGAATCGCCGCTCTCGGCGGATTCGCGATTTAAGCGGATGCGCGTGAATCGCACCACCAGCGTATCGCCTGGCCACGCGTTTTCGACGTAAAACGGTCCGGTCAGCGGGTTGCCGCCGAGCGAACGCGCCTTCTCGGTGGCATCCTTCCCGCCGGCGTCCACCGTCCACGTGCTCACGCTATCGCCGGGAAATACATGCATCACCGGCGGAACCGAGCTGGAAAACTGCCGATGAAACGCGCGCGGCGTGAAACGGTGCGTTTTCTGGGCGCCCGCGGGGCGTTCAGCGGGATGGCGGGCCGTCCAGGTTGCGGGCAAGTCGAAGACCTTCCCCGTACCGACCACAACGTCCTCGACCATCGTGCCGGAGAGATTTCCCATGAGGTCGCCGTTCGCCTCCCGGGCCTCGAAACTAACGGTGTCGCCCTGCGTGGTTCCTTCGATCTTAACGTTGCCAGACTGGCCCGCCAGCTTGCCGCCAGTGGTCTTGAAAGTGGCTCGCCGAAACATGTCCGGCTCGCCGAATCGCGTAATCGTGATTTCCCAGACGCCATCGAACGTACCCGCGGAAGCACTGGCCGCCGCGAAAAGAATCAGACACATAGCTGGTTTTCGCATGCCTGCCATTTTCCGTCATTTTTGGATATTGCGTGCGCTGCGCGTACAATCGCGTACAATAAGAGTATGGCTAGAGGGTGGGAGAGTAAGTCGGTCGAAGCCCAGATTGAATCCGCCGCCGTTAAGAAGCCCGCGAATCGCGAACGCCTGTTGAGCCCCGAGCAAATCCAAAGCCTACGCGACAGGGAGAGCCTGGAGCTCTCGCGCACGCGCGTGCAGCGCGAACTGGCCAGCAGCGCAAACCCGCGCTATCAGGAGATCCTGCGCAAAGGTCTGGCGGATCTCGAAGGCAAACTCGCGCAATTGGAACCGGCGAAAAAAGTGGCCGCGGCAACGGCCCGTTAAAACTCGATTCACTCCGTAAGATCTGCCCTTACCTCGGCGAGACTATGTCGGCGACCGGGACCAACAGCGCCTTGCCGATCACAGTCGTGAAACCGTCCAACATATCCATGAAGTTTGAGGCAAGCGCCGGAATCGCGCGGAGCTGCCAAAGATGTTCGGCGTTTTGCCACGCTGACTCCCGGGCAGCGCTCACGTTCCAAGCGGCGATCGTATCTTCCAGATGAGAGATCGGCGGGAGTGCAGCCCCGAGAAGGCGGACATTCAGTGTGCCCTTTGAGGATTCAATGAGTCCGTCAAGGGTGGAATTGAGCGCCGTGTAGTCGTTATAGTGCATTCCGCCGTGATCCGGAGCTGTGCCAGTAACCTGACAAGTGGCGACGATGGCTTCAGGGAGGTCGTGATTAATATGGGCGTTGATGCCGGCCAGCGCAAACTGGATGCGCGCGATTGCGGCCTGGTTGCGGCTATTCAAGAGGACTTGCCAGCAAGTGGGCGCTGCTTCGCCGCAGAGTGAGGACTTGAGGGCCGAGAAGTAGAGGCGAGCGAATTGTACGTCGAGCTGGGCAAGCCATGCGGGATCGGTGAAACCACCTGTGGCGACCCGCGCTTCGACGGCCTGCGTCACCTGTAGGTACAGCCAGTTGAACCATTTCAGGCCATCGCCGGCGGCACAAGTGGTGTCGATGGCCTGGAGAGTTTGTAGAACCTCCGAGATAGATTGCGGAGCGGCCTGAACGGTGGCGAGGAGCGCAGGGTCGTAGGGAAACACGGCCCATTGTAGCCGAACCGCTGCTTCTGATATTGCGGGGGACTTAGCGACGTGACCAGCCGGGTTCGACCCGCTGGGCGCCTTCCCTCAACCACATGTGGGCGGTGACCCCCGCGAACTTGCTCATTTCCGCTCCAACATCGCCCCTAGCAGGCCGACGGCTGAGGATCGCAATTAATAAGACCGCGCTGACGGTTACTTGCATCTAGGGTAGCGCGCGGAGCCGTGAGCGCCTTCAGGACCAACCTGTGGACGCGAAGCCCTGTATGGGCACCGCCTCCAGGAGCAGGAGTGCTGAAGTGAAACGAATGCCCAAACATGCAACGTTTTTGAGCGGCGTGGCCTTGTTGGTCCTTGTCGCCTTCCTGTCGCTGCGTGTCGCGCTGGTGAAGGCGCAGCAGACAACCGGCGTGCCTGGCGCGCCAAACGCAACCAGAACCGTGGACGGTCGCTATTTGCCCAACCCTCAACCCGCATTCGGCGGAGTCATCAACTTAAATGCCGCGCAGTCGAAGCCTGCCTGGCCGGCGCGCGTGGTACCGCCGAAAGGCGCACCCAATATTCTGCTCATCCTGACGGACGACGTCGGCTTCGCTGCCCCCAGCACATTCGGCGGCGTGATCCCGACTCCGGCACTCGACCGCATCGCCAACGCCGGCCTGCGCTATACGAATTTTCATTCGACCTCACTGTGCTCGCCCACGCGCGCGGCGCTCATCACGGGCCGCAACCACCATTCGGTGGGCTTCGGCGTGATCTCGGAGGCCGCGTCCGGTTACCCCGGCTACAACAGCGTCATCGGGAAGGACAGTGCAACCATTGGCAGGATACTGCTGGACAACGGCTACCGCACGTCCTGGTTCGGCAAGGACCACAACACGCCGACATACATGGCGAGCCAAGCCGGGCCGTTCGACCAATGGCCGGCAGGGATGGGCTTCGAGTACTTCTACGGCTTCGTCGGCGGCGACAGCAGCCAGTGGGAACCGAACCTTTTCCGCAATACCACGGCAATCTATCCGTACGTAGGCCATCCGGGCTGGAACCTGACCACGGCGATGGCCGATGACGCCATCCACTGGTTGAAGCAGCTGAACGACATTGATCCCTCCATGCCGTTCTTCGTCCA
Organism: Bryobacteraceae bacterium; assembly: GCA_041486185.1. Classification (GTDB taxonomy): domain Bacteria; phylum Acidobacteriota; class Terriglobia; order Bryobacterales; family Bryobacteraceae; genus QHXW01. The sequence goes on along the minus strand of JBGPKX010000082.1, from coordinate 10,612 downwards.
CTATGTCCCTGGGGGCACGCACGCACCGCACCACCCGACGCCGGAGTGGATCAAGACCATCAGCGACATGCACCTGTTCGACAAAGGCTGGAACGCCCTGCGCGACCAGATCTTCGCCAACCAGAAGAAGCTCGGCGTGATTCCGCAAGACGCGCAGCTCACGCCTTGGCCGGACAAGTTACTGAAGCGCTGGGACTCACTCACGCCCGAAGAGCAGAAGCTCTTTATTCGCCAGGCGGACGTCTATGCCGCCTACCTGGCGTACACGGACCACGAGATTGGCCGCGTGATCCAGGCCGTCGAGGATATGGGCAAGCTCGACAACACGCTGATCATTTACATCAGCGGTGACAACGGCTCGAGCGCCGAGGGCTCGCCGAACGGTACGCCCAGCGAGGTGCTGCAGTTCAACGGAGTCGAGCTGCCGGTGGCCGAGCAGATGAAATTCTACGACGCCTGGGGCAGCGACAAGACCTACAATCACATGGCGGTCGGCTGGACCTGGGCGTTCGACACCCCATTCAAGTGGACGAAGCAGGTTTCGGCCTACTTTGGCGGCACGCGGCAGGGCATGGCCATATCCTGGCCTGGCCACATCACGGACGTTGGCGGCGTCCGCAATCAGTTCCATCACGTGATCGACATCGTGCCGACGGTCCTCGAGGTGACCGGTATTCCGGCGCCAGACATGGTTGATGGCATTGCGCAGAAGGCGATCGAGGGCGTGAGCCTGGCCTACACATTCGATAAGGCCAACGCCAATGCGCCGACGACGCACAAGAAGCAGTACTTCGAGATGATGGGCGTGCGGGGACTCTACAACGACGGCTGGATGCTGAGCACGGTGCCGGTTCGGCCCCCTTGGCAGCTAGTCGGCGCCTCCGTCCAGGATCCCGCCAACGCCTATGAGTGGGAGCTCTTCGACGTCAGCAAGGACTGGACGCAGAACAACAATGTTGCCGCCGCCAATCCGGCCAAGCTGAAGGAGATGCAGCAACAGCTATGGACGGAGCTCGCCAAACACCAGGCTCTGCCGCTGGATGCCTCGGTGGCAACGCGGCTGGTCACGCCACGCCCCAGCGTGACGGCCGGCAGGACGGTCTTCACATACTCGGGCGATACCGTTACCGGCATACCGGGGGGCGCAGCGCCAACCCTGCTTAACACGTCGTACACCATCGCGGCCGAGGTGGACATTCCACGGGGCGGCGCCGAGGGCATGATCCACACCAATGGCGGGCGTTTCGGCGGGTACGGCTTGTATCTGCTGAAGGGTAAGCCGGTGTTTACGTGGAACCTGCTCGACCTCAAGCGGGTGAAGTGGCAGGGCACGGAGGCGCTGTCGCCCGGCAAGCACACGATCGAGTTCGACTTCAAGTACGACGGTCTGGGCTTCGCGACGCTGGCCTTCAACAACATGAGCGGCATCGGGCGCCCTGGCACCGGGGTTTTGAAGGTTGACGGGAAGGTAGTGGACACGCAGACCATGGAACGCACGGTGCCGCTCACCCTCCAGTGGGACGAGACGTTCGACATCGGCGCGGATACCGGCACACCGGTCGATGACCAGGACTATCAGGTGCCCTTCAACTTCACCGGCAAGATCGAGAAGCTGACCATCGCGCTCGATCGCCCGCAGCTCACGCCCGAGGATCAAAGACGGCTGATGGAAGCATCTCGAAGTGCAGCCGACGCTCCAGGTAAGTAGCGGCGGGTCAAGGGATCGACCGGTCATGCTCAATGGCGCTGGCTCTTCTCCCTCGCGGCCGCGATGTTGTTGGTCTTAGCAAACTATGTTGGAGCGCGAACAGCGCTTCTCCGTAAACCCCGCACCCTTCGCCGAGCGGCACCGGCTCGTCGTCATACTCGCCCTGGAGAATCGATCGTTGCCATCGCACCGGGGCCGCCGACCGTGCGCTCGATGTCCGGACGGTCGTCTCCATTGCCCTATCCCTCATCCTCATCCCCGCCTCCGGTGGGACTTACATCGATCCGGACTACGAACGCGCACTTGGCAATGATTGCGGGCATCGTGCTCATTGCAACTGCGCCAAACACGTCGTCGCGCACGTCGAGGGACCGGCACACAACGCGATGTGGTTATTGGCTGATTGAGCCACAACTGGAGCGAGGAAGCGGAGAAGTTCGTCTGTAAGAGGCTTCTGTATCGCTTGAAGGATGAGTTTTGAACCTCAGTTGTGAGGGCAGAGAAACTACGGGAGAATGACTGCGGTGCCGAGATTCTCTGTAACAACATCGCCTTCTGTTAAGCTCGTAATCGGAAATGGGAAGTCAGGAAATTCCGGAAGGAACACAGCGCAGCTTTTCTTCAGGGACGCCGAAGCATCGACGGCAGGTTTGGACCTGGGCCGGTATTTCGTTACTCATCATCGTGGTGACCCTGGTGATCGTCGGCGAAGTAATGGTCCATCGCGCCAGCCCCATTCTGAAGGGGCACATCACGGAAACCTTGAGTACCCATTTCAATGGCCGCGTTGAGCTGGGTAGCCTGGATGTCTCCGTTCTGCGCGGGCTAGAAGTTTCCGGCGAGCGCCTTACCATCTACCCACCGGACAGTGTGGTTGCTGCCGGGGCGAATCAGCCGCTCATCGCGGTCGAACACTTCTCGTTTCACTCGGGACTGATCGGGCTCTTCATTAGGCCGATGCACGTGGGCGCAGTGCACGTCACCAATCTCCAAATCAACATCCCTCCCCGCGAAATGCGGCATCCGGCTCCTGAGAAAGCCAAGGAACACAAGGGCAATATCAATATTGTCGTCGACCAGATCGTCTGCGATAAGTCGCGGCTGATTATCGGTACGTCCAACCCCGGCAAAGATCCGAAGGACTTTGAGCTAACACGCATCGAGTTGCACAATGTTGGCCCAAACGCTCCCTGGAAATATGACGCGACGCTCACCAATGCTTTCCCGCGCGGAGACATCCACGCTACCGGTACCTTCGGACCCTGGCAGACAGACATCCCGGGCGATTCCTCCGTCACTGGCCACTACACCTTCGACCGCGCCGACCTGAATACGATTAAGGGCATAGGTGGCATCCTTTCTTCCGTCGGCGACTTCAAAGGCCAGCTCGATAAGATCGTAGTGGATGGGACGACAGAGACTCCGAACTTCTCGCTGGATACCGCGAATCACCCCATGCCACTGCATACGCAGTTTCACGCGATTGTGGACGGCACCAGTGGCGATACCTATCTGCAGCCCGTGAACGCAAAGCTGCGAAACTCCACCTTCACAGCTAGCGGCGCCGTGGTCAACATCAAAGGCCAAGGCCACCGGATCGACCTGGATGTCGATGTTGCCAATGCCCCATTGCAGGATTTTCTCGAGCTCGCCGTAAAGACGAAGCCCGCCATCATGTCGGGCAGCATCAGCACAAAGACGAAGCTGCAGATTCGGCCCGGCGAAGAAAGTGTGTCGCAAAGACTGAGGCTGGAGGGCAACATCACGCTGGGACGTATCCACTTCAGGAATCCGAAGGTGCAGGACAAAGTGGACATGCTGAGCCTCCGCGCACAGGGTAAGCCGAAGGAAGCCAAGCCCGGGGCGACGGACGTGAACTCGCAAATGAAGGGAAAGTTTCAGATGCAGGAAGGCGTTATCCACTTCAGCGATCTCGCGTACTTCCTGCCAGGCGCACGCGTAAATCTGGAAGGGGCCTATTCGCTGGATGGCCAACAATTCGACTTCCATGGGAAACTCCTGACCGAGGCGTCGCTCTCGCAAATGGTCGATTCGCCCTGGGCTTCCCTGCTGCTGAAGGCGATCTCTCCCTTTTTTAGGAAAAAAGGAGGAGGAGCCGAGATTCCGGTGAGCATCAGCGGCACTGAATCCGAGCCGAAGTTCGGCATCGACGTGCTCAGATAACGCCCGGCTGGCCGCCTGCTCGTAAGTTGCCCCAAACCGCTATGTAGGAACTGGGTTATCAGGGCGTTGGAAGTATCGGCATGGATCGTCGTGGAATGCGCTTATCGCGGCGAATGTTTGTCCGCGACACAGCCGCACAGTGCGTCACCCGATTATATGCGGACACCGCCCTCGCTTCCCGGATTCGGGCCGCGTGTTCTCCCGTAACAGCAGTAGCAGCATGATACCGGATGCGAGTCGGCAACACGACTAAGTGGGAATTTCGGTTGTGGGAAGTGTCCCGTCGCCAGCCAACGAATCTGAACGTAACGGCCCACACATCACGTTCGTGGCTTCGTGAAATCAAGGCCGGGTGGCAGCCGCTTACCCGTGAGAGACGGAAGCGGCCTTGTGTGCTCGCGGCGTGCCGGAGTTATGGGAGCGGCTTTGTGCCGGTGGCGGCCTGGACGATAAAGCTCGCGCTGAACGCGCCCGCCGCATTGAGCGCCTCGATATCGTTAAGGAACGCACGGGCCTGCGACTCCTCAATCAGCCCGGCTTGAATGAACATGGGCATCTGGTGGACGATAAAGGCGCGCCATGCAGGTTCATCCAAACTCGTCGTGTGAGCCAGGAAGGCACGCGTTCGGATGTTTTCAAGCCCCGCGGCTTGGAAATGCCGAGCCAGATTGACGGATACGAAATACTCATAGACCGCCTTCTGAAGTAAGTCGTTGAAGGCGGCAAGCGCCGTTAAATCCGTAGCGCTCATGGCGAAGAACGGGAGCCACTCGATTGCCCCAACACCCCCGCCGGGCCGCGTCACTCTAGCCATCTCCCGCAGCGCGGCAACCGCAGGACCCGCGTGGATTAGCACCTTGTCGCAAAACACAGCATCGAACTCACCTTCCTTGCAACCCAGGGCACGGACATCTCCGATTTCATAAGTCGCATTTGCAGGCCCCTGTTGCTTGCTTCGGCTTCGGGCGGTTTCGATGAACACTTTCGTGGGATCGATTCCGACAATTCGCCCGCGCGGCCCAACAATGGCGTGCAGTTCGGTATGAGAGGCGCCATTGCCGCATCCGGCTTCCAAGATCGGACCGCCCGGCGGAACACCTAGATTTCCCAGCACCCACTGCCGCGCGTCCCGGAATGCCGGGAGCGTAGCCATGGCATCAAGGATGTGGCCGATGCCAGCGACTGGCTCAGGCGGTAGTTCATTCAATCCGCCGAAAAAATCAGATCCCCACGCTTCCGCGCTGCGATTCATCTGTGGTTGTGTCATGGCGCCATTTCCCCTTCCGGAAGCTGATGCAGCATCGGAAGGAGAATATCATAATCAGTCGAGACGCGCGAAAATCATTGCTCCTATTCCTGCTTGCGATTCGCTTTCGCAGAAGACGACGACGGCCTGAACATGCTCGGTTTGGCTTTTCAAGTCACACCTCACTTGCTTCTTGCCTCTCAATAGAACGCGAAAACTCGATCTGGAATGGCTCAGCGAAAATGTCTGCATTCGGACAGCTGAAAAATACCATTGGCAGGCAAACTGCGCGCACTCTCAGGAATGCTCACGTGGCCTGCAGGTTCGTCATAGAATTGAGCAAAGGTGAGATCATGGCATGCAATTCCGGATCCGCTGCGGCACTCTTTCTTGCCGCCGGCTTTGTGCTGGTAGCTCAGGTTGCGCCTCCCGTGGCGAAGCGCATCGAACATCGAGAGATCCGTCACGACGCCACAGTCGTTGACAACTACTTCTGGCTTCGCGAGAAATCGAATCCTGAAGTGGTCAAATACCTGGAGGCGGAGAACGCCTACACAGAAGCTATCACCAAGAACCTGAAGCCCTTCCAGGAAACGCTCTACAAGGAGATGTTGGGTCGGATCAAGCAAACCGACCTGAGCGTGCCCGAGCGGCGCGGCGACTTTTTCTATTACTCGCGCACCGAAGAGGGGAAGCAGTATCCCATCGAGTGCCGCAAGAAGGGCGGCATGGACGCAAAGGAAGAGGTGCTGCTCGACCTGAACGAACTGGCGCAGGGGAAGAAGTTCGTCGGGCTTGGCGCTTTCGTTGTCAGCGACGATCAGAGTCTTCTCGCCTACACCACCGACTATGTAGGATTCCGGCAGTTCAGCCTCCACGTCAAGGATCTGCGCACAGGTCAGAACCTGCCTGATACGGCGGAGCGGGTGGTCAGCCTTCAGTGGGCCGCCGACAACCGGACGTTGTTCCTCACGACCGAAGATGCGGTGACCAAGCGCTCGGACCACCTCTGGCGCCACGCGCTGGGCGAGAAGGTGTTCGAACCGATCTACGAGGAAAAAGACGAGCTTTTCCGGATCCGCGTAAGCAAGACGCGGGACAAGAAGTACCTGATGCTGGACATCGAGAGCACCGACACCACCGAGGTCCGCTACCTGCGCGCCGACCAGCCACAGGCCAACTTCACCGTCTTCCTGCCGCGTGAGAAGAAACACCGCTACGACGTCGACCATCGGGAAGGCCTCTTCTACATCCGGACCAACAAAGCCGCGAAAAACTTTCAGATTGTCACCGCTCCCGCAAGTGACCCCAATCCGAAGAACTGGAAGGTCTTCATCCCACACGATGACGGCGTACTCGTCGAGGGGATCGATCTCTTCCGCGACTTCGCCGTCGCTATGGAAAAGTCACAGGCCCTCAACCGGATGCGGATCTACGACTTTAAGTCGGGCAGGTGGGACAACATCTCGTTTCCCGAACCTGTTTATTCGGCATTTCCCGGCGGCACGCCCGACTACGACTCGAAGACGTATCGCTACCGCTACCAGAGCCTGATAACGCCTCCGAGTGTCTTCGATTACGACACGCAAACCGGCACCTCGAAGCTGCTGAAGAAGCAGGAAGTGCTGGGCGGCTACGATCCTTCACAGTATGTCTCCGAGCGCCAGTGGGCCACGGCGCGCGATGGCGTGAAAGTGCCGCTGTCAATCGTCTACAAGAAGGGATTCAAGCGCGATGGCAAAGCGCCGCTTTTCCTCAATGCCTACGGGTCCTATGGATTCGGCACGCCGGCGACGTTCTCCGGTTCGCGGCTCAGCCTGCTCGATCGTGGCATGGCCTATGTGATCGCGCACATTCGTGGTGGGGACGAGATGGGCGAGAGGTGGCACGAAGACGGCATGTTGATGAAGAAGAAGAACACCTTCTACGACTTCATCGACAGCGCCGATGACCTCGTCAAGGAAAACTGGACTTCAAAAGACCATCTGGTGATTGAGGGTGGCAGCGCGGGCGGGTTGCTGATGGGTGCTGTAGTGAACATGCGTCCGGATCTTTTTCGCGCGGTGCACACCGCAGTTCCGTTCGTGGACGTAATGAACACCATGATGGACGCATCGCTGCCGCTCACTGTTGGTGAGTACCTGGAGTGGGGCAACCCCAACGAGAAGGCGGCATACGACTACATGAAGACATACAGCCCGTACGACAACCTCGAGAGGCGAGGCTACCCGGCAATGCTCGTCACCACGAGCCTGAATGACAGTCAAGTGATGTATTGGGAGCCGGCGAAGTATGTGGCGTGTCTGCGTACACTAAAGACGGATTCGAACCCGCTGCTGCTGAAAACCAAGATGGAGCCGGCGGGTCATGGCGGGGCGTCAGGCCGCTATGACCGGCTGAGGGACCAGGCCTTCGAGTACGCATGGATGATGACTCAAGTCGGAATAACGAAGTAGCGTATCGCTGCGCGGATTCGGGCGGCGTGTTCGCCCGTGACACGGCAAGAAAAAGTGGCGCGGCAGGTGTTGGATGTCGTCAAACAGCTCAAGACCGCACTGGAGGCCGGGTCCGTCATCCTGGGCGGCGGGAACGCGAAGCTGCTCAAAAAGCTTCCGCTAGCAAGCTGCTGAAAAAGCCTGCCGACGGGGCGCTTGCTTACGCGCGCGGCTCAGTAACCACTCTCGAATCAGCGATCACGTTTCCGAGCCACGACCGTGAGGGAGTGGTTTGGGCCTTTCAGCAGCCTCCTAGGCGTGCGGCTGGGTAATAACACCGAATGCATTCCTTGGCGGGTTTCGACTCTGGGACCGGCGTTTTCCCCACCGGTAGGCGAATAGAGGGTCGATCGTCTCAACCCCACAAAGGCTTTTCGCAGGTCGGCTGAGTTTGAGCGTGCACTCTGGATGTCGGTGCTGCCAAGAGTGTTCGCTCGAAACAGTGTGGCAGCATAGCTTCCGGATGCCCGGTCTTCCGACGGAACCTAGTCCGAACCCGAACACGATACACCTGCCCCCATCTAAGGTTTGCCGACGCGGCCATGTGAATCTGGTGCGTAAACACTCGCGGCTAACGTGGCCTGAGACGGCCGGCCTCGCCTGACGCACGAGGGCCAGGCACGACCCCCTGATAGGCGACCGCTCAAATTGCGATCGAGCCAGAGTATGTTTAAGCGTTCTTATGCGGTTTAGGGCCTGCTGAATCCCGCCCCATGTGGGATCGCGCGCCCCGTTTTTCCCTGCGGCCAATCCTGTCGATCGAAGTCGATCCCCGGAATTTGTGCCCCTTCTTCGCGAAATTCTTCATCGACCGCCAGGTTCCCCGTCTCTCGGTTCACATTCACAATCATTACCCGGCTCTCGAGCCGGTCCAACGGCTGAGCTTTTTTCGCCCAGTTCTACGCGTGTATGAACAGGGAGGAGAAACAGCAATGATACGCATCGAAGGGATCCCGGTAGTCGCCGCCCGTTTAGCGGATGCTGAGAAAGCGAAATCTCGCCAGACGCGCAATAAGCAGCCCAAAAGCCATTTGCTCCCCATTGCGCTCCAGCCCGCGCGGCTCCGGCCGATTCTTCCGGACAAAAGTGCCGTGCCGTGCGAATGAAGCTCGACGGCAGCGGGCCGTGGAACGATGTGACCGGTCTGAGCAATCTGGACGCACTCGTAGTGAAGCTGAGTGACGACTTAGCCCCCGACCATCGATTCGAAGGGCAACCCCTGCGGGATCCATCGGACCCAGAAACCGGACAGACAAATTCTGAAGGAGAAAACTGATGATGAAACGGATCGTTGGCTTTGTTTACGGTATCGTGTGCTACGGCGTGTTCTTTGCTACGTTGTTGTACGCAATTGGATTCCTCGGCAATTTCGGCGTGCCGAAATCGATTGACTCGGGTCCAGAGGGCTCGACTGCTACTGCTTTGGCGATCGATGGCGCTTTACTCGCTCTCTTCGCGCTGCAACACAGCATAATGGCGCGACCCTGGTTCAAACGGGCATGGACGCGCATCGTGCCGGAGCCGGTAGAGCGGAGCACATACGTTCTGTTTTCGAGCGTCGCTTTGCTGCTCATGTTCTGGCAATGGCGGCCGATCGGCGGCATTATCTGGAAAATTGACGGCGGGATCGCCGAGACCGTCATTCTTGGCTTGTATATGGCCGGTCTGCTGGTCGTTCTTCTCAGCACGTTCCTAATCAATCACTTTGACTTGTTCGGACTGCGCCAGGTCTATCTCTACATGGTTGGCCGCAGGTACACCCACCTGGAGTTTCGCACGCCGTTCTTCTATCGCTACGTGCGGCACCCGCTCTATTTCGGGTGGCTGCTGACGTTTTGGTCGGCGCCGGTCATGACCGTGGCCCACCTGTTCTTTGCCGCCATGACGACTGCCTACATCCTGCTGGCGATCCGGTTCGAAGAGGCCGACCTGATAACCGTTCACGGAGAGAAGTACCGGCGATATCGCGAGCAGGTCCCGATGATCGTGCCGGCGTTGGCAGTGAACGCGACTCCGGGAAAGCCAGAGGCGTCCGAGAAAACCGCGGCGTGAACTGATCGCCTGAGCCGAATTCCTCTACATCAGGATGTCAGAGTCTCGACTTGGGGTCCGCGCTTGGCGTGTCGCCCCGAGATTGCGCATGAAACATTTTAGCTTTACAATGTTTTGGGAGACTCATGGCCGCTTATCGCATCTATCGAATGAAGGAGCAAGCCAGCCAGCAGTTCCGCTGGGCGCCGCATGTTTCCGGCGCCACCCAGATCAAACGCAAAGACTATGACGAGGGCGCTTCGATCGAGGCCGGCAATGAATACGCAGCCTGGCAGGCATTGCGCGACGTGGGAACGCCGCTGCACGTGGGCGATCTGCTGGAAGGGCCGGGCGGCGAGCTGCGCATTTGCAAGTACGTGGGATTCGACGCCGCACAGTGGATCGTGCCCGAAGTGAAGACCGGCCTGGAGTCGGCGCCGGTTGCCGCCGGACCTCCGCAGGGCGCCTGCGAGGCTGTCTAGACGCGCGCTATTGTTATAATCCATTGTACGGAGACTGACATGCGGGAATATCGTCTGGGCGACATCATTGATGACTTTTGCGTCAAATGCAAGCAGATCATGAACCATGCGATCGTTTCCATGCTGAATGCCGATCCGGCCAAGGTACGCTGCAGAACCTGTCACTCCGACAACGACTACAGGCGTGAGCAGGCGCCTCCGCCTAAAGTGGACCTGCGAAAGCAAGCGCTGTTCCAGGAGGTGCTCGCCAAGATGGATCCGGTCGCTGCCGCCCCTTCCGACGGCTTGGAGGGCGACGCCCAACCCAAAGCTGCCAAGGCCAAGAGCAAAACAAAAAAGAGCTAGTGGCTGTAGTAAGAGGATGTCGGATTTCGGGCGCCTTGAGCCAGCCGCCGCCATTTGCGATGTTCACGGAGACACCCGAAATCCGACATCCGAAATCCGACATCCTCTTAGTCCGTCCTAG
>JBGPKX010000081.1:0-18366 GCA_041486185.1 Bryobacteraceae bacterium | reverse complement strand
TCTGAAGCCCATCCGCGCGTTGATTTCGGCGGGAGTGCTAAAAGGGGCGGCGCACATCACGGGCGTCGGTATTACCGACAACACGCCGCGCATGCTGCCCGAACCCCTGGCCGCCTGCATCGATGTCTCGTCATGGTCCGTGCCGCCGATCTTCAAGCTGCTCCGGGAAATTGGGGACGTCCCGGAAGAGGACTGGCGGCGCACTCTGAACCTGGGGATCGGCATGATTCTGGCCATCGGCGAAAAAGACGCCGTGCGGGCCGAACGACTCCTGAAGAAAATGAGCGAGCCGCATCACGTCGTGGGCCGCGTAGTCAAATTGCGGCGCGGCGGTCCGCGCGTGGAGTACCGGTGAAGCGGCTGGGCGTCCTGCTCTCGGGCCGGGGCTCCAATTTCGAGGCCATCGCCGATCAAGTGGACGCCGGGCGCATCGACGCGGAGATTGCCGTGGTGATCAGCAACCGCCCGGAAGCGCGCGGGCTGGAGGCGGCAAGCCGGCGCGGATTGAAAGCCGTTTCGATCCCGTCTAAGGGACTGGACCGCGAAGTTTATGACGGCCTGCTGGTCCGCGAGCTGAAAGCCAATGCCGTGGATCTGGTTTGCCTGGCGGGCTTCATGCGGCTTCTCAGCGCCTCGTTCGTGCGCGCCTTTCCGCAGCGCATTCTGAACATCCATCCGTCGCTATTGCCGGCGTTTCCGGGCCTGGACGCCCAAATGCAGGCGCTCGAACACGGGGTGAAGCTCACCGGCTGCACGGTGCATCTGGTGGACGAGTTCCTGGATGCCGGCCCGATCATCCTGCAGGCGGCAGTGCCCGTGCTGGATGAGGATACGGTCGAGTCGCTTTCGGCGCGAATTCTCAAAGAGGAGCACCGCATCTACAGCGAAGCCATTCGCATTGTGCTCGGGGACAACTTTCGCATTGAAGGGCGCCGGGTAATTACAGCCACAGCCCGGAGATAAGCCTGACCTAATTGTTTTGCTCGCGAGAGCCGATGTATTGAACGGCGGTCTGCACGATTCTGGATAGGTGGCACGCAGTGGACGATATCAGGAAAGTAATGGAACAACCCATTCAGGAGACGGACCAGCACGCTCCTGCTGGGAGGCAAAACCTGCAAAGGGCTCTGGCCAGGGCGGCCCAGACCGCTGCCGGTTTCTGCTCAACGACCGACCACTGCACGCATCGACTGGGCGAGATCGAGCAGCAGATTGAGGAAACCTCTGCCATCGATGGCCTCCGCGTGCTCCGCTTCCGGCTGTTGGAATGCTTACAAGGACTGCGCGAAGAAGCGCAGCACCGGCGCGCGGAGATGAGCGAGACGGCGACGCAGCTTCGCCAACAACTGGAGATTGCCCAGGGCGTAGCAAGCGCGGTGGAAAATCTTGCGCCAGCCGTCGATCCATTGACGGGCCTGGAAGCGCGCGAGCCCGCGGAACGCGCCCTCGCGGCCGTCATCGAGCGGGGCGGGCCGGCATACGCCGCCCTCGTTGTGATCGATCGGCTGCATCTTTTTAACGCCCGCTACGGATACGCGACCGGCGACCAGATTCTTTGTACGGTGCGCGGTCATATGGGATCATGCCTCGCGCAGGAAAACCGCTTGTTCCGCTGGACAGGGCCGGCATTCTTAGCATTGTTTGAGCGCATCGAGAATGGCGGCGCGATAGAGGAACAGGTGAACCGAATCACCTCGGTGAAACTGGAGGCGGCGGTGCAAATCGGGAATGGGTCGGTATTGCTCCCCATTGCCTGTACTTCGCTGCTTTTGCCCCTGAGCCAAACGACTCGCCTGGCAGAACTTACTCAACGCATAGACGCCTTTATTGGCGAACAGGCGCGCCACTAGGCCGGAAGCTCGATCGGACCCTTGGCCACCGCTCAGGATTAATTCCCTGGTGGCGTTTCGCGGGATGTGTGCTTAGTTCAAGCCTCGAAATCAGACTAGACTCCTGGGCTCCTTCATGGATTTGGCGTTGTGGTGGAGGTGAGGTATCCTGACCCGTATGCTTGGTACCGTTCTGCTGGTTCGTATCGCCGCGGAATGCGTACCGCTAATTCAGCCCGGGGGCACACAATGAATGCCCCCCTTGTCCGGCAGTTCGCCGGACTCAGTAAGGTAATCTCAGGTTCCCCGTTTCACGGTCGTGCGACTCTCGCGCAACCAGTGCGCTCAAACCCATCCGAAATGTGAGGTAAGAACCATGACAGCAGTTTTAATCGCCCGAATCCTCGCCTCGCTCGCGCTCACGCTTGCGATGGCTCTCGCCTTTTCCCCATCCGACGCGGTGCCACAGGCAGGACAGCAAGCGCCGGAATTTACAGTCCCTTCTCCGGACGGGACCCCACTCGGCCTAAAGGATTTCCGGGGCAAGTGGGTCGTCCTTTACTTCTATCCCAAAGACAACACTCCCGGCTGCACCATCGAAGCTCACAACTTTCAGCGCGATCTTGCGAAATACGAGCAGGACAATGCCGTGATCGTGGGCGTCAGTGTAGACTCTACCGACAGCCACAAGGACTTCTGCGCAAAGCAAGGGCTTACGTTCAAGCTGTTGGCCGACACGGATAAGAAAGTCTCCGAACGGTACGGTTCCCTGCGACCGAACGGCATGGCTGCGCGCAACACTTTCCTGATCGACCCTGAAGGAAAGATCACGAAGGTGTGGACAGGGGTCGATCCCTCGCATCACAGCGAGGAAGTGCTGACGGCGCTCGCCGGAATGAAACATTAGTCGAGGTTATCGACAATGAAAACCGTCGTTGTGGTGATGGTTCTCACTGGAATGGGATCCGCCATCGACGCGGCCCAGCCTGAGCCGCGTACGCGCAGCTTCCATTTCGAATACAAGGCCATCGTGAAGGAAATCTCCCCGGGCGCCAAACAGGTCGACCTCTGGGTTCCCGTTCCGCACGATGACGACTATCAGCAGATCAAGAACCTGCGAGTAGACTCCCCGTACCCTTACAAAATCGCGCCGGCGTCACACGGGAACACGATACTGCATGTCAGCATCGATGAACCAAAAGAAAGCACCATCGCGATTACCGTAAGTCTGGATGCCACGCGCGCGGAGCACATTCAATCCCGCCTGTCTGGCGCGCCGGCACTGGCGCATGATGACGACCCGAAGGAATTGGCGCAGTACCTGAAGCCGGACCGTCTGGTTCCACTCGATGACCAAATTCGGGCATGGGCCCGCGACGTCGTCGAGAAGGCGAACGCTCATACGGACCTGGAAATGGCCCGCGCCATATACAATCACGTGGTTTCAACGGTCAAATACGACAAGACGGGCAAGGGCTGGGGCCGCGGCGACATCTACTACGCCTGCCAAGAACGGCGCGGAAATTGTACCGACTTCCATGCCATCTTCATCGGTTATGCCCGTGCCGTTGGGATACCCGCTCGGTTCGCTATCGGTTTTCCGCTCCCGTCCGATCGTGGCGAGGGAAAAATCGCCGGTTACCATTGCTGGGCCGAGTTTTATGCCAAGGGAATCGGTTGGGTGCCGGTCGACGCCTCGGAAGCAGCTAAGAACCCGTCCAAACGCGAATACTTTTTTGGGGCGCATGACGAAAACCGGGTCGAATTTACAAGAGGCCGCGACGTGATCCTCACGCCTGGGCAGAAAGGTGGTCCTCTGAACTACTTCATCTACCCGTATGCCGAAATCGATGGGAAACCGCTCTCAGGAACGGCGTATGAAATAGGATACTGGGACACCGATTTACGGCGAACAGCCTCCGTTCACTAACGAAATGGGCGGGCGCGGCCACGCCGGGTTTCGCGCAATAGAAGATTTCCGGACCGACAAAGATTGTTCTTGGCCGCTATAAGGAGCTGGGCTCCTCTCGGGCTGCAAACCCGTTGGGCGCTCCTGAGGAGCGCTGCTCGGTTCGATTCCGAGAGCGGTCTGATCCCCATCATTCAACTACTCGATTAGGATCCCTCAAGAGTGTGGTTTGTGAAGCGCGGCGAATAGTCGCAGCCGATCGCCGCGAAACACGATACGATGACCAGCGGATATGCGACGTAGAGACCTCTTCCGAACCTGCACAGCCGTACCCTCTGCACTGGCCGCGCGCCGTGCGGCTGCCCAGCAAACCCGCTACAAACCCGATTGGAACTCCATCGATCAGCGGCCCACGCCTCAGTGGTACAACGATGCCAAATTCGGCATCTTCATTCACTGGGGCGTTTACTCCGTGCCGGCCTTCGCTGCCGTGAATGTCAAAGATGAAAATCCATACGCGGAGTGGTACTGGAACTCATTAACCAGCGGAATGAAGGCGAAAGGGCCCACGGGAAATGGCGCGCTTACCTGGGAGTTTCACAAGCGAGTCTACGGGGCAAACTTCCCCTACTTCGATTTTGCGCCGATGTTTCGGGCTGAATTTTACGATCCCGATCACTGGGCCGACGTTTTCGTGCGTTCGGGCGCCAAGTATGTTGCGCTGACTTCCAAGCATCATGAAGGCTTCCCTCTCTGGAGAAGCGCGGAAGCCAACCGCGCCTGGGGCCGGCCGTGGAACAGTGTTGACATCGGGCCAAAACGCGACCTCGTGCTGGACTTGACCGAAGCCGGCCGTCGCCGCGGGCTGCGCATGGGCATCTATTATTCGCTCTATGAGTGGTACAACCCGCTCTGGCTCTCCGACCGCAAGCGCTATGTCGCCGAACACCTGTTCCCGCAATTCAAAGACGTGGTGAACCATGTGCGGCCCAGCATCATCTTCTCCGATGGCGAATGGGACATGCCGAGCGACGAGTGGCGCACTCCCGAACTGCTAGCTTGGCTGCTGAACGAGTCGCCGGTTCGGGACGAAGTCGTGATCAACGACCGCTGGGGGAAGGAAACTCGCCACAAGCACGGCGGGTACTACACCACTGAATACACCGCCGGCTTGCAGCAGAGCGCCCATCCGTGGGAAGAGAATCGTGGCATGGGATTCTCCTACGGCTATAACCGTATGGAGCGGCTCGCGGACTATCACACAGATCGTGAGCTCCTGCTGATGCTCATCGACATCGTGAGCCGCGGGGGCAACCTGCTGCTCGACATCGGACCCACTGCCGACGGGCGCATACCCGTGATCATGGAGGAGCGCCTGGTACAAATCGGAAACTGGCTTCAGCGCAACGGAGGGGCGATCTATGGAACGCGGCCCTGGCGGCACTCACGCCAGTGGAGCCAAGGAAAGATACCGACGCTGGAAGACAAGCAGTACCGCGCCGAATACGACATCACGAAACTGGTGGACACGCCGCCCGCGGGCTTTGCTCACGTGGAGGCGTTTATGACGGCCAAGGAAAACACGCTCTATGCCATTATTCCGCGCCGGCCGTCAAATGAAATCGTGCTCGACGACGTGGATGCCTCTTCCAATTTCCGCGTCACGCTGCTCGAAACTAATCAAGCGCTTGCGTCGAGCCGGAATGGAAAACGGATCTCGATTCGAGTCCCAGATTCGCTAGCCGTGAGTCTTCCATCCCGCCCAGCCTATGTACTGCAAATTGAAGGGGTACGATAACCTGAGAGCCGGGGAAAGCACGCTAGCCTTTTCCTTGGCACCGATGGGTTATGATCGATGATCCAATATTAGAACCCCTACCTGGCGATGACCATTACTGACGTCACCTGCACCGTGCTGGTCGTGCCTGGTTGCAACGCCAACGCCTGCGATTCCGCTCAGGACACGGTAGTCGTTGAAGTTCACGCCGACGAGGGTCTCACCGGAATCGGCGAAACAGATGCAAACCCCTGGGTCATCAAGGCCTTGATCGAGGCGCCCGGCTCCCACATCATGAGTCTCGGGCTCAAAGAGCTGGTGGTCGGACAGGATCCCACCGAGCCGGCAGCCCTGTGGGACCGGTTGTATAAATTCACCGCGATGACGGGGAGACGCGGCGCCGGAGTCTGCGCCATTGGCGCTCTGGACATGGCGGTTTGGGACCTGTATGGAAAAGCCACCGGGCGGCCGGTGTGGCAATTGTTGGGAGGTGCGCAAAAGGAGTTCATCACGCCCTACGCCAGTCTGCTCCCCTCCGGAAGCACGCTCGAGGATTATCAGCGAAGCCTGTTGCAGAAAGCGGGTTGGGCGCGCGATTTCGGCTTTCGGGCCGCCAAAATGGAAATTTGTGTCAAAGGGCCTTACTCCCACAACCTGCTGCGCGAGGGCGATGACGCGATTGTGGAGCTGGTCCGCCTTTGCCGCGAAACCGTGGGTCCGGACATGACCATGATGGTGGATGTCGCTTACGCCTGGTCCGACTGGAAAGAAGCGCTTCGCGTGATTCGCCGGCTGGAACCGTTCGATCTATTCTTCCTCGAAACCCCGCTACCTTCCGACGATCTGGACGGTTACGCCCGTCTCGCCGAGGCGACCGGCATCCGCATTGCCGCCGGCGAGTGGCTCACTACCCGGTTCGAATTCGCGGACTTGATGGACCGGGGTAAGATCGATGTCGCGCAACCCGATATTGGCCGAGTGGGTGGGTTTACCGAAGCCATGCGCGTGGCGCAGATGGCGCAGGATCGGGGGAAACTGGTGGTGCCGCATTGCTGGAAGACCGGGATCGGCGCCGCGGCTACGGCTCATTTCGCCGCCGCAACCTCCAATTGCCGCTATATCGAATTTCTCCCGCCATTCGTGGCGGAATCGGCGCTGCGCCGGGAATTAGTGCAGGAAGAACTGCAGATTGCCGAGGGCAAAATAGACCTGCCTCGGCGTCCCGGACTCGGCATCGAATTGAATCCAGCAGCCGTTCGGCGATTCTCAAATGGCGCCAAAGAGTACGCGGAGGCCCGCCAGGGGCTCTCTACCCCGCAGCTTCCCTGATCCAGTACCGCAGCCGGCTCGGAGAGTCCTTGTCGCCTGGGTACTCACTCAAGATGGCAACGCCCCGCGCGAATGCCATCGTATGCGCGTTGGCGTGGGGCTACTTCACCGCAGTCGTATCCAGGACGAACTTCTGGCGGGCAATGCCGACGATCATAAATTCGAGGTCCGCACTTCCGCTGTTCTCGAAAGAGTGAACGTCGTTAAACAAGATCGGAATCGCATCGCCTTTGTGGATCGGCGCGGATTCGGCGTTGACGTGCGCCGTCCCATCGCCATTCATCACGTAGTAGAACTCTTCCACTCCGGCGTGCATCTTCTTGCCCACCGAGGTCCTCGGCGGCAGCAGCAGGTGATCGACATATGACCAATTCGTGAAAAATACCTCGGGGGGAAGCACGCGCCGGTACTGCACGGTCCCTTTTCCGCCGTAGCTCGCCGGCTCTGGCTGCAGCAGCTTGCGATCGAGCCGGATAGTGATGAATACCGGCTTCGGATCGAGCGGCGCGCCCGCGCGATCGTCGCCCAGGTCGAAGTTGTCGTATTTACCCTTCACGGTCCCAACCGCGATATTCATCCACTCGGTGGGGCGGTCGGTCGGATTGTAGATGCCGTGCGAGTGGCCCATACGGCAGGGTGCGCCGGCCGGCCCTTCGAGACGCGACGTGCGTCCGTCGATCGTGAACTGCGCCTCGTTATCGAGGATTACGAACATCTCTTCCATTTGGTTGTGGAAGTGATGCCCGATGCCGCTCTTGGGATGAATGACGCCGCGGTGAAGAAACAGCAGATTGACGTCGAGCGCTGAGGCGTCGAACATTTCCATGTAGTCGAGTTGCCCGGCGCCCTCGTGAACGGCTTTCTCGACCTGATACTTCGAGGGATCGTTGCGGGCGATGCGTTTATCGAGCGGATCGCGGCCTACCAGCGGGAGCGCGATCAGCAGGGCATAGAGAAGAGGAAGCTTCATCACGCGCTCAGCCGCGATAACTAGATTTGTCTTAGCAGCCACTTTACGGCTCTTTTCTGCAGTTCGAAATAGGCCGGAATCCATAGGGCATGATTCGTGTGTCCGACAGCCGTGAAAACGACTCGCCCTTTACCGTAGTCGTAGGCCCAACCCGCGACCGCCTTCTTCCCGTGGTTCTCGTATTCCAATCCGTCGAGATTCTCCGACTCGAGAATCACGTGCTTGGGTTCCTTATCGTAAGCCACAAAGTGTTGCTCATCGTTGACCATGAAGTCCTGAATGCCTTGCGTGATGGGGTGCTCTTTGTTTACCACGCGAACCTGGAACGGCCGCAGCGGCGGATGGCCGATATAGGCGCCACCCATGACCTCACGATAATTCTTGGACGAGAGCGAAACATGGCTATTGTTGTGCAGGGAATAAAACGCGCCTCCAGCCATGACAAAGTCTTTCACCGCCGCGCCTTGCTCTTCGGTGATCCAGGATTCGGGTTGGGGCTCCGGGAAATCGTTCTCGAGTCCCTGCTCGTAGTGGGTGTATGCGTCCGGCCCCAGGTAGCCATGGGGCCAGATCATCCCGTCCCGCAAACAGAGAAACAGGCTATAGTTCTTGAGCAGGTCTCGCGAGAGCTGATCGTACAGAATGGTGTAGTCCACGGGTATTCCGAGTTCCTTGAAGACCCGGTCCAGGCTCACGCGAATGTAGTCCGGATTGTGGTAGCGGTCCCCAATTAAAGCAAGCGCCCGTGGGCGCTTGTTACTTGTCTGCCCCGCCGCCAAACCGAATAAGCCGGCGCTCGCCGTGCCGCCCGCGCCGCGCAGCAGCCGTCTGCGCGAGATCCCGTTAGCAACAGATTTCATGGTCCGCTCCTTTCACGAGTCCACTGAGAGCATCTTGCGCGCTACGTCTCGTCATAAAGAAGAATGGTGTAACCCTTCGATGTGAGCGTCTTCTCAATTGTGGGCCAAACCTGTTGATGCGTAGCGGTGGCTACCCAGGTTTGACGTTGTTCTTCGCTGGCGAAGGTCAGCTCGAAGCGGTAATTAGCTCCGGTGGGAGCCGCGCCGGCCAGCGCCGAGCGGAGCTTGAGCATCTTCACATCCATGAATCCGGGCTGTTTGCTCGCCGCTGGGCGAAAGATGGTGTGGAAGTTATGCAACATCTCCCGCTCTTTTGCCGGGTCCACGGACAAATCCACATGCAACTGGATCGGGTGTCCTTTCGATTCCGCGCGCGCTGTTGCCGCACAGGCCCCAGCCAGCATCGTTTTCAAACACGTTCTGCGCTTCATTCGTCCTCCTCTCGCGACCTCTTGCTCACATCGCCGCCCTTGCCGCCAACCATGGATACCACACCGAAGAACCCCGCGGCGTTCCACACCTCAAAGGACTCGCGGGGTAAACGGCTGTGAGATCTGCGCCAGGCTGCTAAGAGGCTGAGAGTGCGCAGGGCGAATGGGAGCAGCAGAAAGGCAATTATCGCCCTTCGCCGCCCCCGCTGCATTCAGCCCCGGTTCTAAAACACCAGCTTCAGACTCATTTGCAACTGGCGCATGGCGGTGCGCGTATAGCTGATCTGGCCGAAGGTTCCGTCCAACAGATAGGTATCGGGATCTCCCCAATTCGGATGGTTCAGGAAGTTGAACGCTTCGAATCGGAACTGCAGGAATTTGGATTCGGTGAAGTGGAAATCCTTGAGCGTCGAGAAATCCCATTGCACGATGCCCGGCCCGATGACGGTGTTGCGGCCCACGTTGCCGAATGTGAAGTCCGGCTGTTGGACGTAGGCGCCGGTGTTGAACCATTGGAACACGTTGCGACTGCCGCGTGACAACTGCGTGGTCTGGCCGGTGGCGTTGGGCCGGTCGAAGCCGGCGCCGGCATTGGAAACGTCGCCGTCCATCACCGTGAGCGGGAAGCCGTTCGGCTGGATGGTGATGATGGAGCTGATATTCCAGCCGCCGAGCACCTGATTGGCAATTCCTCCGGTGTTCAGGAACCGTTTACCCTTTCCGAAAGGAAGCTCGTAGAGCAGGGACGTTACAAAGCGGTTGCGCGTGTCGAAAACCGACAGCGCCTTCTCGCAGCTCCCGCAGTAGCTGTTCTGCGGAAATAAACTGTCCGCACCCAGCGTGCGGATGCCGCTGCCCGTGTCGATCGATTTGGACCAGGTGTACCCCGCCAGATAGGTGAGGCCCTGGGAAAATCGCCGGGTGACCTTGACGGTCAGAGCGTTGTAGTGGGAATTCGCTTCGCCATCCACTTCCTGGATGCGGCCGAACTCGGGATAGGGCTGGCGGGAAGCGTTGGAGCCGTCCCCCGGCAGCGCTTCATTGATGGCCCTGAAATGTTCCAGGTGATGTCCTTGCGATCCCAGATATCCAACCTCGAGCACGGTGTGCGCGTCCAGTTCGCGCTGGATGTTCAGCATGTACTGCTCGATCATGGGCGTGCGACGATCGTGAATGTTCCCCAAAACGTAGGGTCTCGAGACGATCACGCCCTGCGCCACGAACGGCCGCTCGAAAGTAAGCGGCGCGTCTGCGCTTGTGTTATCGCGCAAACGGCCGCCGAAGTTGCGCTCCATGTCGAACCGCGGGTTGCCTGTGTCCTGCGAGTAGAAAATGCCGGCGCCCGTGCGCACGGTCCATTTGGACCCGGGACTCCAGGAGATGCCCAGCCGCGGGGCGAAGTTGGTGTGGTCGCTGGTGATCAGCCGGTCACCGAGACGGCCGTCCCGCGCCACCTGGATGGCCGGGTTGAAGCGCATGATCTTGTTCTGATAAAAGTCGCCCGATCCTACGCGCACCAGCACCGGGTGGCGGCTCATGTCCGCCACGTTCGGGGTGGTGTCGATAAAGGGCACATAGGCGGTCACTTCGCTCTGCCCTTTGTCATACCAAGGCGGCACAAATTCATAGCGCAGGCCGTAATTCAGAGTCAAATTCGGCCGGATCTTGTAGGTGTCGTCCACGTAATAGGCCTGCGAAGTCGCGCGAAACTGCGCGACTGCCAGCGTTAGGGCCTTCTCGTCCTGTGTGGTATAGCCCAGGACGTAATCGGCGAAAGCGAATCCGGTGGCTTTCTCGTTATTGATAATCAGCGATCCGCGGGCGAACTGGTTCCCCAGTTGATTGAAACGGTCGCGCCGGATTTCAGCACCCAAATTGAACGAATGCTTGCCGTGAATCCACGAAAAATTATCCGACCATTGAAACGTTGTGTTGTGATTTACGTACGGGCCTTCGGAATCGTCACCGAACCCGCTGAAGCCGTCGATACCCACCGACGGTATGCCCCACGAGACCGGGTCAGGGCTGGGGAAATTGGGCAGGCCGACTTCGGTAATCACGTTCTTCTTGAAGGCCAGTTCGCGGCCCGTGCTGTTGAAGAAGTAATTGGTGCCGAAGCGAAACTCGTTCACCTTGCTGGGCGAGAGTACCCGGGTGTTGGAGATCATCGCCTGCCACACGTGCGTCAGGATCGTCCGCCCGTTTTCAAACAGCGCCGGCTGCGTCAGCGCCTCGTCGCCCCAACTGTACCGGCCGAACCAGGAGGAACTGCTGCTCTCATTGAAATCGACGCGCTGGATGAACTGGTCTTTGTTCGTAAGCGGCTTCTGTGCGATCAGCAGGTTATTGCCAAACACCGGCACATTCGGGAGATTGGGCGCCGGGTAGTACGCCATCAGCTTCTGCGCGATGGGATCGAGCCGGCTCTGCGGAATGATATTGCCGGCAATGGGCGTGTCGCTGAACGGCTCGTGCAGCGTGAAGCACTGCTGCTGTTGGACGCAGGCCGAGCCGCCGGGTAGCAGTGCGGAAAAGTCGCCATTGCGCATGGCGTTGTCGGGAACGGTGTAGAGCGCGCTATCCAGCTCGCGCTGGCGGAAGGCTTCATAGTTGCTCATGAAAAACAGCTTGTTCTTGCCGTTGAACAGCTTCGGAATCCAGATCGGACCGCCCAGCGTGAAGCCGTACTGGTTCCACTTGAACGGCGCTTTTTCGGGGTTGGAGCCGCTGAAATCGTACGGGCGCGCGTCGAGCTTGTCGTTGCGCAGAAACTCGAACACCGTACCGTGGTACTGGTTCGTGCCCGGCTTGGTCGAGACATTGATCTGCGTGGTGGCGCGGCCGAACTCGGCGGGATAGATGCCGGTCTGCACCTTGAATTCCTGCAAGGCGTCAATCGAGGGCTGAATAATGTAGGTATTGAAATTGACGTCGGTATTGTCCACGCCGTCGAGCGTAAAGTAGTTGAACTCGCGGCGCTGGCCAGCCACTGAAATCTGCTCATTGGCGCGGCTTCCACCCTGCCGCGAGTCCGACTGACCGCCATTGGCGAAACCGGAGCTCACGTTGGGGCTGAGCGCCACCAGCTGCAGGTAGTCACGGCCGTTCAGCGGCAGGTCGACGATGCGCCGGTTCTCAATGACCGTCCCCACCGTGGCATCATCGGTGTTCAACTGGACGGCCGCGGCAGCCACTTCGATGGATTCACTCAGTTGCCCGACTTGCAGCGTGAAATCCACCCGCGCGGTTTGCTGCACTTGCAGCTCGATGTTGTTCTCGACAGCAGCCCGAAAACCCGGCTGCTCCACTCTGATGTTGTAGAATCCCGGCTGCAGCGACGGAAAGTTGTAAACACCGGCTCCGGTGGTCACCGTTTCGCGCGTCGCGGTGGTTCCCGTGTTAGTGACGGCTACCTTAGCGCCTACAATCATCGCCCCGGCAGTATCTTTGACTTCGCCGGTTATTTCGCCGAACGTCTGACCGAAAACCGGAACGCAAAGCAGCAGCAAGCTTAGTACAGTTAGAGCCACCCAAGTTCTCATAGCACCCGGCCTTTCAAAGTTGAGAAAAGCCTAACATACTTGTTGGCCATGCGCCAGCCAAAAATTAGCCGAAAATAGGCAGGGCCGCTGCCCCGAGATCAGAACAATAACTTGACCGCGATCTGCCCAATTCTTCCCGGGCGCGACGGATTAATGGTTCCAAACACCGAGGGTCCGGACGTGATATTGCCGCCTGCATTATTGGCCGACACTCGCTCGGTTGAACCTCGAACATTCGCGTCCTGCCCATGCGCCCCGTACGGGTGAAGGACCGGCGCCCGGCTTACTTCTCAGCCTGCACCATCTTTACTTCCGGAAATTCGATGCCTCGGTGGCCCAGGCGCGGCTCGCAGAGCGCTTCGAGTTGCGCCCAGATGGCCTGGATCTCCGGTGAGGCGTGATCCGGCGCGTCGTGATCCTTCCACGTCAGGATCTCGACGAAGTAAGTCTTGCCGGCTTCGTCCACGCCCTGCAATACCAGATGCGGCTTCTCGAGGACAAGGCCAAACCGGCGATATGCGGGCCAGGCTTGGGCGTGCACTTTCGCAAACTCTGCTTCTTTGCCCTCGCGCACGCGGAATGTGGAGATCACGGTCTCCGTGCCGCCAGGTGCGGCTGCCGCCTGCGGTGGTTGAGCGGCCAGTGAGTATGTGCCGAGGGCCACAAGCGCTAATCGACGTGTCATAGAACTCATTCCTACAACCTCCACGGCAAGCGTACGACGGATGAGTGTCAGAGTTCTTATTCGATCTTGCGAATTTCCGATGCACCCGAGCGGCGAAATTCGCGCGGCGCCACACCGAAACGCCGGCGAAAGAGATTGCTGAAAGAAGGCAAGCTCTCAAACCCGGTTTCGAGGCAGACTTCGGTCACGCTTAGGTCCTTCCGGCCAAGCATGGAGGCCGCGCGCGCCAGCCGTTGGCGCAGCAGGAAACTGTGAGGAGTTTCGCCGAACACGCGCCGGAAAGTACGGTGAAAGTGGTAAGGCGAAAGACAGGCTTCGCGGGCTGCGTCGTTCAGGCGAACACGCGCGTCAAGCGCCGACAGCAGGAAATCCCGGCCACGCAGTAACCGCCGATAGAGTTCGGCGCGCGTCGCCGCCCTTGCGGCAGACAGCCGCGCGACCGCGGCGGAGGCTTCTTGATGCTCCCAGACCAGCGAGATTGCTATATGCAGAAACCGCTCGTCCCATTCGGTCAGCATCATCGGGCCGCGCTCCATGCGGGCATTCAGGCCGCGCACCATCGCCATGACGCGATCCTCGGCCGGCGTCAGCTTCTCGATGAAAAACAGGGGAACTTTATTCGCCGGCTGGGGGGCGTCGAGCAGCCATGACGCCGGCGTCGTCGTGGCGCGAAATACATCTTCGACAAACCCCCGCTCGAAGAACAAGCAAAACGTAGTGGCGTTTTGAAGAGAGTCAATGGTGAGGGTGTAGCGCTGCCGGTCGTTCAACGTCAGGTAACTGCTTTCGTTGACTTTGAATTTTCGTGCGCCGGCTTCCCAGAGAGCGGAACCTCGCACTACAGTCTTGATGGAGAGACAGCCTTCGAACTCCGGCACGAAATAACGGTTGTTCGTACCCGTCAGGACGGCATTCTCCGCGCCGAGCGACGTCCCCGGTGGATTAACAGGTAAGCCCGCCGGCTGTGGTTGCCTGTATTCCGATGAACGCCTGGCGCCCATGACCGATGCCTTTTATAGTAGCTCGGGCATGGCGAGGAGGCGGGCCCTCACGGCCCCGTCAAGCGCTTCGCCGTAGCTTGTGCGCGAATTTCTCGCGAAACTTCCTGACCTTAGGCGCAACAACAAACGTGCAATAGGATTGCCGCGGATTGTTTTGAAAGTACTCCTGGTGGTAATCCTCGGCGCGGTAGAACACGCGGGCGGGCTGGACTTCGGTCACGACGGGGTTCTCCCAGATCCCGGCCGCATCGATTTCGCGAATCGTTTTCCCGGCGACGGAACGCTGCTCGTCGGAGCCGTAAAAGATCACCGACCGGTATTGATCACCCACGTCATTGCCTTGCCGGTCGCGCGTCGTCGGGTCGTGGATCGTGAAGAAGACTTCGAGAATGTCCCGGTATGATGACACCGTAGGATCGAAAGCGATCTTCACAACTTCGACGTGCCCGGTCGAGCCGCCGCACACATCGTGGTAAGTGGGATCGGGCGTCTTTCCTCCCATGTAGCCGGACTCGACCGACTGGACGCCTTCCATCTGCTGATAGACGGCTTCGAGACACCAGAAACATCCGCCGCCGAGGACCGCCGTTTCGGATTTGGCCATCGCTTCTATTTTCCAATAACTCGACACGCAGCGCCGGGCGTTTGAGATCGAAGGGCGCCGCGACAGCTCGTCGGTAATTCTACGGCCGCGCTTCCAGGACCAGGTTGAACGGCGTCTGGGTGGCGCGGCAGAAGCGTGTAAACCCGCCTTGCATGACCACCTCGCGCAGCCGTTTTTCTCCGGCCTGCGCACCAAGCGCCAGCCCGACTTCCTGCGCCAGCGATGCGCCGGTGCACACCAGCGTCGAGGGCGCGTAGAACAGGCGCCCCACCGGGTTCAGGTTTTCTTCCACGCGATCGTTGGCGTACGGCTCGACGATCATCCAGGTGCCATGTTCACGCGCTCGCTCCACGGAAGGTCCGTGATAATCGAAGCCGAAGAACGTCGACTTGGGATAGGCCTGCGCCCTGAGAATGGTGGAAGCGCCGTGCCCGCAGCCTGCGTCGGCTACGCGCGCGCCCGATTTTCAGCTTCTGCTCGACGCCATCCAGCGCCGGAATCCAACCACTCACCAGGTGGGCGGCGTAATTGGGACGGAAGAAGCGCTCGGTGCCGACGAACAGATCGGGATCGTGCTCATGCCAGCCGACGCCCTTGCCGGCGCGGAAGGCTTCCGTCATTTTCGGTTCATCGCGCAGCAGCGCCATGAAGAGTTGAAACACGCCAGGAAGTTACGCCGGGCTGTCTTCCATGGCAAGCGCGAACGCCTGCTCTTCCGGCAGAGTGTAGCGGCCGTTGGACGCATCATAAGTTACATAGCCGCCGGCGCGGCCAGCCATTCGCGCACATAACGCTCGGCGGCACCGGTCTTCTGCGCCAGTTCCGCCGACGTCAGCGGACCAGCACCCGCCATCGCTTTGTAGAGCCCCAGCTTTTCGCCGATCACGACGAGCGCGGCATTCAACGTCGCTCCCATGTCGCCGACGGCCTTACCTAAGAACTCATTTGTGACTTAAACCATAATCTTTGCCGCTTGTAAACCATAACCTTGCCGCCGGCCGCGCGGCAAGTTATTGATTTCACGTTGATTTCATGTTTACGCAGAACGGACAGTTCCAATCCCGTAAAGCATAAATTTGCCGAAAGCGCGGTTCTTGCCTCGCGGTCCCGCGACAACGCGGGCTGGTTGATGGAGCATCAAGAAAGTTGTAGTATTGTGTTATGGCCCAATCGCATCGTGAAGCGTCGCGGCGGCTCTTTGAGGTCGCTGAGCGGCAGCAAGGTTTCTTCAGCACCAAGCAGGCCAGAGCATCTGGATTCGCAGAGAACACCCACCCTTATCATGTGCAGGTCGGCAACTGGATCCGCGAGCACCGCGGCATCTACCGGCTCGCCCTGTTCCCGGCCGCCGATCGACCCGACCTCGTGCTTTGGGCGCTCTGGTCTCGGAACCGGAATGAAGAAGTCGAAGGCGTCTACAGCCATCAGACAGCCCTCAGCCTTTACGATCTGTCGGATCTGAACCCGGCCAAACTGAACATGACGGTGCCCACGGACTTCCGGCGCAACAGCGATGTTCCCGGCATCCTGGTACTACATTACGCCGACCTGCCCGAGAGCGATATACAGACGGCGCAGGGCTTCAAGTTCACACGCCCCCTGCGGACCGTTCTTGATGTGATTGAGGCAGGAACGGTCGAACGCAACTTTATTCGTCAGGCACTGAGGCAGGCTGTTGACCGAGGCCTGATCACTCGCCAACAGATTCGGAACACGCAACTGAGCGGACCCGCGCGCAAGATCGTCGAAGAAGTACTGCGGCGAGCGGCGTAATGGCGCCACGAATGACATACACGACGGCGGGAGCATTCCGAAGGGCTCTCGAAGAACGCCTGAAAAGGACTTCTCAAACTGATCAGATCGACGTCAACCGCTTGCGGCGTCACGTGTCGTTCGATCGCTTGCTGGCCAGGCTATTTCATGCAGAAACGGCTCCCTGGGCGCTGAAGGGCGGCTACGCATTGGAACTGCAGTTCAAGGCCGCGCGCTCGACGGTGGACATCGACTTGACCTTGCAGCAGGTGCCCGCTACAGCCGACAGCGATAGTGTCAACCGGGTGGTTCGGGAGATGCTGCAGAGTGCTGCCGACCTACCTCTCGGCGATTGGTTCGAGTACCAGATCGGACCGCCCATCCTGGATTTGGATGCGGCGCCTTACGGTGGCGCCCGCTATCCGGTCGAAGCTAGGATGGACGCAAGGATCTTTGCTCGGTTCCATCTGGACGCCGGCATCGGCGACGTTGTCATGCAGCCGCTAGAAGTTGTGGAGTGCCGGGACTGGCTCAGCTTTGCAGAAATCGAGAGATGTCAGGTCCTAATGATCCCGCGCGAACAACAGTTCGCCGAGAAACTCCACGCCTACACGCTTCCGAGAGGTACCCCGAACAGTCGAGTGAAGGATTTGGTGGATCTGGCTCTGCTGTTCGAATCCGGCGGATTGAACACCCATAGGATTCTTGATGCTTTGCAGTTAACATTCGAGAGGAGAGCGACGCATACGATACCGACGGAATTGGCTGCGCCTCCGTCTGCGTGGCAGCTTCCGTTCCAAGTACTGGCTGAAGAGTGCGGACTCCCACCTGAGATTGGTACCGTTTTTGCGAGAGTGCGGGAGTTCTTTGAAGAGGTGCTGGCCGACCGCAAGGAGCCGCGAACTCGGTATGAATGAGAACGCTTCGGGATCTCTTCCATTCGAGTCTCCAGACGAGGAAAACAGCAGACTACGGGAGGAGAATGCCCGGCTGCGACGGGCCTTGATGGTCCACGGCATTCCGATTCCACCGCTATCACCAGGGAGTCCGCCTCCGGCCAAGACCGTCGAAGCAGTACCACTGGAGAGCAAGGAGGAGCGCGCGCGGAGGCGCATCGCGCGATTTCGCGACCTGTTCCATGGGAGAGAAGATGTCTACGCGCGACGATGGGAGAGCGGCGACGGGCGGTCCGGATATGTGCCGGCGGCGTTGAAGGACTGGAGAGCCATTAACAAAAGCAGGCCGGAGGAGCGGAAGAAAGTCGACCAGAAGACACGGAAGTTCCTCCCGGTGACCGACGCCGTCATCGAGAACCACCTCTTGGGCAAGGAAACCGTCGGCTTGTACCCCCTCCTGCCCGACGAAACGTGCTGGTTTCTCGCGGCAGACTTCGACAAGAAGACTTGGGAGTATGACTCTCAGGCCTTTCTTGAGACCTGCCAGGAGTTGAGTGTGCCCGCCGCCTTGGAGCGTTCTCGTTCCGGGAAGGGCGGCCACATTTGGATCTTCTTTGATCGTGCGCTGCCAGCGATTACCGCGCGCAAGCTGGGATGCTTGATTCTCACGCGAACCATGGAACGTAGGCATCAGCTCGGTCTCGATTCCTACGATCGCTTTTTCCCCAACCAGGACACGATGCCCAAGGGAGGGCTCGGGAACCTGATTGCGCTCCCCTTG
>JBGPKX010000080.1:0-18552 GCA_041486185.1 Bryobacteraceae bacterium | reverse complement strand
TGATCCCCTGGCGATGGCACTCGTCGGCCAGCATTTTCAGAGCATCTTTCTCATAAGGCGTGGCGTCGACGATGTTCCAGTGGTTCTGCTTGGTGCCCCACATGGCGAAGCCGTCGTGATGCTTGCTGGTGATGGTGATGTATTTCATCCCCGCTGCCTTTGCCAGCGCCACCCATTCGGCGGGATTGTATTCGGTGGGGTTGAATTTGGGCGGCAGCTTTTCGTAGTCGGCCACGGTCATCTTACGGTTGTTCATGACCCACTCGCCGTCGCCGAGCACGCTATAAACGCCCCAGTGGATGAACATACCGAAGCGGGCGTTCTGGTACCAGTCGCGCGCCTTCAGATTGGCTTCCGTCGGCTGGTAGGTCTGGCCGGGCGCCTGCGCGGCCACGAGAATTACGAAACACAAGAATCGCATCATCACGTCAGTAACCCTTCTCAATAACCCAGTTTCTTATCCACGACGTTGAGGAGCGGCTCGCCGCGGCGAAAGCGCTCGAAATTTTCGAGGAACAGGTGCATTGTACGCTCTTTCCAGTCGGGCGTGTGGTCGGCCGCATGCGGCGAGAGCAGCACATTGTCCAGCCTGTAAAACGGATGGCCGGCGGGCAGAGGCTCGGTGTCGAAGACATCGAGGGCCGCGCCGCGGATGCGCTGCCGCTCGAGCGCGCGCACCAGCGCGGCTTCATCCACCACGGGGCCCCGGCCGATATTGATCAGCACAGCCGTGGGCTTCATGACTTCGAACTCCGGCGAGGCGATCATGCCGCGCGATTCAGGCGTCAGCGGCGCGGCTGCAACTACATAATCGGATTGCGCCAGCAGCTCATGCTTTTGATCGGAGCTGAAGACTTGCGAGACGTTGGGATCGCCGCGTGAAAGTTCCGGCCTTCGCCGCAAAGCCAGGACCTTCATGCCAAGCGCATGCGCCCGCCACGCCACGGCGCGCCCGATATCGCCGTAACCCACGATTCCCAGGCTCTGGCCGCGAATTTCGATGGTATCGAACTCATCCCAGATTCCGGCCATCTGGCTGCGGACCATGCGACGGAAATCTTTGGCGAAAAACAGGACGGCGCCGATGGCGAACTCGGCCAGTATCTCGCTGAACACGCCGCGCGCATTGGTGAGCGGCACGGGACTTGCGGCCAGCTCGGGAAACAGCACGCCATCGAGGCCGGCCGAGCGCGAATGCACCCAGCGCACGCGCGGCGCCATGCGCCACACCTGCTCGAAAACTTTCAGGTCCGCGGACCAGTGGAGAATCACGTCCGCCGCGGGCGCGATACGGGCAAAAACTTCCGGCGTATTGCCCACGGTGATCGTGGTTCCCGACAGCGTTTTCAGCATGTCCAGTTGCGGATCGGCGGGGTCGACCAATACCAGAAGTGTGATATCGTCCATGAGGAGAAAACTCTAGCATGTTCGACCTCTCGCTGGAAGTCTTGCGCGTGGTGGAAGATGCGGCCATCGCGTCGGCGCGCACCATGGGGATGGGCGACCCGCACACGGCCGACCACGCGGCGGTGGAGAGCATGCGGCGATGCCTGGATACCATCGCGATCGACGGCACGATCGTGATCGGCGAGGGGGAGCGCGACAAAGCGCCGATGCTATTCATCGGCGAAAAAGTCGGCTCGGCGAAGGATCAAGCTGGCGCGCTCACGGTAGATATCGCGGTCGATCCACTGGAGGGCACGAACCTGTGCGCCACCGGCGCCGGCGGAGCGATCACGGTGCTGGCGGCCTCCGAGCGCAGCGGCCTGCTGCACGCGCCCGACTGCTACATGGAAAAAATCATCGTTGGGCCGGCGGCGAAGGGCGCCGTCGATCTGGACGCGCCGGTGAAGCACAATTTGAAGGCGATCGCGCGGCGGCTGCAGCGGGGCGTGGACGATCTGGTGGTGGTGGTGCTCGACCGGCCGCGTCATCAAAAGGTGATTGCGGATATTCGCGAGGCAGGCGCGCGCATCCGGTTGATCGGCGATGGCGACCTCTCGGCCGGGATTGCGGCGGCGGTCGCGGGAACGGGCGTGCACGCCGTGATGGGCTCGGGCGGAGCGCCCGAAGGCGTGCTGACGGCCGCGGCGCTGCGCTGCCTCAATGGCGAGATTCTGGGGCGGCTGGTGGTCAAAGACGAGCAACAGCGCGAGCGCATGCGTGACATGGGCATTCGCGACGACCGGAAGATTTATAACACGCAGGAGCTGGCGCCGGGCCGCAATATTGTGTTCGCCGCGAGCGGGGTTACGGATGGCAATCTGCTGAAAGGCGTGCGCTTCTTCGGGGACGGGACGCGAACGCAATCCATCGTGATGACGCTGGCGCCGGCGAAGGTGCGTTTTGTGGACACGGTGCACCTGGAGAACAAGCCGGACGTGAAGGTGCGGTTCCGGTAGCGGACTGCTTACGGGCGCCGCGTGGATTTCTGTCGCGCTGGGTCACGCGTTCTTCCGCGGGGACCTGCGGATGGCTGGCAAGAGCCGGGCGAAAGGCCGCAGGTCTTCCGCAAACGGCGCGGCAGCCCTGCGCTACCGTCGGGGGGGTGATCCCTTCCGGAGGGGAATTTGCGGGAACTTTTCGGAGGTGGCTTTCGTAGAACCTGGAAAGGGAAACTCATGAAGCGGAATCATTCGCAAGCAGGTGGGGTGCTGGCCGGGGTTCTGGTGGCATTTCTGATTCTGGCGGCGCTGGCCGTACTGGGAGTCTTCATGGCCGGCATTTATTTAGCGGATAACATTCACGTGCAAAAGACGCGGGGCGCGCACGGCGACACGGTCAAGGTTGATACGCCCATTGGCTCGATGCGTGTACAAGCCCACGAGAAACTCGATCCCAAGGTGATCGGCGTGCCGGTCTACCCGGGCGCCATCCGTGAAGACGAACACGGCGGGGGCGCCAGTTTCGAATTTGACTTCAATTCCACTCATAAAGAGTTCAGTGTTCTGGCCGCCGAGTACTCGACCGATGACTCCGTCGACAAGGTGAAGGAGTTCTATCATCGTGAACTGCCGCACTGGATGATCACCAAGTCGCGGCACGGCAACCTGCAGATGGAGTTCACCGAGGACGGCTACAAGCGCATCGTCGCCATCCACGAGCAGGACGGCAGGACCCGCATCGGGCTTGCATCTATGGGTGAGCCTGCGGCAAACTGAACGTAGACCTTTCGTTCACTCAATGCCCGAGTTTTGCACCTGCGGCGCGCAACTGCCGCCCGACGCGCGTTTCTGCCACAAATGCGGAAAGCCACAACGCGACGAGCCCGTCGCGCGACTGCTGGCTGAGGAGACGGCGCCGCCCGCCATCCTGCCGCCGCCCGTGGAAGCTGCTGCGCCAGTGCCACTCAGCTTCCGGAATCCTGTCGCGCTGCGCGTTGGCCTTCTGGCCGCGGCCCTGGTCTGCCTGATGATGATGATCCCGGTGGTGCAGTACATGTCCATTCTCTGGTGGCTTGGGGCCGGGTACCTTTCGGTGTGGATCTACAAACGGCGCACCGGCCAGCGGCTGAATGTCCGTGGTGGCGCGCGCATGGGCTGGATCACCGGTTTGCTGAGCTGCGCGCTGCTCACAATGCTGTTTGCGTTTCTCATGGTGGCGATTCAGCAAGTGGGGGGAGTCGACGCGCTGAGGAACGGTCTCAAGGATTTTGCGGTTCAGCAGAGCAGGGTGGACGAGGCCATCAAGGTCTTGCAGAATCCACTGGCAATTCTGCGCTCGCTGGTGGAGATGTTCGCTATCCTGACGCTGACCTGTATGGCCGGCGGCGCGCTCGGGGCGAAGATTCTGAGCAAGGATTAAGAGGCCCTGAGAGCATCGGCTTGCTTACGCGCGCGGCTCAGAAATCTTGTACCGAGCCGCGACCGTGAGGAAGCGGGCCCATCCAAAAATCGTGGGGAAGCCTGATTCATCTATGCGCTAAGCGCCAGCTTGGCCGAGCGTGCCACTTGTAACACTTCCGTTCCTGCCTGTTCTTCCGCGGCCGCGATATCCGGAGCCAGCCGGTAGAGCTTCTGTTCGGCGGCAGCCGCCATGGCGCAAGCCGCGAGCCAAGGGTCCGCCGAGCGAATCAGATCGCGCATGGCAGCTTCCGCGTCGCGAATTTCGACGCCGAACAGATCGCGGCCCCGCTCGGCCAAACCTTCGGGGCTATCGAGCAGCGGCAACAGGACGCGTTTGAGCGGGCGCTCGAGCACGGTATCGAGAAAATCGAGCGCGGCCAAAAACTGCTCGCGCCGGCGCCGCCGCACCGCCAGATAGGCGGCATGCATGTCTTCCGGCGGATAGCGCAGGCCCAGGAGGTGGAAGAGGCGCTCGATGGTCTGCTGCAGCCGCTCTTCGAGAGCCCGGGTGAGGAGGCCGGTGGCGGTCGGTGTGTTCTTGTGATCGCGAAACGGCTCTAGCGCGGAGAAGAGATCGAAATAGTGGCGCGCTTCGTGCAGGATCTGCTCGGTTACGAATGTTTCGCCATAATCCAGGCGGGGCGCTGTCTCGCGCAGATGGCTCAAAGCGCGCAACACGGCGGCGCGGATGGAGAGCTCCGGCTGCGAAAGAGCTTTCAGCAACACGTCCACGCTGCGCTGATCGCGGATCAGCTTCAGCACGCGAGGAATCTGCCGCCGGACACCCATGGGCACGGATTCATCGGCCAGGCAATCGCCGAGCGCGCCGGAGATGCGCGCTCCGTAAGCAGCCAGCGATTCGATGATCACGCTGCGGAGAGCGGGATGGTCCAACCTGCGTATCATCCGATCGAGCGAGGCGCGGCTACCCAGCGTCCCCGCGGCGCGACACGCCGCCGCAACCACGCAGGGCTCAGGATCATCGAGCAGTCGCGCCAGTTCGTTCGGCATCTCCTCGCCACGGACCGCAATGGCGGAAGCGGCTATCCTTCTGCGATCCGGGTTGGTAGCTCCGGCCGCGGCAGCGATCCACTCGGGCGTCAGTACTTTCCGGGCAAGCTCCCGTTTGTCACACAGAGCCTCGATGACCCCATCCACCACGGTGGAGTTCACATGGCTTAGAAACTCGGCGGCGCGGGCTGTGGCTTCGGGGGACACGGCCAGGACGTAGGCGACTGCCGGCTTCACGTTTTCCGATTCAACCGAGTGGATTTCGGCGAGTGCCGCGGCGAGCAATTCCATGGATCCGGTGGAGCCGGCGATATCGTAAACCTTGGCACGCACCTCGACGAGCGGACTCGTGGAGAGCCGGCGCAGCAGCGGCGCGAGGTCGTAACCCGGCGCTTCCGCCAGCATGGAAAGCGCATAGCATGCCTGGCGCGCGTTGGCGCACGCCACCGTCTCTTCCAGCAAGCGCAAAGTCGCGGGATCGCCCACGGTCACGCGGGCATCCTCCAGCTCGAGCCGCCGCCGCTCGATGCGGCCACGCACGGTGCCGATGTACTCGCGCTGGGCGATATGCGCCAGCAGAATCCAGGCGGCGGTAAATACGAGGGTCAACATGGCTACGATGCGCATATCGCGCAACCCGGCCCAGAGCATGGCAGCCAGGAGCACGCCGGCGATGCCGCGGCCGAACCGGTCGACAAAAATATCCACGAATGCCTTGGTGCGGTTCTTCAGATCCGACGCCAGCGGCAGGTACAGCAGCTCCATGCCGGTACGGTTGAAGGTGTAGCGGTTGACCGCTTCCGAGAACCGCAGGAGGACGGCGGAGATCAGCCCCGGTATGGCGGCCGCGGCGAGCGAGGCCACGGTGATGGATACCGGCATGATCTGCAATGTTCCGCCCACGCCCACATGGCGCACCACCCAGGCGGTGAAGAACAATTGCAAGACCAGCGAAACCAAGTTCAGGTAAACGTAAAAGCCGCCGAAGAAGGCAGTGAGATGGTCACCCTGGAAACGGTGCTTGGCCATCGCCTGGAACTGGAAGTCGACCAGCTCATCCACGATGAAGGTGAGCAGGATGATCATGATGATGACTTGCAGGTGCCGGTAGCGCGCTACCGCGGAGAAGATATCGCGCGCCGAAAACTCCAGCTTTTCCGCATCCGCGGCGCGTGCTCCCACGAGCGATTCTCCGCGCTGCCGCACGGCTCCGAGGAAAGCGCCAAAGGCCAGAATCACCATCACGGCGCAGGCCAGGATGAGATTCCGCGTGCCCACAATCTTGACGGTAAACGTGGTGACCGCGCTTCCTATGGCCGCGCCCACGACCGCTCCCAGGCCCAACAATCCGTAGAGGCGCTTGGCTTCGCGTGAATCAAAAACGTTGGCGGCCACCAGCCAGCCCTGCGAGAACAGGATGATGCTGAACAGGCTCACCCAGACGTTGAACACGTACAGCATCCACGCGAGATTCAGCCCGATAAGCCACCAGAGCGCGATGAGACAGACCACCGAGATCAGCATGGTCCATGTGACCGCAACCATGAGTGAAGAGTGGAGCGCGAGCCGGGTGTAGAGATAGGCCAGCACGCCGCCGCCACCGGCGATCAGGATATACAGATACGGCAGCTTATCGATGTTGAATTTGTTGAGGAACATTGCCGCTGAAACCGGCTTGAGGATGTAATACGCCACCATCACGCAGAGCAGGTAGAGCGACATGAACAGCGTGCGTGTGTACTCGCCCTTACGCACGTCGAACAGCTTACGCCAGATGGCGGATGGGCTCATGGATCGACCTATCTTAATACCGGCGGCGCGCCAGCGGAGTGTCGCAATGAATTCGCTAGTATCCGAAAAACGCTTGCTGACGCGCGCGGCTCGGAGTGTACCTTACGGAGGCGCTTACCGTGAGGGAGCGGTCATGCGACAGGCCACTAGTCGAGATCAGATGGTGACGACGTCAGGGGTGGCGGCTATGCCTTCGCGTAAGAGCCGCTCGAGGGTCACGGCGGGGCACAGATTCTTTTCGATGTAGCCCATCAGGTTGGTGGCCACCTGGCGGACCATTTTTTCGACGGCGGGTTCCAGGATGTGGCCTTCGCGGTCGAACACCTTCTGCACGTTGGCGATGGAAATGGGCAAGGGCAGAACGACGGCGCCGACGTGCGAAGCTACGCCGCGCAACTGCTCGAGCGACTTGATGGCGCCGATCGAACCGGCGGCCACGCCGAGCAACGCCACCGGCTTGCCCGCCAGCATGGAAGGGAAGCCGAGATTCTCGATGACGAGTTTCATCACGCTGCTGAAGCTCCCGTGGTACTCGGGCGTCACGAGGATCACGCCGGTTGCAGCCTGGACGGTATCCTGCAATTGTTTCGTGGCTGGCGAACGCGGGTCCGTCCCTGGAAAGGGAAGATGCAGAACGCCGGGATCGACGACTTCCACCGACACCTTCGGATTTTTCCGGAGCTCGTCCACGACGAGCGCAGAAGCCATGCTGGTGTAGTTGCCGGGACGGACGCTGCCCTTGATCACAACAATGCGGATTGGGCGGGATGAATCTTCCATTTTTGTGCTGCCTTTCTATCGAAGCGGACTGATGATTCCGTTTCCAGGAGTCCAATCACCAGTAGATGCGGGAATTCAGCCAGTGGACTCAATCGAATCCGGCACAGGCTCTGGCCACGGCCACTCAGGTCTTCGCGGTCAATCGAAGTTCCAGAACCTGGCCCGTATTTGCGGCAAAGATGATCTTTACGCTCTGTCCGATTTCCAGGTCTTCCGGCGTGATGTGCTTCTTACTGCCGTATTCGGTTCCCTTGTCGGCTTTGAACTTGGTTTTGCTGTTGATCTTGAGGGCCCCGCGCCGGCCTCTACTGTCCTCGATGAGAACAAGCGTGACGTGGGTGTCCTGTTTGATGCCGGCAATCTTGCCTTTGACGATCCGGGTCACCAGAAACGGCGAGTATGGACCGGCGATGGTGTCTGGTACTTCGATAGCGCCGCTACCCTGCGCCCGTGCCACCGCAGCCATCGAGGCTGCAACCAGGAGAATCGCGCAAAAACGACTCATAGCAACTCCCTCTTTTTCCACCGGCCACGCTTCTGCACTAATTCTAACTCTATAGGTCAAAGCAAACACGTTGGCGAGCCGATTTTCTTCCGCAGCTGTCTGTCAGTTTGCCGGCGGGCTCATTACGAACGGATTACGGGCGCTGGTTCAGATCAAGTCCGGGTCCAGTTTGGGCTACAGCGGGAAGGACTTGAGATATACTGACACCTCCCTGAGACCAGAAGCGCCGTTTTGCGGACAGGTCTACGTGAGTGAGGGATTTGCCGGGTTGTCGGCCAAATGGACCTGGTGGCGAGCATGGGATACATCTTCCATCCCGA
The DNA here is from genome assembly GCA_041486185.1 of Bryobacteraceae bacterium. Lineage (GTDB taxonomy): Bacteria > Acidobacteriota > Terriglobia > Bryobacterales > Bryobacteraceae > QHXW01. The sequence continues at coordinate 10,300 of JBGPKX010000080.1, read as the reverse complement.
AGACTTGCAGGCGGTGGCGCGCAGATGGATTGGCGCGCCCCACCGGCAAATGGTCGCGCACATCATCGACGATCTCGCCCGCGCCTGTCCCGGACACGTGAACACCAAACAGGACTGGCTTTTCAATATCGCCGGAGGAGCCACGGGCATCATGACGATCCTGCACGGATCGCTCAGCGAGTATGTGATTGTTTTTGGAACCCCGGTAGGTACGGAGGGTTTTTCCGGAAGATATTGGGTGGAAATCTACGATATTGTGCTCGCCGGGGAGATGTGGACCTACACGGAGGAGCGCTTTCACGAGCGCACCGTGCACCAGCCGGGCGAGCTGGCGCTTCTGAAAAAGCGGCAGGTTAAGGGCTTTCGATTGTCCGCGGATTGCTGGCTGCTGGAGTACGGGCGCGGCCCGACCCCTACCGCCTTGCCGATGGCCGTCAGCGGCGCCCTCATGAGTCTGGATGCAAAGACGACCTGGAAGACGCTGCGAATCTATGGCAAGCTCGCCGCTAAAGAACTCCTCCACGGCAAGATCTGACGGCGCAAACCTCCTTGGGGCGTTGCTGCTGATGATCGCCCTGCCTCCTCTCACCTATTATCTGTGGATCTGCGTCAACGCTTTTGGCGGAGAGCTGATCGTGCCGAAGTCCCTTGAAGACTGGAAGAGCTTTTTGGCCAGGATTCCCGCACCCACGGTCAAGGCCATCACGCTCTATCTGGCGTGGTTTCTGGGACAGACCCTCTTGCAGATCGCTGTGCCTGGCAAGGTCCGCGCAGGCTTGCCGCTGGCCGATGGCTCGCGCCTGGCTTACAAAATGAACGACTGGTTCTCGTTCTGGTTCACGATGGTGACCTCCGTGATGCTATGCACCGCGGGGTTGGTGCCCGCCACAATCCTGCATGATGAGTTTGGGCCGTTGCTGACGACGGCGAACCTGTTTGCTTTCGCGTTCAGCGTATTTCTTTACTGGATGGGAAAGAGGTCACCGCAATCGGAGCGTACCAGCGCCAACCCCTTCTATGAATATTTCCTGGGCACAGCCCTGAACCCGCGGGTTCGGGGGTTCGACCTCAAGCTGTTTTGCGAGGCCAGACCCGGTCTCATCTTGTGGGTTCTGATCAACTTCTCCTTGGCCGCCAAGCAGTACCAGCTTCACGGGCGCGTGAGCACAGCGATGATACTGGTTGTGGCGTTCCAGTTCTTCTATATCGCGGACTACTTTTTCCACGAAGAGGCCATTCTTACGACCTGGGACATCAAGCATGAGAATTTCGGCTGGATGCTGTGCTGGGGGGACTTAGTCTGGGTGCCATTCACGTACACTTTGCAGGCTTTCTACCTGGTTCATCATCCTCATGAGCTGCCGGTCTGGGCTACCGCCGCGATCATCGGACTGAACATGACGGGCTACGCGATTTTCCGCGGCGCTAACATTCAGAAGCATAAGTTCCGCACAGATCCGACCCGTCCAATTTTTGGAAAAAAGCCGGACTACATTGAAACCGCCCGCGGCACACCGCTCCTGGTATCGGGCTGGTGGGGGATCTCCCGGCACATGAACTATCTAGGAGACCTGTTGATGGCGTTGGCCTGGTGCCTGCCGGCATTGTTCCAGCACCCGCTTCCCTACTTCTATTTGGTGTACTTCGTGATCCTCCTCGTGCACCGGGAACGGAGGGATTCGGCGATGTGCCACGCCAAGTACGGGAAGGACTGGGAGCGCTATTGCAAGCGCGTGCGTTGGCGCGTGATCCCGGGCATATACTAAGCCCTTTCGTGCTATTGAGCCAAAGGCCACTTGGCGATGATTACGTCGAATTGACCGACTTGAGACATGGGCTTCGCTCCTCCGGATTAATACGAATGGCCCTCCGTCATGCGGCTATGCCGAGCCAAAGCCCAGGCCGGAAAGTAGATTCGGTACAGGCGATAATCCAGCATCGCCGACCCGAAGAAGACGCCGTTGACGGCCTCGCGCGGCCAGGAACCATCCGGGCTTTGATGCTCGCGAAGCCAGCGGACTCCGCGCTCGATGGCATCCGATCGCGGTCCCGCCACGGGTAGCAGCGCAAGCAGGGCCCAGGCTGTCATCACCGCCTGGCTTTGCGGATGCTCCCGGTAGACGCCATCGAGGCAGCTCTCGAAATGCTCGCCCCAGCCTCCATCGGGCCGCTGCCGCGCGACAAGCCATTGCGCGGCCCGCTGAAGGAGTGGATCGTTGGCCGGCGTCCCCGCTTCGTGCAGCGCTTCCATGACGAAGAAAGTCGCGTAAGTGAAATTGATCCCCCAAAAACCTGGATAGGAACCATCCGCCCTTTGCCGGGAGCGCAGGAAGCGGCAAGCTCCCGTGATGGCGCGATCCACCGTGGCCCTCCGCCACTCGGGATGGTGCGCGCGAAACCGCGCCAGCGCCTTAACGGCTGAAGAAGTGCACTCGATATAGGATCCCTCGGTCATGCACTGGCCAAACATTTCGGAGGGATTGACCCTTTCCAGCAAGCGCCCGCCACGCCGCCGCTCGTAGGTACCGAAGCCGCCATCGGCGTTCTGGCGTGAAAGGATGAAGTCCGCCGCCAGTGCCAGCCGGTTGCTTGAAATCCTGTCTGCGTCGGGAATGAGGCCGGAGATGTCGTGGGACGACAGAATCGCACAGAGGGCTTCGGCTGTGCAATCGCTCACAGGCCATTGGTGCTTACCGTCGCTGAAGCACCAGCCGCCGAGCGCGCGGTCGCGGGCTTGTTCCTTCCAGCCTTCCAAATCGTTTACGATCTGGGTGTCACGCAGGAAACCGTATGCGCGTTGCAGACTCTCTCGCTGCTCATTCTGAGCCGGCCTATGCTCCAGGGCGGCCTGCATCGCAAACGCGGTGTCCCAGGCATTCGACCGCGCCCCGGCGAGCCGCACTCCCTCTTCAGAATCCTCCCAGCGCCAGCTCTCGAGACCTGCGAGACTGGGGCCTGCATCCACGTGTCCGCGGTCAAACAGCGCTAGCGTGTTCAACAGGCCGTTGACGGGCGAGATGGCCTGAAACCGGCTGGCGCGCTGCTCATAAACGATGCGCTCCGCACAACGTCCGAGGGCCCGCCGCCGCAGCGCGCCACTGCCGGGTATCCACGGGCGCAGCCGTTCGAGGGTGTTGAGAAGATTCCAGGTCATCCGCAGCACGGCGCTGGGCCGCACATAGACGTCTGATGTAGCGAGATGATGGCGCTGCGATGCGAAATCGATTTCGCCATAGGGCGCCGGGTAAAGCTCGCGGCGCAACGCTTCGATCTCTCCGGTCAGCTCAGCGCGGAAGCGCCGGCCATAAAGGTACGACATCCCCAGATAGATGTAGCGCGTATGACAGTAAAGCTTGTCGGGATGGAACGGCAGCCAGCGTGGGAGCAGAAACAATTCGGGAGGAACCGGGTTCATCCCCGAGTATTCATAGAGTCCCAGCATCGAGAGCCAGAACTTGCCCCAGGTAGGGATCGCAAGAACTCCGCCGGGCTGCGCCTGCAGCCATGCGCGCGCTGGCGCTACCAGCCGATCATCGGCAGACACGCCCAGGAGGCGCAACGCAATGTAGGCTAGTGTTGTGACGAATACATAAGCACCCGATTCCGGATGCAGTCCCCAGCCGCCGTCCTTCTTACGTGTGACCTCGAAGTGGCGGATGATGCCCTGGCGTGTGCGTTCGTCCAAAGTGCGGCCCAGAATTCGCTGCACGATCGCGTACTGGGCGAGAATCATGGGGCACCAAACCACCTCGCCTTCCCAGCAGCCATCCTCGTGCTGCCGCAGAGCCAGCCAGTCCAGCGCCCGCTCGACGCCGCGCGTGTTTTTCGCATTCTCCAGGGTTGACGAACTCCATTTCATTGGGCCTGCGCGATCGAAATCGAATCTCTTTCTGAGCTGGCCAAGTATTCTTCCCAGCGGCGAATGATGAGCTGCTGGAACAGGCCGACCACCGGATTGAGCTCGGCCAGGGGTGCGTTCCAGTGTTTCTCGTAGGCGGCCTGTTCGGCCTCCACGGCAAAACCGTCCTGGCTGAGCAGTGGACTTATGAGCACCCGATTGGCAATTTTGAGCACGAGAGTCATGCATCGTTGCGGAATGCGGATGGGCACGAATGGAATTTTAAGCGCGTCGAAGTAGAAGAGGAAAAATACGCGCGTGCTCCGCTCGTTAATGGGCAGAACAAAGCACCAGTGCTTGATCCGGTTATCCGTGTTCGACCGTTGATACGGATAGTCGAAGCAGAGGTCCATGTGGTCGGTTTTGACACGCCGGCGATCCACAAATAATCCCGAAACGCGCCCCCGGCCGACCTGTGTATCGTAACTGAGGAACACTTGATCACCGGCAGCCTCGTAGCTGGTCAGCTTGGCGTCGGTGAAGGGCCGGTACTGGCGATGCAGGTGGGCGTGAGTGAAGTCGCTCACGTTGTCGATGATCATCGAGTGATGGGCGTGCCAGGTGAAGTCGATGGGTACGCAGGCCCAGCGATTTTTCCCCTCCAGTTCGGGGATCTCCGGGAGGCTTTTTTCTTCTGCCAACGCCGGATTCCCCGGGAAGATCCAGATGAGACCATAGCGCACGCGCACGGGATAAGACGGCACTTTGAACCGCGGCATTGACCGCCCAAAAAGCTCGTGAGGAATCTCCGTGACGCGCCCTTCGCCGTCATAGGTCCAGCCGTGGTACGGGCAGACCAGGTTGCAGCCTTTGACCTGACCGAACGAGAGCTTTACCTGGCGGTGGGCACAGCGATTCTCGATAGCGTGGATGGCGCCATTCTCGTCGCGATAGAGCGCAATGGACCGATTCCAGAATTGGACCTCCATGGCCCGGCCACGCTTGAGCGCATGGTCGTATTCCACCGCATACCAGTAGTCGGGATGAAGACCGGCGGCACGCGCCTTTTGGCGCCGGTTATGGGCTTCTCCGAATGACGGGGGTGGTCCTGGCGACGGCTCGATCATAGACGTGTTTCCGTTGTGGAGTAGGCATTGTTGCCCGCAGCAAAGGCACGGGCGCGGACACCTGTTCCGCTCGCGGTTCTCCGGCGGTAACGCACCACGCAGGGCCGCCGTGGGCCCACCACAAAAGTCGAATAATCCGGCTGCTGATCAGCCTCTGCCAGCTCTAATTCGAAGTCGCGCAGCAAAACCGTCCAGATCAGTTTGATCTGTTGATAGGCGAATCCCGATCCGATGCAGCGATGCTTCCCGCCGCCGAAGCCGATCAGCGCGAACTGCGTGCGCCGGTCCTCTTCGCGTCCGGGCGCGAAACGATCCGGATCGTATCGTTCGGGATCGACGAAGATATGCGGCAGCCGGTGGGTGACGGCGGGCGCGACCATGGCAAGATCGCCGGCCGGCAGCACGCGGCCCTGATATTCGAGATCGCGCAGAACGATCCGCATCAGCATCACCAGCGGCGGATACATGCGCTCGGCTTCCTTGATGCACCGCTCGAGCACCAGCAGCTTCCGGAGCGCCGCCAAAGTCATGGCTTCACCGGTGAGCACCCCTTCCTGCTCCTTCCTCACACGGTCCAGATGCTCGGGATGCTGCAGAAGAAGGATTCCGGTCCAGGCGGCCATGACGGCGCTAGTGTGTTGGCCGGCAAAAATCAAGGTTAGTAGCAACCCCACAATCTCATCATCGGTGAGCGTTTTGCCATTGGCATAGCGGGCCTGCATGAGGGTGTCGACGAAATCTTCGTCGCCTGGCCCGCGCCGCCGGCGTTCGTCGAGCACCGAAGAGATGAGCCGGACGATTTGAGCCCGGCCGCGGTCCCGCCGGCGCATCGCCGGTAACGGCCAGTGCGGCTTGAAGAACGCCATCAGGTTCACACCGGCTTCCAGATCATGGTAACTGTGGGCGAACTCGGCGGACAGGTGGCGCCGGAAGTCGCGCCCGATCAGGCAGCGGCAGGCGTTGAAAACCGTCAGCTCATTCATGGCTTCGAGAAGATCGCATTCTCCGCGCTCGGCCCAGCCCGCCGTGAATGTCTGGGCTTCCTCCTCCATCGCCCGGGCGTAGGTCTGCATGCGCGCATCGCGCAGCGCAGGCATGATAAAGCCCAATTGTTCATCCATCAATTCCGGGGTGACATCGTAAGCCACGCCTTTGCCGAACATGGGTACGGTGAACTGATAGGCCTCTTTGGCGCTCAACTGATCGTCAGGAGCGCGAAAGAATGCCTCGTTGCCGCGCGGCTCGGTGAACACGTGCACCGTCTTGCCCGCCAGCGGAAACGAGAAGAGCTCGCCGCAAGTTTCGCGCCCGCGCCTCAGGAGAGCTACCGGGTTCCGGCGGAATTCGAGCGCGTGCCCTAACCAGGGCAATCCGCCATCCATCCGGGGAATTGGGAGACCGCTCATAAGTCGGCGACCTTCACACGCGCCGCACGCCCCGCCGGTGAAGGCCGACGAATGGCGCCGCGATCGACAAACCAGTCGTAAGCCTGCTGAATGGCATCCGCGATGCTTGTAGGCTGATAACCGAGTTCCCGTCTGGCCTTATCGCAACTGGCGCGGCGCTGCATGCGCAGGAACCGGATGGCGGCCGGGGTGAATCGCTGCGGAACGCCGGGGAAAAGGCGCGTCATCACGAAGCTCGAGACCTCTGCAATTCCCGCCATTAGCGCCGGCGGAACACGCAACGGCGGGCGCGGCTGGCCGGTCACCTGCTGATAGATGTCCATCAACTGGTCGACCGTCAGGAACTGCGTGCTGAAGATGTACTTCTGGCCGGAGCGGCCTTTGCGCATGGCCAGGATGTGACCTTCGGCGATATCGCGCGCGGAAACGAATTCGAAGCCGCCGGGTACGTATGCTTTCATTCGCCGGTTGGAAAAGTCCATCAGCACTCTGCCCATGCGCGAGGGTTTGAAATCCCACGGGCCCAGGATGGCGCAAGAGACGGCCACAACCACGTCCAGGCCATCGACGGCGGCTTTGAGACACTCATGTTCCACGAAGCTCTTGCTGATCGAATAGGGCAGGTGCTTTTGAAACGGATCGAACGGGACCGATTCGTCGCATGGCTGATGGGGGTCGTGGCCCACGGCGCTGAGCGAACCCGAAACTACCACTTTCGTGACGCGCGCCTCCGCGGCCGCCCGCAACAGGTTCCGGGCGCCGATTACATTGCACTCATAGATTTCACGGGGCCGATGGTCGACCGTCGAGACCTTGGCAGCCGCGTGATAAACGTGTGAACAGTCCCGGACCGCGGCGGTCGCCGCTTCCGGGTCGCGCAGATCGCCATAGACGCGCTCGACGGGCAAACCGTCGACGGTACTGTTGTCGCTATGGGGCCGCAGGAGTACGCGCACCTGCTCGCCGTCCTGCAGGAGACGCCGCAGCAGATTTGCACCCAGGTGACCGTTCGCGCCGGTCAACAAGATCACGGCCTGATCCTCCGTTCAGACACCTGACACTTCGTGCCGACAGCAACCGGTCTTGCGGCCATGTCGATCTTGTCTATGATCTGCAACTGTGAGCCTCGGGTCAACCCCCAGGCCCGTGCGCACAGGGCCGGCGCAAGAGACATTTCCGGAGAGATTACCGAACAGGAAGGTGGCGGGAGCATCGCCGAGTCCAATGCGGTGACAAGCCGCTTAGGCGAACGCCCGCCGCTATCACTGGTCGTCGCCATCGCCCGCGCGGGGCGCAGTAACGAAAGTCGACAAATCTTTCCAATCTAGTTGCCGGTTACGGAGCGGGAGGTCATGAGCGCGGGCATACTCGTCGCGCGCACTTCCCACTTTCGCCGCCCAATCCCCGAGGGGGTAGAGAAGCTGACGGTAGATGAGGTACGTCATGTCGACGGTGCGCACCGGGAGATGGTCCTTGACATCGTCTACCCGGTCGAGAAACTTGCGCCCGTTGACTTCCGGCACCCGCGGATACCAGCTTTTGTACCAGGTAGCGACGGCATCACGGAATGCCTCGTTTCTCTGCTGGCGAATGTTCTCCGCGATATCCAGTGTGCGATCGAGGGCCGCCACCGCGCGCTTGGGATCGGACTTGGCGGCAGCCGCCTGCGCCGCTTGCATTGCAGTGTTCGCGCGACCCAGGTCGAGCAGCATGTTGAGGTTCTGCCGATAAAGCTGCGCAATTCCAATGTACAGCTCCAGGTTGTAGCGGTTGAACTCGACCTGCTGGAGATTCTGGTGCAGCAGATCCAGGAGTTCGTCGTTGTCGGCGAGAAAGCGGCCCGCCATCTGAAGGCGCCGGTGGCTCATCGAGGCCCAGTCGTAATTCAAGGTCAGGACCTCCGGCGAAGGAACGGGCGGCAGCGGCAGGGTCTGGTCTTCCGCGGGTTGGGGCGGATGGTTGATGCGGTCCCAGTCCCCCCAGATGGGCGTGCGCGCGTTCGAAGCAGCGGATTCCCAGCTCTCCTTCCAGAACTGGCCTTGCTCGCTCATGAGCTGATAGACACGGCCCATTTTCGTGGCGCTAGGTCCATAGAAGAGCGGATAGAACAGGTTCATGAGCTCCTGTTCGCTCGCCGCCTTGGGGTGCCACGCGGCCGCACTGCCAGTCGCATAACCCAGCCACATCACCTCCGGATGAATTCCGGTATCGGCCCAACCAGCCACAAAAGTGCCCATCAGGTCGGCGTTCTTGCGCGCCGCTGTGTTCTCAATGGTGTCGAGCATCTGGGCCACGTAACCCGGACCTCGCACCGCCTCGTAGGCGCCACCCGACCGGCTTGGGATGTGGTCCTCCGGAGGCAGCATGTAGTAGTTCGAGAACAAGAACTCCTTCCATCCCACGGTGGAAGTGAAGATCATTTGTCGAATGCCATGCGCCCTGAAGACCGGGTCAAATTCCGGTCCGTAGACTTCGCCGTTCACCATGAAGCTGGGCAGTGAGGCGATGTCATCGGGCTTCATCGGATACTCGCCCCAGAAGAATACCGTACGACCGCGATCGTGCAGGTAGCTCGCCGTCTTGGTCACAAATTCCGCGAGCAGTTTGCCCACGCTCCCCAGTTCCTTGGCGCGATCCGCCTCATTGCACTGTTCATTTTTGGCGAGACCCACGTAATAGGGCTCATCGGTGGATAGAACAAAGTACTTCCCGCCTTTGTTAGCATCCAGCAGGTCCTGGAACATCCCTTCGTAGAGCTTGTAAGTTTCCGGGTTAGTCGCACAGGCCTGGTAGTTGCTGTCCGGATACTCGCGCAGGGCGGCGTATTCGGGATGCTTCAGGATGAAAGCAATATGCGATGGCGCATCCAGGTAGGGGATCACCTGGACGTGGTATTTCAAACCGTAGTCAGTCAGCTCCTGAAACTCGGCGGGCGAAAGTGCGTAAGGTTCCACCAGCGGCGCCGCGTGCGTGTACTGGAAATGCCCTTCCAGCTTGATGGCAAATCCGTTCACTTTATAGAAAGCGGCCTGACGCACGGCTTGCTTCAGGATGGGCAGCGGCTCGAGGTGATGCGCGTCGTCCCAGTAGATGGCTCTCAGGCCAAGGTCAGGCCAATCCGTGATCTCGCCTTCCGGCAGCAGCCAGCGGCCGCCGCGGGCCTTTAGTAGCTGAATGAGCGTTTGCACACCGTAGAACAATCCGGGGGCCGCGTTGGCGGTCAGGCTGATTTCGCGCGGTTTCAGCACGAGGCGGTAGGCTTGTTCCGCGATAGCGTCTTTATTCTTGTCGGTCGCTTCACCGATGGCAACTGACTTCGGAGCCACGGCAAGTCGCAGCACGCCGCCTTGACCGCGGGCGGTTGCGGTCTCCGCTAAGCTCAACTGAAACCTCTCCCTCAACTCCTGCTTCAAGGACACGACGGCCACATCGTCGGACTTTACGCCCCTCTCGAGCGCGAGTTGCCAGCCATCCGCCAGAGCAAAATCCTGCGGTCCGAGCGCGACTTTCTGAGGGATGGGGAGCGCGGTGTAACCTCGCGCCGTCAGGGGAGACACGGTCTCGGCAGTCAGCGGAGGAATGCAAAACGCCAGGATCAAAACTGCCAAAGGGCGCGTACTACGAATCTGAATGCGTGCTTCGAATCTGTTCATCGGGCTTGTCCCTTCGGGTATGAGGAGCGCTCACCTGTGGCATTACACACAGTTATCATAATCGACAGCAGAGCGCGCAAAGGCAGGAGATCGTCTTCGGTTGAGCCGATTCGCTCGCCGGCGAGTAGCGGAGCCGGTTTGGAGGGAGTAAGGCTGACGCGTAACGATATATGGTCAAGGGACCACGGGCGGTCAGGGGCTTTCGATGGCGGTAAGAATCCGCACGCACAGGAACACCTCGTGGGTTCTACTCGGACCGTCGGCATGGCGATGGAG
>JBGPKX010000079.1:0-18583 GCA_041486185.1 Bryobacteraceae bacterium | reverse complement strand
CCTGTCGTGGTGTCCCCGCGTCCCTCTTCACCCCCGCGGCTCCGTCTCCCGCAGCTCCAGCGCCTTCTCCTCGGCCACCGTGTCATTCAGAAACATCCCCGCGCCACTCTCCACGCCCGCCATGTATTTCAGTTTCGTGGCACTCCGCTGGATGGGATAAAAATCGATGTGAAAATGAAAGTACGGGTGCTCCCCTTTTGCCGGACTCTGCCGCAAAAGCATCATGAGCGGCATGGGAAACCCGTACAGATTGTCGTATTTCATCCTCACTTTCTTAATTATGGCCGCCAGGCTCAACGCTTCCCCGTCACTCAGCCCCGTGACTCTCCCGAAGTGCCTGCGCGCGCAAATCTGCATCTCGCCCGGCCAGCGCGCGAAGAACGGCACAAATGCCGCGAAATCCTGATTTTCGGTGACGATCCGGCTCCGGTCCGCCAGTTCCTCCCGCAAAATCCGGCAGTAAATGCACTCGTTGTGATTGCGGAAATACTCCGACGCCGAATCCAGCTCGCGCCCGACGAGCGGCGGCACAAACGGAAAGGCGTAAATCTGCCCGTGCGGGTGCGGCATGGTGACGCCAATCGCCGCGCCCGTGTTCTCGAAAATGTAGACGTACTGAATCTCCGGCAGCGCCGCCAATTCTCCGTGCCGCCGCACCCATAGATCGACGACCTTGCGCCAGTGCTCCGCCGAAAGCTGCGACGGCGCAAGATGATGCTTGGGATGATAGATCACCACGTCGCAAGAACCCCGCGCGCCGGTGGTGCGATAGAGGCCGCCCTCCTCCGAGAACGGTTCACCGTCCAACGAAAAGGCGGGAAAATCGTTGGGATAGATCAGGACGTCGTACTGCTCCGGCACCCGCCCCGATCCGGGGTCGAACGGACACCAGTTTTCGGGCATCTGCGGCCGGTTTTGCCGGTGCGCCGCAACCCCCACCCACTCACGTAATAAAGGATGCCAGCGAAGCTTACTCACGATTCGATTGTGGCACGGGGAAGAAAGAATTTTGGCCGCGAATTCACGCGTATGAACGCAAATGGTTACTACCGCTTCAAGCAGGGCCGCGCGCGGCCGCAGACCCGGAATTCGCGTTCATTCGCGTGAATTCGCGGCCTGATCTACTTCTTCTTCGTTTTGCCCTTCGACTTCGCCGGCTCCGCCGGCTCTGCCGGTTCCACCGGCACGGGCTCCGCACCCGGTTGCACCTTGGCCAGCACTTCGTTGAACAGCGCAGCTTTGCGCGGATCGACTTTGGGCGGCGGCGCCTGCTCGTGACGGTAATCGTGGTCGTTATAGCACGTGCGGCAGCGGACTTTGGCGGGCTGACTGTCCACCAGTGAGACCACGGAGTGGTTCATAATGCGCTTGCACTTCACGCAAAAATCGTCAATGACGTCTCCCAAACGGGCTTCACGCATTGCTATTCTCCGGCGGGCCGATCTGTCGCAGTATACCCGATTGGGGACTCGGCCCGTGCCGCAAACGACGGCTCCGGTGCACTCGCGGGTTCGGCCGGTGGAAGCACCCACGTCGCCGCTTCGAACCCGATGTATTTGCAGATTCGCAGTTCGCCGTTATCGGTTTCGAGCAGATCGCCGACATCGAGGGGCCGGTCGGTCGAGCGCGTCTGTTCCCAGGCGGCGTACTCATTGGCCGCCTCGATCTGGCCGCTCTCGTCGTAATCTCTGCGCTTCACGTTGGCGGCGCCCGAGACATGCGGCGCCCAGCGGAAATGCTGGCGCGGCGACTCCTTCATGCGGTAGATCCGGTAATTCGGCATAGAAGGCTTATTGTAAAACGCGCTGCGCCGGATCGCGACCCGAAAAGCGGCGGGCCATGGCACGGTGCGCATCCACAGAGCCGCGCTCGATCCAGCGCAGAACGTCATCGCGATCCCAGCGCACCGATTCCCAGAAGGTGCCCAGCGGAGCTGGCGGCGCGATCGTCATGACTTCCAACCCGCCGGGTTCCGGCGCTTTCGGGCTAATCGAGCGCACCACGCGCACCCCAGCTCGCACCACTCTCGACGGCATCAGCGGCAGCGCATGGACCGCCACGGCGCGCGTCGCTCCCATCTCTGCCGCCGCCCATAAGGGCAGCATGTTCAGAAGCCCGCCGTCCACATATGACCGGCCATCGATGCGCACCGGACGCACGCCAACAGGAATGGCGCACGCCGCCGCCAAGTGCTCCCATGTGATTTCTTCCGACTGCACAAGGCGAGGCCGCAGCCGCATCAGGTCGGTCATCACCACGCCGCACGGGATCCGCGGCCGGAATGCGGAGTACAGCTCCTGGATGTGATGGCAGAAACTCTCGTAAACGAAGAATCCGCGCCATGGCAGCAGTGGAATCCGCAGTTGCAAAAAAGCGGCAGCCGAAGCGCTGGTCCACTGGCGAATGAGTTCGTCCGGCGAGCAGCCGCCCGCGAGGGCCCAGGCATTCAGCGCGCCCACCGAGGTACCGATGACCATGTCCGGCTGGAAGCAGGTGGACAATTCCCGCCATGCACCCGCTTGATAGGCGCCGAACATGCCGCCCGCCGACAGCACTAGTGCGGTTTTCGCTTCCATGTGGACTGTACCAATCGTACATCCGTGTTAGACAATAGCCTTAGCCCTCAACTGACCTAGCTCGGCTCGCCAGTGGCTTCCGAGCCACGATCGTGAGAGAGGTTGGCTTTTTCGGAACGACATGAAACCGGCAGTCATACAGTGGAATCCAGCAATATATGGAGCCCAGGTGGCCGGCATACTCGCGCTCGCGGAGAACGGAGAGCGCCTGATGCCGCTGGCTCAAGGAGACTGCTGCTCCCAAGAGGCCCTGCGACGCATCAAAGACTCGGCCGTGGAAGCTTTGTTTCCTTCCGCCCGCGCGCCCCGCGCCGCTCTGGCCGGCCTCTATCTCTATTTCTCCTGCCGCGATGAAGCGCACGAAATAGCGCAAGCGGACTCCTCCGCCGACGGCGGCTACTGGCACGGCATCGTCCACCGCCAGGAGCCGGCGCAGGCGATTGCCGCGGCGCATCCCGATGCGGATTTGAATTTTGCCAAGGCCTGGGACCCGTTCTCGTTCATCGATATTTGCGAACGCGCCCGCCGCCAGCCAGGATCGGAGCTGGAGCGCGCCTCGCTCGAGATCCAGCGCGCCGAATGGCAGCGGTTATTCGACTATTGCGCCCGACGGAGTTCGTATTGAAGAAACGCCACTTTCTGCTGATCCTGCTGCTGTTCCTCGCCGCCATTGTTTTCTGGGCCTATACCAAGAAAAACCAGCCGCCCAGAGTTCCCTTCACCAAAGTGAAACGCGAGACGCTGGTCAGCACGCTGATCACGAACGGCAAAGTCGAGCCATTGACCTACGCTTCGGTTCGCGTGGATACCGCCGGCATCGTGGCCAATCTTCCGGTGAAGCAAGGACAACGCGTCGCGAAGGGCGCACTTCTGGCGGAATTGAACACCCCCGGCCTGCAGGCGCAGCTCACTGCCGCGCAAGCACGCGTCGAGCAGGCCAAGGCGGAGCTGGACAATATCGAGCGCGGCGGCCGAAAAACTGACCTGGTGGAAATTGAGAGCAGTCTGAATCGCGCCAAACTCGACCGCGAGGCTGCGGTGCGCGAGTACAATGCGCTGCATCGCCTGGAAGCCAAGCAGGCGGCCACGCACGAGCAAGTGGAAGCCGCGCATGGCAAGCTGCGCCAAAGCGAGCTGGAGATCGAGGGCCTGGAGCGCAAGCGCGCCGCGCTGGTGGTCTCCTCCGATCGCGCCGTCGCCGAGGCTAAACTGCGTGAAGCCGAAGCCAGCGTACAGCTTGCGCACCAGCGGATCGCCGGCACCGTCATCCAATCGCCCATCGCCGGCGTGGTGTACAGCGTGCCCATCCGGCTCGGGGCATACCTCAACGTGGGAGACCTGGTGGCAAGCGTGGGCGTGCTCGACCGCTTGCGCGTGCGCGTCTACGTGGATGAACCGGAGCTCGGCCGCGTCGCCGTCGGCCTCCCCGTGAACATCAACTGGGATGCCTCGCCCGGGCAGCATTGGAAAGGTGTTGTGGAACAGATGCCGGCGGAAATCCAGCCGCTCGGAACACGGCAGGTCGGCGAATTGCTCTGCACCATCGAGAATCCGGGCCACGAGTTGGTCCCCGGCACGAACGTGAACGCCGAGATCCAGGCGAGCGTGGTGCCGAATGCGCTCACCATTCCGAAGGAAGCGCTGCGGCGCAATCCCAGCGGCTTCGGCGTGCTCGCGCTGGCCGGTGATACGGTCCACTGGCGCACCGTGAAGACCGGCTCGTCGAGCATCAGCCGCGTCCAGATCGCCGAAGGCGTGGCGGAGGGAGATTCCATCGCGCTCCCCACCGATTTCACCCTGCGCGATGGCGATAAGGTATCGCCGGCGTACCCGTGATAGGTGGATGAAATATTTCACCTACAAATCGCTCGACGATCTCCGCCGTGGAGCCGCCGAGCTGGGCACAACGCACGTCCAGTTCGAAGACGATCCCGCCCGCGTCCGCGAAGTACTCGCCCGCCCAGCGCGTATAGGCCGGTTCAAAGTGGGCAACTCAATCGCCATCCACCCCATGGAAGGCTGCGATGGAACGTTCGACGGCCGTCCCGACGAGCTGACCTGGCGCCGCTACGAACGTTTCGCCCGCGGCGGCGCGAAACTCGTCTGGTTCGAAGCCACCGCGGTCCGCGAAGATGGCCGCGCTAATACCCGCCAGCTCTGGATCACCCGCGATAACGTCTCCGAGTTCGCACGCCTGCTCGAAACCATGCGCCGCGTGCATGGCGAGCATTATGGTTCCTCGGATGATCTCCTGATCCCGATCCAGTTGACCCACTCCGGCCGCTACAGCGCCGGCCGGCGCATCATCGCCTACCACAACCCGTTCATCGATGCCATGACCGGCACGCCGCCCGACCAGCCCGTAATTTCCGATGGAGAACTCGAGCGTCTGGAAGACGACTACGTCACCGCCGCGCGCCTCGCCGTCCAGGCCGGCTTCCAGGCCATCGATATCAAGATGACCCACGGCTACCTGCTCAGCGAGCTTTCCGGCGCGAAGTTGCGCGAAGGCCGCTACGGCGGCTCGCTCTCCAACCGCATCCGCTTCGCGCGCAACGTGATCGGCAAAATCTGGGACGCCTGCGGCAACCGCCTCATCATCGGCGCCCGCTTAGGCTGCTTCGACGGCGTCCCCTACGGCCACGATCCTGCAACAGGCCTCGGCGCGCCCTGCCGCTACCCGGTTCCGTATGCGCACGGTTTTGGTGTGGACGCGAACAATCCGTTGCACGAAGATCTCGCCGAGGTCAAGCAGGCCATTGCCATGCTGCAAGGCTGCGGCCTGGAACTACTGAACATCTCGCTCGGCTGCCCCTACTACAACCCGCACATCGGCCGCCCCTTCGACAAACCCGACGAAGGCAACTACGAGCAACCCGAACATCCCTTGCTCGGCGTCGACCGCCACTTCCGCATCGCCGCCGCCCTGCAAAAAGCATTCCCCGACCTCCCCATGGTCGGCACCGGCTATAGTTGGCTCCAGAAGTATGCCATCAACGCGGGCGCGAAAAATTTGGCCGCCGGCAACATCCGCTTCTTCGGCATCGGCCGCGGTGCCCTGGCCTATCCCGATTTCGCCCGCGATGCCCTCGAGCGCGGCGAACTCGACGAGCGCCGCGTGTGCAAGACCTTGACCTTCTGCACCTATCTCATGCGGCAAAAACACCACCCCCTAGGACAGTTCCCAACCGGCTGCCCGCCTTTCGATAAGGAAATCTACGGGCCGATCGTCAAGTTGGCGCGGGACACGAAGCGGGCCATGGGGAAATCGTAGCGTTCATTCGGGTCAATAATCCGCCTGTTCATTTGGCGACGCCCACTCGGCTTGCTGGCGTCCGAGGCTTGTTCTCGCCGCCCTCTTGCATACTTAACTATAGTTAAGTATCATGAAATCCTGTGAGCATAACGCAGCTGCTCGGCGCCGTCACGCCGTCGCTGGCTGAAGTCCATTCCTCTGTCGGTACGACGCACGTCGGTATCTGGCGGCGCATGTTCGCCTTCGCGGGCCCGGCGTATCTGGTCAGCGTGGGTTACATGGACCCGGGAAACTGGGCCACCGACCTCGAAGGCGGGGCGAGATTCGGATACCGGCTGCTCTGGGTGCTGGTCATGTCGAATGCCATGGCCGTGCTCCTGCAAACTCTCAGCGCGCGCCTGGGCATTGTAGCCGGGCGCGATCTTGCGCAGGCCTGCCGCGAAACGTATCCGCGGCCGGTCACCTACGCACTGTGGGGATTATGCGAAGTCGCCATCGCCGCTTGCGATCTGGCTGAAGTGCTGGGCGCGGCCATCGCCCTGAACCTGCTGTTCCATCTGCCGCTGCTTGCGGGCGTCATCTTGACCGCCGCCGACACGCTGCTGGTGCTTTGGTTCCAGCGCTTCGGCATCCGCATCACCGAGGCCATCGTTTTGGCGCTGATCACCGTGATCGCCGGTTGCTTCTGTGTCGAAATCTTCCTGGCGAAGCCTGTCTTCTCCGAAATGGCCACGGGACTCGTCCCGCGCCTGAACGCCACCAATCTCTACATCGTGATCGGGATCTTGGGCGCGACCGTGATGCCGCACAATCTCTACCTGCACTCGGCGCTGGTGCAAACGCGGCGCATCGGCCTGAGCCAGATAGCCAAGCGCATCGCGTGCCACTACAACTTCATCGATTCGCTGGTTGCGCTGAACGCAGCCCTGCTGGTGAATGCCGCCATCCTGGTGGTCGCTGGCACGGTGTTTTTCAAGCGCGGCATCGTCGTGACCGAGATCCAGCAGGCACATCTGCTGCTCGCCCCGCTGCTCGGCACATCGGTGGCCAGCGCCGCGTTCGCCATCGCGCTGCTCTGTTCCGGGCAGTCCTCCACGCTGACCGGCACGCTGGCCGGCCAAATCGTGATGGAGGGCTTCCTCAATTTCCGCATGCGGCCGTGGCTCCGCCGCCTGGTCACGCGCAGCCTGGCCATTGTTCCCGCGGCACTCACGATTTACTTTGCCGGCGACAGCAGCACCTATCATCTCCTGCTGTTGAGCCAGGTGATCCTCAGCATGCAGCTCCCGTTCGCCATCATCCCGCTGGTCCATTTCACGAGCGACCGCCGACGCATGGGCGACTTCGTAAATCGGCTCTGGGTCGCGATCCTGGCGTGGATTACTGCGGCCATCGTTGTCGGCCTCAACGTGTGGCTGATGCGTCAGGCCGTTGCCGATTGGCTCGCTGCAGCGGGCCGGTGGCGCCCCTATGTTATGGCGCTGGTGGCCCTGGCGGGCGTTCTGCTGACAGTGCTGATGCTCTGGATTGCGTTGGAGCCGCTGCTCACGCGCTGGGGCGTCCGTTTCGGGCGCGTGCTCATCTCCCTGCCCGCCACGGCGGCGTCGGCCGCGGATGCCCCCGCTTATCACCGCATCCTGGTTCCGCTCGACCACACCGCACTCGACCGCCAGGCCATCGCGCACGCCGCCGCCATGGCGCGCATGCACCAAGCCAAGCTGTATCTGCTGCACGTCGAGGAAGGGGTGACGAGCCAGGTCTACGGCTCGCTATCCTCCACGGCCGAAGTTGAAGCCGGCCAGAAGTATCTCGATGAAATCGTGGCCGCGCTACGCGCTGAAGGCATCGACGTCGAGCCCATGGTGTCCCACTCCTCCAACCCCAACCGCGAGATCATCCGCAGCGCGCGCGAGATTCAGCCCGACCTGCTCATCATGGGCGCCCACGGCCACGGCGGATTGAAGGACCTGATCTTCGGCACTACCATCAACTCGGTGCGGCACAAATTGCGTATCCCGCTGCTGGTAGTGCGTGATGTGCGGAAGTAGACGGCCATCCTGCAGCCCGGTTTAGCGGCGGTTTTCGCTTGACGGCGGAACCAGCCCTTTCATCCGCATATAGGTCACGATGTTGCCGTAATGCTCGGCATTGTGGGCGCTATTGAAGGCCAGCACGGTTAACTTCGCCTGGTCGCGCCCGAAAAACGTGACGATCTCCGCCGCGTGCGCGTCCGTCATTCCGTTGTACGCTTTGTCGCAGTAGGAGAATGCATCGTTAAGGGCCTGCACCAGATCGGCTTTCGTGGTCTTGCTTTTCTCGATGCCCGGCGCCGGGTTCTTGTCGCCGAGCGCGGCCGAGCAGAACAGGTACTGCGCATCCGCTACGTGCCCGACAATCTGGCCGAAGCTGCGTACTTCCGGGGTCGGCTTGAACCCGTAATTCTCTTCCGGCATCTTCTCGGCGGCCTTGATCAGGTTGTTCTTGACGCTGTTGTAAAGGCCTTTGTTGCCGGTGCTCAGCGGATCGGGCGCGGATTGCCCATGCAGCAGAATGCCGGACAAAGGAATGGAAAGGAGCAGGACGATCTTCTTCATCTGTGGAAGCACCTCCAGGGCATAATGGCATAAGCGGCGGCCCTGTGGGAAGTCGTCGGCAGCCGCTAAGCGGCGCGGAGCCTTGGACTTGCCGGTTTTTTCCGACGCCGGTTGGGACAACTTGTCCCACCCCGTGTCGTGGCAACACACCAGACCTATCTTTGGATATTATAAATACCCTGTTATTATATAGATAGAACTGGCATGGGGAATGCAACCCAAATCCGCATGCGGCGCATTTCGACTCCCTTACTATACCTGGCAGCATGCGTCGCACCACTACTGGGGGCGACTCTCGAACGGCTTTCGCTCGATGATCTGACCCGTAAATCGACCGATATCGTGAGGGTAAAAGTGGTGGGTTCGTATGCGGACCTTCGCGGCTCAGCCATTTACACTCACTGGAAAATTCAAGTGGCAGAGAGGTGGAAGGGAGCTGCCCAGGCCAATCTTGAAGTTCTGGTTCCCGGCGGCGACGCGGCAGGACTGCACCAGGATGTCCCAGGCGCGCCGAAGCTGTTGCAAGGCAAAGAGTACCTGCTGTTTCTCTGGACCTCCAAAAGCGGCGCAACCTACATCACCGGATGGGGACAAGGCATGTTCAGCCTGACGCAGAACGCGACAAACGACTGGATCGCCTCGCGGGCCGCTCTTGGCGAAACCATGCTGGATCACAACACCTGGCTTCCGGTACAGGACGAAGGCGTGCAAATGCGCTACGCGGATATGACCGCGCAGGTTTCCGCGACTCTGGTCCGGGGAGGCACCCGTTGACCATGCGGATGCAGAGGCAAGTGGCGGCATTGGCGCTGGGATGGGCGCTCACGGTGTCCTCCGCCGGCGCGTACTACCATTTCATTCACTACACCAGCAAGACGGCGCCGTTTCTGCCGGTTCCGGCGAAGTTCGACCTGGCGGCCCTGCCCAACAAGACGGTCACAGTCTTCGTCTCCGCAACGGGTCCCCAGCAGTTGCCGCCAAACGACAGTTTCGCTTCCGTCCTCAGCCAAGTCCGCCAGGCCACGCGCGTGTGGGACACGGTGGCGACCTCGGACATTCGCGTGGCTTTCGGCGGCGTGTATGCCGATGGAACCGCGCAGACCACGCCCAGCGTCGAGGTGATATTCGATAGCGAGCTTCCACCGGGATTGCTGGCGTTCACGAGTCCCGTTCAGTCGAAGGACATGGCCACGCGGCCCGATGGGTCTTTTTTTCCAATTACGCAGTCGATGATTCACCTGAATAGCGACATGACGCAGCGTCCCGGCCCCAGTTACACCGACGCGTTTTACCTGACGGTGGTACACGAAGTGGGGCATTCACTGGGCCTGCAGCACACGTTCACGTCCAGCGTGATGTCGACGGCGCCGACCCGCGCCACCTCCGCGGTGCATCCACTGGATGCCGACGATATCGCCGCTGTCTCGCTGCTCTATCCGCGGAATCTCGCGGCGCGCACGGGAACCATCGCGGGCACGGTTACCGCCGGCGGCCAGGGCGTGCATATGGCGTCGGTTATGGCGGTGCGGCCGGGAGGCTCGGCCGTCAGCGCCCTGACCAATCCGGACGGCACCTACCGCATTGGCGGCATTCCTCCCGGAACCTACTATGTCTGCGTACAGCCGCTGCCGCCGACCGCCGACATTCGATCTCCCAACGATCCCGACGGCAACGACGTGGACCCGAGCGGACCCTTCGACGGCACGTTGTATCCCGGCACCAGCGACCTCACCAAGGCGACGACCATAACGGTGCGCGCCGGGGCCGAAACGGATGGAATCGACTTTTCAGTACATCCTCGCGGTTCAGTGCCGGTCTATGACATCTCCACTTACAGCTACTTCGGGCCGGCGCAGAATGCGGTACATCCCGCTTACATCAATCTGGTATCCGGATCGGCGACCATCGCG
Organism: Bryobacteraceae bacterium; assembly: GCA_041486185.1. Lineage (GTDB taxonomy): Bacteria > Acidobacteriota > Terriglobia > Bryobacterales > Bryobacteraceae > QHXW01. The sequence goes on along the minus strand of JBGPKX010000079.1, from coordinate 8,247 downwards.
GCGGCAGGCACGGGACTGGGCACCAACGGACACGCGGCGGCGGGGCTCGGCGCGACGGTGATCGGGTCGGCGATCATTCCGGCTGGCGGCGTGCGCGGCTACGGTACCACCCCGACTTACCTCGCGCTAGATCTGAAATTTGCGTTGGGCGCTTCCGCGGGTCCGCAGCACTTCGTATTCTCGCTGGGGAGCGACCTCTACGTACTGCCCTCCGGCCTGCAGCTCGTGAATAACGATCCGCCTTCGATCAGTTCCGTGACCACCGATGACAATGGAAACGTAGTGGTCACCGGATCGAATTTCGCTTCCGACAGCCAGGTCTATTTCGACGGCCTTCCGGCGGCGTCGAACGTGACTGACAGCTCGCACGCCACCGCTACTCCGCCGCCGGGCATGAGCGGCCAGACAGCCGTCCTGACGGTGTTCAACAGCGACGGGCAGAACTCCATGTTCCTGGGCGCCACGCCCGTTCCGGCGTATACCTATCCCGTCACCGGCTCGGCCCCCGCTGCCCCGAAGGTGACCTTCTCGCCAGACACTCTACCTGCCGGAGCGCGCGCCCTGGTCGATATCACCGGCACGAACATCAGTTTCGCCAATGGCCTGACCAGCGTCGGCTTTGGCTCGAGCGACGTGCTGGTGCGGCGCGTGTGGGTGCTGAGCCCCACGCATGCGCTGGTCAATGTCCAGGTGGCGCCCAACGCGCAGCTCGGGGCGTCTTCCGCGAGCGTGACATCCGGTTTTCAGGTATTCTCGCAGCCGGCGGCCTTCCAGATCACCGCGGCCGATCCCAATTTGCCCGTGGTTGAGCCGACCTTGATTGACGCGATCTGGCTGCCGAGCGGTGTATTCCCGGGCTCGGTGGCGAGCTTGTTTGGCTTGAACCTGTCCTCGGGCCCGGGCGGCGCGCCCACCACCATCAGCATCGGCAGTCAGCCGGTGAAGATACTCTATACCTCGGCCAATCAGATCAATCTGGTGATTCCGGCGTCGCTGCAGCCGGGGCCGGCCATCCTGAAGTTGAACAATGGCGCCACGCAGGCTTTTCCCGTGGTGGTCTCTATCGATCCCGTGCCGCCCTCGATCACCGCCGTTCAGGATCTGTCCAACAGCAGCCTTGGCCCCAATAATCCTGCGACGCCCGGCGATGTACTCAACCTTCTGGTGACCGGGCTGGCCGACCCGGGCTCGGCGGTTGCTCCCGGACGCGTGCACGTGAAGGCCGGCGGGATCGATATTCCGGCGGGTTCCGTTGCGCCGGCCAATGGCTCGGCGTACACCGTGCAGTTCAAGCTGGATTCCGCGGTAACCACCGGCGCACAGGTTCCACTGACCGTTTCGATCGACGGCAAGACCAGTCTGCCGGTCTATATCCCCATCGCCCCATTACTTTCGTCTTCCTCCGGAAACTGAACGGCCCCGTTCCCCGTTTCCGCCTTCGAACGTCAACGGTGCAATGACGATCCACACTGGCGGTGCCAGTGCCAGGTTCGCTTACCCCAGCCTCCCTCGCTTGGATATGATGTGTAATTCCAAACGGGAGGAAGCATGCCGATTTCAGACGCCCCAAGGCGCAATTTCCTGCGCCGCCTCGCGGGATTCGCGGGACTCTCCGCGGCCGCAGCCGCTCCATCCGCCGCGCAAGGACAAGCACGCGAAGGTGCAGGCGGTCCGCCTTTTCTCTCGCGCTATGCGCGCGCGCAGAATTACAAATCGCTCAAACAATCCAGTTTCGACCGCACCGGCGGCAACCAAGACTACTGGCCGGTCGCGCCCGGCGCCACGCAGGAGCTGTTCAACGCCACCGGGCCGGGCGTCATTTCACACATCTGGTTCACCATCGCCGCCGAAAGCGCGAACCATCTCAAGGAAATCGTGTTTCGCGCCTACTGGGACGGGAATTCCAAGCCCAGCATCGAGGTCCCGGTCGGCGATTTCTTCGGACTGAATCTGGGCCAGTACTTCGTCTACCAGTCGGCGTTCCTGAACTGCTCGTCAATCAAAGCGCTGAACGCGTACTTCGCCATGCCGTTCCGCAAATCGGCGCGGCTCACCGCCACCAACGAGAGCGCGCACAAAATCGGCGCGTTCTATTCCAATATCGATTACCAGCTTGTGCCTTCCCTTCCCGATGACACGCTCTACTTCCACGCGCAGTATCGCCAGGCGACGCCCAACACGGCGCATACCGAATCCGATAAGAACCCCGACGGGCGCCACAACTACGTGTACGTGGAAACGCGCGGCCGCGGCCACCTGATGGGTGTGACGCTGGGGGCGCTGCAAAACACGGAGCACTGGATGGGAGAAGGCGACGACATGGTCTTCATCGACGATGAGACCAAACCCGCGATCGTGGGCACCGGATCGGAGGATTACTTCAACGGCGCCTGGGATTTCGGCGGGCGCGATGGCGCCATCCCGTTCGCGCATCTTTATAACGGGGCACCGTTGATGATCGCTCCCGAGCGCACCGGCGGTCGATATTGCCTCTATCGCTGGCACGCCGATAACCCGGTCACGTTCACGCGTTATTTAAAGCACACCATGGAGCACGGGCACGCCAACGATCGCGCGGACAATTTCTTTTCCGTGGCGTACTGGTATCAGGCCGAGCCGTACACCGATTTTCCGCCGCTGCCGCCTGCGGCGGCGCGCATTCCCAATATGAGGGTTGTGCCCGGTCCAGGTGGCGCGCAGCCGGCATAGTACACAGGCGGAAAGATCGAGGAGAAAAACGCATGAGACTGTTTGTTTTATTCGCCGCTTCCGCGGCCTGGCTGGCAGCAGCCGATCCAGCCGGTTTCGCCCAATGGAAAGGCGCCGAGCTCAAGAGCTATGAGAAAAAACTCGCCGCCAAGGTCGACGCTAAGAAAATTGCGGCGCAGCCCTTGGCCAATTACGGCAACCACACGCTCAGCGTGATTCATCGCGAAGGCAGCGGCGAAGCCGAATGGCACGAGACGCAGGGCGACATTTTCATCGTGCAGAGCGGCGAAGGGACGCTGATCGTCGGCGGGACCGTCGTGGACGGCAAGACCACCCAGCCGCACGAGGTCCGGGGGCCATCCATTAAGGACGGCCTGAGCAAGCAGCTTGGTCCGGGCGATATCGTGCATATCGCGGCCAAGACGCCGCATCAGTTGACGATTCCCGCCGGCAAGCAGATCACTTACGCCATCGTCAAGGTCAACGCGGAGTAAAGTCGAATTGGGCCGCGAATGAACGCGAATAACCGCGAATAAGAATCGGGGCGGCGGTCGTCCCTGAGTTTTCTATTAGCGTTCATTCGCGTGCATTCGCGGCCAAAATGCTTTTAGCCCTCTTTCCAGAACAGCTCTGCGTCGGAGCGGCGCACGTAATCCGCATCGATCTCGGCGGGGTCCTGCGCGAAACCGGCGCAGAAGCACTCATATGCGATCCTGCCAACTGTCGCTGCCAGGGCGCGCGGTGCGAGCGTGATCTTTGAGTTGGCAAATCGGGTACCCTCTAGTGCCGGGCAAAACGGGGCGAAATCCGGCGCGATGAACTCGATCTCGCCCGCAGGCAGTGTTTCGAGCCACGCCGGGAAGCGAGACACCACCGGCTCGCATAGCGTCCGGCCCTGGGTATCGTAGACCGCGCCGTAGACTTCTCCGCGGCGCGCGTCCATGACCACGGCCCGCTGCTCGGCCGAGCCGAAACGCGCCAGGGCCTCGAGATTCGAAACCGCTACGACCTTGCGCTCCACCGCCTCCGCCAGGCCCTTCACGCATGCCAGCCCGATGCGCACACCGGTGAAAGATCCCGGTCCGGAGGCCGCCGCGAAGCAGGCCACGTCCTCGACCCGCCGGCCGTGCCGATCGAGCAACCGGCGCAAGTGATCGAACAACACGTGTCCGAAACCGTCGGGCGAATGCAGCAAAACGTCTTCCACCACTTCGCTGCCGCCGAGCAAAGCTATGCTGCCGAATTCATGTGTCGTGTCCATCGAGAGAATGAGCGGCTTCACTGCGTGAGCTGGTACGTGTGGTCCGCCGAATAGACTTTGCCGTTGGCGTTCATGCCGAACAGGCGCACATGGAACACGGCCGGATAGTGTTTCGTCATGTTAGCGGGAATCTGAACGTTGCCCCGATCGCCGGTGCCGACCATGCGATAGCCTTGCGATTCATCGGCGATGTCGGCGGTCCACAGATACATGATGGAGCGTGTGGCGTGGGTTTCGCGCGTGAGCTTCACGGCATAAGCAGTGGCCGCGTGCAGCGAGATCGTGTCGCCCACGGGTTGCGCCACCTGGAACGGAACTTTGTTCGCACTGACCTCGACATCCTGCATTAAGATGCGCCGCGATTCGAATTTGTACGACTTCAGCATCCCCTCCTTATGGCCTTCGCGCGAAACGTGCAGCACCCAATCGTGCGTCCGGTCCGGCGGCTCGCTGGCGAAGCGCTCGGTCTTCACGTTCTTGAGCTTCTCGGTTTCCCCGTTGGCCGGGTTGAGCCACTCGACATCGTAACCGTGCCTTTCGAGCAGCACTTCGACCGGACCGGAGGGCTTCTCCACGTACAGAATATACTCGACGTCTTCGAGTGCTACCGCGCGTCCGCCATCCACATCGAAATACGGCTCCAGCTCCCAGTGCCGGTTGCCGGCAAAGAATTCGAACCAGGTTTTCATCAGTGCCGCACCCGCATCATCCACGCCGGCCGCCGTTACGTACTGGCCATTCATGGCCGCGTTCCACAGCCGGTGCCGGAATGTGTCGCCGGTGGCGCTGGGTTTCCCGGCAAAGGCCATGTTGACGAACGGCACCGGATAAAGCTGGTGCTCGATGGCGCCCACCTGATCGTCCGCGGTTTCATGGGTGACGAAATCCATCCAGCCGTCATCCAGGAGCGGCGCGGAAGTGGCGCGCGTGCCGGTCGAGCGCAGGTGCTGATACGGATCTTCTTTCTTCAGCAGCAGCCCGATTTCTTTGAGCAGATCGCGGCCGTCTTCGTAATCCTCGAAATTTTCCACGCCGCCCCAGGTGATGTTCATGCCTGCATAGCGGGCGATCAGGTAACGAACGTAGCGCGCGCGCTGCTCCCAATCCGGAAACAGCCTGCGCAACTGGTTTCCGCCACCAGCCAGCAGCAGGTCTACCGTCATCCCTTTCTGGTTGGTGTAGCGGATGCGCTCGTCGAGGCGGCGGAAGTAGCCTGGATCAGGTTCGTTGGACGTGGGAAACGCCTGAGCCGCGTCTTCGGGTGCGCCAAGCGCGTTGCCGCGAATGTGCGTAAACTTCTGCGCGGCGCGGGCATCGACCAATCTCCGGAATGCTGCGTCGTCCTCCATGGCGAGGCGCATCAGAGTATCGCCCATCCACAGGTGAGGCGTGTTGCCGTTACCCGCGGTGTATGCGAAATGATGCACATTGGCCACGCGCACGAAACCGGGCGATTCGGATTCGGTAGCGGAGAACTGGCCTACTTTCCCTTCGAAGCCCGCAATGTTGCTGCTGACGCGATAATCCCAATTCCCGGCTTCGGTCGGCGTGAAGCGAATGACCATGCGCCGGCCAGCGTCCCAGTACGCCGGCAGGAGAAAAGTCCGGTGGCGCGGCGAGCGGAACTCGGCCCTCAGCTCGACAGCGTTGTACGGATTGGCGTGCGAATCCAAATCCGCCTGGCTCAGTTCAAAGACAATCTCGCAGGGGGAGAACGCGGGCGTGGGAGCGCAGACGGTTTGCGCCTGGAGCGAAAATGCTGCGCAAGCGGCGACGAAAAATAGAGCCGCGAATAAACGCGAATGAACGCGCATGAAGAAGGCGCGGTGCATTCGTGTGCATACGCGTGCATTCGCGGCCAAATCGAAAAACTTCGTCAGAACTCTAAACCCCATGCCAATAGTGTAAACTCAACGCTTTCGGATCATGGTGAAACAGAAAATCGGAGTTGTGTTGTTCCAGCTTGGCGGGCCGGATTCGATCGCGGCGATCGAGCCGTTCCTCTATAACCTCTTTTGCGATCCCGATATTATCGATTTTCCTTTCGCCCGGATTGCGCGCCAGCCGCTGGCCAAGCTCATCTCGACCAGCCGGGCCAGGCACGTGGCCCATCACTACGCCGAGATCGGCGGCAAATCGCCGATCCTGGAATTCACGCGACGGCAAGCGGAGGCGCTGGAGGCGGAGTTGCGCCGTGAGTTCGATGCGCGCGTGGCGATCGCTATGCGCTACTGGCGGCCCTTTACGCAGGAAGCCATTGCCGCGCTGGCCGCGCACGCACCCGAGGAAATCGTACTACTGCCTTTGTACCCGCAATACTCCAAGACGACCACGGGTAGCAGCCTCAACGAGTGGAACCGGCGTTTCCAGCCCAACGGATGGAACCCGCGGGTGCACGTAGTCCGCGAGTTCTACCAGGACGCCGCGTACCTCGACGCCGTGGTCGCAGCCATCAACGCTTCGCTCGCGGATTTCGAAGACCCGTCCGATGTCGACATGGTGTTCAGCGCGCATAGCGTGCCGGTCGCGGTCATCGAGCAGGGCGACCCCTACCAGCGGCAGATCGAGCACACCGTTGATCTGGTTTCGGAGCGCGGGCGGTGGCCGGCACGGTGGCACATCTGCTACCAGAGCAAGGTCGGCGCGTCCAAATGGCTGCGTCCGTCCATGCACGAGACTGTGAAGCGCCTGGCGGCCGCGGGCTCGCGGCACGTGCTGGTGGTGCCGATTTCCTTCGTCTCCGATCACGTCGAGACGCTGCACGAGATCGACATCGAACACCGCCAGCAGGCGCGCAGCCTGGGAATCGCGGATTTCCGCATGATGCCCGGGTTGAACGATTCGCCGGCATTCATTACAGCGCTGGCCGCTTTGGTGCGGGAGCGCGTTTCGGTATCGGAACATTTGTCCGCTGCGGCCGCGGGTACACATCACGCCGCGCAAGTATAATCGAATGGTGAGACGATTCCGGGCCATATTGGCCGCCATCCTCGTGATGTCCGCGAGCGTTGCGTGTAAGCGCAATATCGACAACGAGGAAGCCGTCCGGCAAGCTGTGATCGATTATCTATCTAAGCGCTCCAATCTGAATGTCTCCGCCATGAACCTCAGCGTGACGTCGGTCACCTTCCGCCCAAACGAGGCCGACGCGCTTGTGTCCATCACGGCAAAGGGCGCCTCCCCGGGGCAGCCCATGTCCATCCGATACACGCTCGAGCGGCAGGGCGATCACTGGGCGGTCAAAGGCAAGGCCGAAACCGGGGGCACGCCGCACGGAGCAGCAGCGGGGGCTAACCCGCACGGAATGGCCGCGCCGCCCGCTGCCGGCGAATTGCCACCCGGACATCCCTCGGTTGAGAGTCCCTCCCCGAAACAATGAAGCGCGTCGCCATTCTGGGGGGAGGACCGGCGGGCGCATTCGCCGCCGAACAGCTCAGCTCCGCCGGCCTCGAGACCATCGTGTTTGACGAGAAGCTGGCGTGGGAAAAACCCTGCGGCGGGGGCCTGACGTACAAAGCCTACCATCAATATCCTTTTCTGATCGAGAACCGCACGCCCAAAAAGCTGATCGCGGAAACCGTGCTGGCGGCTCCCAAAGCGGGAGAGGTAACGCTGCGTCTGCGCAAGCCGATTCTGATTTACTCGCGCTTCGACTTGAACCGCATGTTGCTCGAACGCGCCGAGCGTGCCGGCGCCCGCATCGAGAAGGCGCGGGTTACTGAAATGACTCGGTCGGCAAGCGGCTGGCAGCTCAAAACCAAGTCGGGCGCGATGGATGCGGACTTCTGCATTGTGGCCACGGGCGCGCGCAATCCGCTGCGGCAGGTGGGCACGGAGCTGACCCAATCGGACACCATGGCGGCGCTGGGCTATTATGTGCCGGGCGAGCGCGAGCAGATCGACATTCAGTTTCTGCCGAACCTGGAAGGCTACATCTGGGTGTTTCCACGCTGCGGGCATCTTTCGGTAGGCATCTGCGGCAAAGGCGAGCCGGCAGTAGCGCTGCGCAAGCGCCTGGAGAATTACATGGCGGAAAAGGGCATTTCGTGGAAGGGCGCGTCGTTCTACAGCCACCTGCTGCCCTCGCTCGAGACCTCCGCCTGGAAACGCAATCGCGTGGCCGGCGATGGATGGATGGCCGTGGGTGACGCGGCCGGACTCGTGGACCCCATCACGGGCGAGGGTTTGTACTATGCGATCCGCTCGGCCGATCTGGCGGCGAAAGCTCTGCTCTCGGAGATCGGCGGCCTTGCAGGCCAGGCATATCGCCGCATGCT
>JBGPKX010000078.1:0-18589 GCA_041486185.1 Bryobacteraceae bacterium | reverse complement strand
GGCGCGGGACGCGATCTTGAAGGGCTCTTCGATCTGGAGCTGGATCGTGAGAAGAACCAGTTCGAAACGGGGCGCAATTCCGCATCCCCGGATCAGCGGCAGAAGGAGATCGAAGAAGCCCTCGCCAAACTGGAAGAGCTGGCGCGGCGGCAGCAGGAGCTGGCCAACCAGCAGCAGCGGCAACAGCAGGCTTACCAGCAGCGCTGGCAGCAGGAGATGCTGCGCCGCGAAGCCGAAGAGCTGCGGCGCAAGATGGAGCAGTTGGCGCGGAGCCAGTCGGCATCGCAAGGCCGGCAGGGACAGCAAGGGCAGGAGAGCCAGCAGAGCCAGAGCCAGCAGAGTCAGGGACAGCAGAGTCAGGGACAGCAGGGGCAGCCGTCGGCGCAATCGCGGCAGTCTGGCGGGCAGTCTTCGGCGCTGAACCGCGCGATCGAGCGGCTGGCGGAAGCCACGCGGGATATGCAGAATGCCGGCGCCCCGCAGAACCAGGGATCGCCGCAGAGTGAGGCCGAAGCCCGCCGTGCGGCCGAGCGGCTCCGTGAAGCGCGTGAGACTCTCGCCGGAGAACGCAAGCAGCAGGCGGGCCAGCAAATGGAAGAGCTGGCGCGGAAGTCCCAGCAGCTTGCCGAAGAACAGCGCGAATTCGAAAATCGCATGCGCCAGACCTTCGCCGGAGGCTCCGATGATCAGGGCCGGCCGAGCCTGATGCAGCCGGGCACTTCGCGGAAGCAGGTCCAACAGTTGGAAGCCGAGCAGAGGAAACTGCTCGAGGGTCTGACGCAGCTCGAGCAGGAAATGCAGAAAGCCGCGCGTGACATGGCGGGCAGTCAGCGCTCCGCCTCCAGCAAGCTGCGTGACGCGCTGGGCGATGTTCAAAAGCAAGAGCTCAGGCTCAAAATGGGTTGGACCGTGGAGGTGATGCGGCGCGGCATGGGCGCCTACGCTCTCATGCGCCAACCTGAGATCACGCGCGGTCTGAACCAATTGCGCGACCGCACGCGCGAGGCCCAGAGCGCGCTGAACCGCGAACAGGACGGCGGCCAGGGCCTGGAAGCGGCGCTCGGCCGGGTAGAACAATTGCGGCAGCGGCTCGAGCAGATGAAGAGCGCGGCGCAGCAGCAACAGCAGGGCCGGCAAGGTCAGCAGGGTAAGGCAGGCCAGCAGGGGCAATCGGGGCAGCAGCCGGGACAGCAGGGGCAGCAACCGGGACAGCAGGGGCAGCCCGGGCAGGGTCCCGGCCAGCAACCTGGTGACTCCTCTCAATCCTCAAGCGGCGCTCCGAATTCAGGCGGGCCGCGCGGCGGATCGTCGCCGGATGTGGCCTACGGTAGTGGCGGGCGTTTCGACTCGGAGGGTTCGTCCGTTCGCCGGTTCGACCCCGCGACCGCCGGGCGCACCATCCGCGAGGGAGTGCGCGACCTGGGGCAGCTCGAGCAGATGCTCCGCGGCAACCGCGAAATTCCGCATGAAGTGTCGCGCGATGTTCAGGACCTGATCCGCGAGATGCAGCGCGTCGACACCGGCCGCCTGACTGGCGTGACACCGGAGCGTCTCGATCAGATCGTCGGTTCGCTCCTCGATGGCACCGAGCAGATCGAACTGGAGTTGCGCCGCATCGCCGGTGACAAAGAAACGGGAAGCGTCCGCAGCAGCACCTCGCAGCCGGCTCCTCCCGGATACGCGGAAGCGGTCGCTGAATACTTCCGGCGGCTCGCCAAGCAAAAGTAGTTCGAAATAAGTTCCGCTAATAGAGCAAGTTACGGATGCTTGCATCCTCCGCCCAATTGGTATAATCTCTATAGGGAATGAGGAGATTGCGCGCGAAGTCATGTCGACCGTTGTTGACCAGAGCCTAGGCGTCCGCGAAGAGTTCGACCGGCAGCACGAGCAGACCGTTCGCGAAGAGATCGAGCGGTTCCGCGCGAAAGCTGCGCAAGTGATGGCCGGCACGGTCACGGAGGACGAATTCCGCTCCTTCCGGCTGCGCTATGGCATCTACGGGCAGCGGCAGGCGGGTGTGCAGATGGTGCGCACCAAGATTCCGAGCGGCATGGTGACGGCCGCGCAACTGGAGCGACTGGCCGAGATTGCCGACGATTTTGGCGGCGGCCGCGGGCACACCACCACGCGCCAGAACATTCAATTTCACTTCGTGCCGCTGGCGCACGTCGCAGACCTGATGCACCGGTTGGCTGACGCGGGTCTTACCACGCGCGAGGCTTGTTTCAATACGGTGCGTAACGTGACCGCTTGCCCGCTGGCGGGCCTATCGCACGATGAAGTGTTCGACGTTCGCCCCTACGCCCAAAAAGTAGCGTATGCTTTCCTGCGCAAACAACTGACCGACGCCCTGCCACGCAAATTCAAGATCGCTTTTGACGGTTGCAAGCACGATTGCATGGCCAGCGCCATCAACGATGTCGGCCTTCACGCTCGTGTGCGTGACGGCAAGCGCGGGTTCCGCATGATGGTGGGCGGCGGCCTGGGCCCGCTTCCTTCAGAAGCGCAGTTGCTGGACGAGTTCGTGCCCGAAGAACGGCTGGTCAACCGCTGCGAAGCCGTGATCCGCGTGTTCAGCAAGTACGGCAACCGGCAGAACAAGAACAAGGCGCGGCTCAAATTCGTGCTGCGCGAGCGCGGCTGGGACTGGGTACGCGAGCAGATCGAGAAAGAGTACGCCGGCATCCTGGCCAACGGCGGGATCGAGACGCCCGAATTTGTGCCCGAGGGTTTTGGCGGATTTCAGTCCAATCCGCAGCCGCTCGGACAGGGCGCGCTGTTGCCGGTGGTGAGCACCAATGGCACCGGCGATTCCGAGTACGATCGCTGGCACAAGAGTAACGTCCGCGAGCAGAGGCAGACAGGTTACGCCATGGTCACCGTGCGCATCGACCAGGGGAATCTCACCAGCGATCAGATGCGCGGCGTAGCACGGATCGCAGCCGACGCGGGCGACGGCCTTGTACGCGTCATGATCGACCAGAACCTGCTGCTGGGATTTATTCCGCTGGGACGCCTGCGGCGCGTGTATACGGCGCTCGGCGAGCTGGGCCTGGCTGGATCGGGCGCGGGGGAGATCGAAGATGTCACCACCTGCCCCGGAGCCTACTCCTGCAATCTGGGACTGACCAAATCCATGAACCTGGGTGCGGCCATGCAGGAGATGGCGCGGCACTACGACGATCCGCAGGTTCGTCACCTGACCATCAAGATCAGCGGATGCCCCAATTCCTGCGGGCAGCACTGGATCGCCGATTTCGGCTTCTACGGCAACGCGCGCAAGATCGATGGCAAAGAGATTCCCTACTATCAGATGCTGCTGGGCGGCGGCTACGATCGCGACGGCGCAATGCGGTTCGGCCTGGCCGTGCAAAGCATTCCCGCGCGACTGGCGCCCGAAGCCGTGAAACGCGTGCTCGACCACTACATCGCCAATCGCCTGGATGGCGAGAGCTTTCGCGAATACGTAATGCGCCACAAGGTGGAGTTCTTCCGCCAAGCCACGAGCGATCTCGCCAAACCGGCCGAAATTGCACCCGAGCTGTATCAGGACTGGGGCGACGATACGAACTTTTCGCTCAAGCTCGGCCGCGGCGAGTGCGCCGCGTAAGGCGCTGTTCCCAACTCAACGCAGGACAGTCATTCTTGCCCGCAAGTTTGCTCTGTTTCCACTCCCCGGCAATGGACAGTCAGGCATGCCTATCCTACCCTAACAACTTATGGCCAAAATTCAACGTGCTCTTCTGAGTGTGACGGATAAGACCGGCATTGCCGATTTCGCGCGCCAGTTGCGCGGGCTGGAGGTCGAGCTGATTTCGACTGGCGGCACCGCCAAATTGTTGCGCGACGCCGGCATCGCAGTGAAGGACGTTTCCGAGGTGACGGGATTTCCCGAAATGCTGGACGGCCGGGTCAAGACCATGCATCCGCGCGTCACCGGCGGCATACTGGCGGTGCGCGGGAACGCTGAACACGTCCGCGCGCTCAACGAGCACGGCATTCAGCCCATCGACATGGTGGTGGTGAATCTCTACCAGTTTGAAAAGGCCGCGGCCAAAACTGGCGTCACATTGGACGAGTTGATCGAGAATATCGACATCGGCGGCCCCACGATGATCCGCTCAGCCGCCAAGAATTTTCAGGATGTGGCGGTGGTGGTTTCGCCCGGCGACTACAACGCCATCGCGGAAGAAATGCGCAGTTCCGGCGGCGCAATCTCGCGTGAAACCAAGTGGCGCCTCGCGCAAAAAGCCTTCCGCACCACCGCCGATTACGATAGCGCCATTGCCGCGCGCCTGGCGCAGGTGGATGGCGCGGGGCCGCTGCCCGCGCATCTCGATATCCACGCCGAGAAATTGATGGACCTGCGCTACGGCGAAAATCCGCACCAGTCCGCGGCGCTCTACGGCACGCCAACCGCCGGAATCGCAGGGGCGGAGCAGTTGCACGGAAAAGAGCTCTCGTACAACAACCTCGTCGATCTGGATGCCGCGTGGCAGCTCGTCAATGAGTTTACGCGCCCCGCCGCCGCTATTATCAAGCACACCAATCCGGCCGGCTGCGCGGAGCAGGAAACGCTGGCCGAGGCATATCGGAAAGCGCTCGCGTGCGATCCAGTTTCTGCGTTCGGAGGTGTCATCGGTTTCAACCGCACAGTGGATATGGAGACAGCACAGGAAGTGGCCAAGCTGTTCGTGGAAGCTATCGCCGCGCAGGATTACTCAGCCGAGGCGCTGGCCATTCTGAAGGCCAAAAAGAATCTGCGTCTGATGAAGGTAACAGCCGCTCCAGATTGGCTGGTCATCAAGTCCATCAGCGGCGGATTTCTGGCGCAAACTCCGGATTCGCATCGCCTGGACCGGTCGGCGACGGAAGTCAAGACTCGCCGCGCCCCAACCGAAGCCGAATGGGTGGCTCTCGAGTTTGCCTGGAAAGTCGCCAAGCACGTGAAGTCCAATGCGATCGTGTATGCGCGCGACGGCCAGACGGCTGGAGTCGGCGCCGGCCAGATGAGCCGCGTCGATTCTGTCAAGCTCGGCGCCATGAAAGCTGTGCTGCCGCTCGCCGGGACGGTGGTGGCTTCGGATGCCTTCTTCCCGTTCCCCGATGGCGTGGAAGAAGCCGCCAAGAATGGCGCAACGGCAGTGATTCAGCCGGGCGGCTCCGTCAAAGACGCGGAAGTGATCGCAGCGGCCGACCGGCTGGGGCTGGCGATGGTGTTCACCGGCGTGCGCCACTTCCGGCATTAGTTACAGAGCTAGCCCAATGGCGGCGATCACGGCTCCGGCGATACCGGCCACCATGCCAATTACCGGAAACAGCATCTTTCTCGAAATGAAATAAAGCGAAGACAGCACCAACGCGATCTCGAGCAGCCCTTCGCCGAAATCGAATCGCAGCGCGCGTTGTTCCAAACGGGAAGCCTCGTCCTCCTTCTTTTTCGCTTCCTCCATCACTTTTTTGGATTCGTCTTCATAGCGCGCCTGCTCCTGGCGATAACCTTCGATGGCTTTCGTGGTTTCCGGGTTCTTCGCCCCCAGGAGCGTGACCAACTGTTCCCCTAATTCAAGGCTGTGAAATTTAATGCGCTTCGACTGGTAGAAAGACCAGCGGTCGTTGGCTTCAGTCTTGAGCAGAACGCCCTCAGTGTGGGCGCGATGCGAAGCGATGGTCACGACAGCCAGAGCCACCGCCAGCACGGCAGCCAGCACGCCGACCTTCTGGCCCCGGGGGTCAGCGGAGCCCTCCGATTCGTGATGAATTTCGAGTTCAGCCATCTGCCTAAGATAGACCCGTTCGAGGTACCGTGGGGCGCGATGCCGGTGTGCGTGGCATCAAATGATGGTGCGTTATCGTGCCCGGCGCTTCTAACTCGCCGGCGCCGCGCCCTCGGCCAGCAGCGCGCCTTTTTCGAGATAACGCACCTTGGTGGCGAAGCGCGCCGCGTGCGGGTCGTGCGTCACCAGGATGATGGTCTTGCCGTGCTCTTTGTTGAGCCGTGAGAGCAGCAACAGGATGTCTTCCGCCGAGGTGGCGTCCAGGTTGCCGGTCGGCTCGTCGGCCAGAATCAGCGCCGGGTCGGTCACGATGGCGCGCGCGATGGCCACGCGCTGCTCCTGCCCGCCCGACAACTGGCGCGGGAAATGCCCCAGCCGGTCGCCCAGGCCGACCAGCTTCAGCGCCGTGGTGGCGTGTTCGATCCGCTCCTGCTTCTTCAGATTCGTCAGCTTGAGCGGCAGTTCGACGTTCTCGAGCGCGGTAAGCACCGGAATCAGGTTGAACGACTGGAATATGAATCCAATGTTCTCGTTGCGCCAGTGCGCGATCTGCCGGTCGCTCAGCGCGCGCAGGTCCTGGCCCAGAACGCGGATTTCGCCGCCCGTGGCTGCGTCCATGGCGGCGACGAGGTGCAGCAGCGTCGACTTGCCCGATCCCGACGGACCCATCAGCGCCACAAACTCGCCCTTGTGGATCTCGATATCCACATCCTTGAGCGCCACTACGTGAAACTCGTCGCGCAGAAATTCCTTGGTCAAATCGCGGGTTTGGATTACCACGTTATCGGTCATGGTCAGGATTGTTTCGCTTTTACGCGGTCACCGTCTTTGAGGGTTGCGGGAGCATTCACGATGAGATCTTCGCCGCCGATCAGCCCGTCTTCGATGCGGACGCCCTTGCTATTGGTGGAACCGGTCTTGACGGCTCGCTTTACGGCTTTCCCGTCGAATACCACGAGCACTGTGTTGTCATGGATGGCGGCAGCCGGGATCACAATTACCGGGTGGGACGGCGCTCCCACAGCGGCCGTTTTTTCATCCGATATAAAGGCTACGCTGGCATTCATCTCCGGCCGAAGGTAATCGTCCGGGTTCTGGACTTTCACTTTGATCTGCACCGTGGCCTTCTGGCGGTTGGCCTCGGGCGAAATCTCGTAGATGATGCCGTCGTATTTGCGGTCGGGGAACGCGTCCGTCGTCACGATGCCCTTCTGCCGGGCGTGCAACTTGGCGAAATCGTTCTGACTGATATCCAGCTCGACTTCCAGGTCGCTCAGATCGGCGAGAGCAACCACATAACCTTTTGCGCCCTTGTCGCCCACGAACATGGTCGTCAGAAACTCACCCTTCTCAACGGCGCGCTCGAGGACCGTTCCGGTCACGGGCGCGCGGATGACGGTGTTGGAGCGCTGGGTCTCCGCATAGGCGACCGCACCGCGCGCCTGCTCCACCTGTCCGCGCATGGCATCGATCTGCTCCTGCCGGGGGCCTAGCACGGCGAGGTCCAGCGTCTTCTGGAGTGAATTCACGCGCGCCACCGCGCTGTCGTACTTGGCCTGGGCGTCGTCCAGCGCCTGCTTGGCCATCACTCCTTCGGAGGCCAGCCGCTTAGTACGGTTCAGCGTGACCAGAGCGTTCTCCTGGTCGGCTTTCGCCTGATTCAGGTTGGCGCGAGCCACCGCAATCTCTTCGGGGCGCGAGCCGTGCTCCAGCTCCGCCAGCCTGGCCTGCAGATTGGCGAGCTGACCCGTGGCCTGCGTGAGCTGGGCGGCGTATTCATCGTCTTCCAGGCGCACGAGTACCTGCCCCGCCTTGACCTTATCGGCCTTCTCCACGCCAATCCAGGCCACGCGGCCGACCACTTTCGAGGCCACCTCGATCCGGTGCGCGGCCACGATGTAGCCGGTCGCGTTCAACACTACGCCCGGGCCGGCGGCCGCGGAACTCTCCGCGTGCACGCGCACGACATCGACTTCCGTTGCGGCATTCAGCTTGGTGTAACTGAATCGCGCCGCACCCAGCAAGAGAAACAGCAATACCCCGCCGATGATCCAGCGGGTTGCCCAGCGTGAAGGCTCCGGCTGGCTCTTCTTCGAGCGATCGATCTGCAGGGATTTCAATTCTGCTTGCATGGCCTTCAGATACCCCGGAGGGCTGTGAGGATCTCCTTCCTGGAAGCCGAACTCGCCGGGAACAGCCCGCCCAACGCGCCAAGAACCATGGCAAATGCTACGCCCAAGGCCATGATCTGAGGAGTCACCCGGAAATTAAAATCGATTTCACTAAAGGTAACAAAGTTACCGATGCCCGTGGTGACCCCGTTCAGCGGCAGTACCAACAGGCATCCGACCAGACCACCCAGCGCCGCCAGCAGAATCGATTCGATGAAGAAACTAAACAGAATGCTGCCGCGCGAAAACCCGAGCACGCGCAGCGTGCCTATTTCCTGGGATCGGCGCGCCACGGCGGCATACATGGTGTTCATCGCGGCAAAGCTCGATCCGACGCCCATAATGATGGATACGAAAATTCCCAGGTATTCGATCACCACTCCCGAGTTGGTTTGCGATTGGTAGTAATCCACCTCGGACATCGCGTCCAGGTTCAGCCGCTGGTCGTTGGCGATGTCATTGATCAGCGCCTTGGCGGCCACCGGGTCGGTAGCGCGCAGCAGGGCCGAACTCAGCGCGTCGGGCCGCTGGAAATCCGAGCTTACCTGGTTCAGATCGCCGAAAATCTCGCTATTGGCCGCGCCCGTCCCGGCGGACATCACGCCCACCACGTCCCAATCTCCGCGCCCGAAATGCAGGCGCTGGCCGATGCGCGCCCCAGGAAAACGCTTCTGAATGGATTCCCCCACCACCACTTCGCGGCGGCCGGTCTGGAACCATCGGCCCGCAACGAGCTTCAGGTTGTCGCGCATCTCGATGCCAATGGACGAGATACCGCGCAAATTGATGTTAATGCCCTGGGGTGCGTCCACGCTGGCCAGATTGATGACGGTGACCATCTCGAGCGAGGCCATCGGCTGTCCGGAGCGCGACTGGGCGATTCCGGATTTGAATTTCATGTCCTGAAAGTTGGCCGGGGTTACGGCACTGCTCAGCTCGGCGTTGGAGCCTTTGCGTAGCACCAGGACCTGCAGCGGATTCCCCGACGCCTGCAGTGACGAGCGCAGCCCGCCCACCAGCGCCAGGATCGCAAGCAACACAGCAACCGTAAGGCCGATGCCCAGCGCGGTCATGATGGTGGTGGTTCTTCGAACCACGAGATTGCGCAAATTGTAGGTGACGGGGATTGCCATAGGAGTTCGTTATTCCGTGCTGCGCAGCGCTTCGACAATCGAAATTCGCGAAGCGTTCCAGGCCGGGATGAAGGCGCTGATTAGACCGATGGTCGCGGCCACGATCAGGCAAGCGAGTGCGACCGGCGGCTGAATCGACAGGTGCTTCAAATCGTCGGAAAAAGCCGGCCCTTGCCTGACCACTCCGCAAAGCAGGGATGCCAGCACCACACCCAAAGCGCCGCCGATCGTGGCAATCGCCACGGCCTCTCCCAAAATGAGCGTGAGAATCGTGCTGCGCGTAAAACCGAGGGTCTTGAGCACCCCCACCTCGCGGACGCGCTCGCGAATCGACATGGCGATGGTATTGGCTGAGACCAGCAGGATGGTGAACGTCACCGCCGCGCAGATGCTGAGCAGAATCATTTTCACGTTGCCCAGAAAGCTCAGGAAACCCAACTGGAACGCGCGCTCCGACTCGGTCTTGGTCTGGACCGGCGAATTGTGAAATTCATCGTCAATGGCTTGCGCGATGCGTGGAACCGATTCCGGGCTGTCCGCCAGCACATAGAAAGTCCCGATCTGTCCCCATCGCTTTGCGCCCAGCGCCTGATCCAGATATTCGAGATTGAAGTAGAGGACCTCATTGTTTTCTGGCGCATCGTAGATGGCCCGGAGAGTGAATTCGAGGTTGACCGGGAAGATATCGCCCTGGATCGGGATGCGGTCCCCCAGATGGAGGTTCAATTTGTCGGCCAAAGCCTTACCGACCATACACGCCGTGCGCTCTTGAATAAACGCCTTCTTCTGGTCCTCGGGCACCTGCATCTCGCCGCGGATGTTCAGGATTTTGTCAGGCTCAACGGCAAAGCGCGGAAACATGTTCTTGGCCTCCCGCCGGTCCTTGTAGACTCCGCCAAACCACTGGTAGGGGGCTACCTCGCGCACCCCGGGTACCTGCCGGATTTTGTCGCGGTAGAACACGGGCATGGGCACGGCGAGAGAAATCTTGTTGCGCACCACCAGACGCAAGGCCTGGGACGGCGTGGCATCGGTGAAATAGAACGCATAGTAGATGGCCATCAACACGCCCAGCAGGCAAAGCGACACACTGATGCTCACGATCGTGAGCGTGGTCCGCCGCCGGTTGCGCCAGGAGTTTTTGAGCACAAAGGGCAGAAAGCGTAACATTTGTGTATCTAACTATTCTATTCTACGGAGCCCATGCACGAATTGTTCATGCAGGAAGCCCTGGAACTTGCCCGGCAGGCGGCTGCGGCCGGTGAGGTGCCCGTGGGAGCGGTAGTGGTGGTCGAGGGCCGGGTGACTGGCCGGGGAGCCAACTCGCCCGTCGCAAGCAATGATCCCACCGCGCACGCCGAGATGCTGGCCTTACGGGAGGCGGCGCAAGCCGCTGGCAACTACCGGCTGGAGGAGGCGACGCTATACGTAACACTCGAGCCGTGTGTCATGTGCGCGGGAGCGCTGGTGGCGGCGAGGGTGCAGCGGCTGGTGTTTGGCACACGCGATCTGCGCTTCGGCGGGGTACGCAGCAAGTTCCGGCTCGCGGATTCCGAGTTGCTGAACCACCGCGTAGAAGTGGTGGAAGGCGTGCTCGCGGCCGACTGCGTGGAGTTACTGCAGAACTTCTTCGCGGCGCGGCGGTGAGACCTCGGCGCAGGGCTGTCGCCCCGAGCTAATTCGAGCTAATTAATGTGGTGAGTCAGAAGTTCGTTGAAGAGGGGGTGGCGCAGCCTCTCAGGCTGCTGGGTCGAGACTCATCTCGACCTTTCCGATCAAAGACGTGTCGGCACGAGTGCCGACACCGCAGGCCGAGAGCCCGCGCCACACGCCGCCGCAATCTTCAACGAACCTGTGACTCACGACACTAGAGGGCGGCTACAGGGATATCTATTCCACCGTAACCCTTGTGCCCTTGTGCCCATGCTGCGACAGCCGCTCAATGCGCGCGTCCAGCAGGCTACGAATCCCTTTGAGCACTTCGATGCGCGCGTTCTGGAAATGCCCTTTCGTGGGCTCCGGCCAGCAGTGGTCCAACATCGCCTCGATCTGCGGTCCAGCCACGGTGCAAAAGAAGCATCCGTGCGGAGCTTCGGCGGCGGTTTGTTTTTCTTCCATATCAGCCTTCCTTCATTTCCACTGTTAATATTTTATGCTGCAACGTGGCGCGCGAGGGCGTCAGGGCGGCCATCGAGGTCGGGAGCCCGATGTGCCGGCGCAGCGTGCCGATCTCCACCACCAGCTCATCGCCTTTTTTGAACAGTCCCACTTCGCCTTTGGCCGCGAACGGCAGGCGCAGGCGCACTTCGTAATGCGCGTTACGCTTCTCGAATGTGTATGGCGCCTCGGTGCGCGTGACCGCCGCCGGATCTTCCTTTTCACCGTAGAGCACCTGGGCAACCTCATCCAGCCGCTCGTGCCCCAGCACTTCGTGCGTAAAGAGTGGCACGCGGCTCACCGCCACGGGCGCAAAGTACTCTTCGATCTCCTCCAGTATCTTCGCCTGCGAAGCGCGCCACTCCGCAAACCATGCGTCGGTGATGGCATCGGGCAGCACGCGGTTCACGATGATGCCGTCCACCGTCAGCCCGTGCAGCGAAAAGTAAACGAACGCGCGCTGCGTTTCACGCAGCACCATCTTCTCCGGATTGGTGACCAGCCGGACACTGGTGATATTGGGATCTTCGAGGAGGTCCGAGATCCCGTCGAGCCGGCTGAACAGGTCCTGCACGTTGGCAAAGTAGCTGTCGGTCGGCAACTGGACCGGCGAGATCCGGTTGGCCACCGGACGCACGGCTTTGAGCAACCCGCGCTGAAAGGGAAACACGTGCTTCATGTACCATTCAAGCGTGGTCGGCATGCTGACGAAGCGCATGGATTCCGCCGTCGGCGCGCAATCCAGCACGATCACGTCGTAGCGCTGCTCGCGCCGGAACTGGTTCACGTACATCATGGCGCTCAGCTCTTCCATGCCAGGCAGGATAGCCAGCTCTTCGGCTTCCACATCGCTGATGCCGGTGGTGCGCAGCACTGAGACCACGTACGTGGAGATCTCGCGCCAGTGCCGTTTGATTTCTTTCTGGATATTGACTTCGTGAATGGAGAGCTTGTCGTGGATGGGATATGGATCGTTGGCCTTATTCTGAAAAAGGTTGGTTTCGAGATCGAAGGCGTCCGCCAGGCTGTGCGCCGGATCGACGCTCATCACCAGCGTCCGGTACCCGAGGCGCGACAGGTGCAGGCCCGTAGCGGCCGCAATACTGGTTTTTCCGACGCCTCCTTTGCCGCTGAAAAGAAGGATGCGCATACTTCATTCTACCGGAAGGCGGCTTACGGGTCGGGATTTTTGAGACTGTGCGGGCCCGCGCGTGCTTCTTCTGTCAGAACGCTAAGCGCAGCGCGAACTGGATCTGACGTGGCGCCTTAGCAGAAAAAATCCTGCCGAATGTCGAAGGATCGTCGGCGATCTGTTGGGGCAAGTCAAAATTCGCGCGGTTGAACAGGTTGAACGCTTCGGCGTCGAACGAGAGGCTCATGCCTTCCCATAGCGCGAAACGGCGGGAAAGCGCCAGATCGAACGTAAATAATCCGGGAGCTTGCAGGATGTTGCGGCCCGCCGAGCCGAAGTGGTAGGGCGCCGGAATGGCGAACGCCGACGTGTCGAACCAGCGCTCGGGAGTCGGATGGTCCAGGTGGGGATCGCGAAGCAGGTCGGGACGGTCCGATCCGAAGATTCCACCGGTATTTCCGGTATTACTGTTATCGCTGCTCAGAACCGGCGTGAACGGCTGCCCCGATTGCGCCACCGCGATCCCGCGCACTTCGGAATTCCGGACCCACCACGCGCGGCCGGGCAGATGGTACACATAGGCCGTGGTGAATCGATGCCGCATATCGTAGCTCGAAAGTGCGCGTTCAGCACGGTAATTTGTGCTGTCTTGCGGAAAATTCTTGTCGGGCAAGGTGCCCAGGAATGCCGAGGTATCGTCGATCGATTTCGAGAACGTATAAGCCGCGAGCACCGAAAAATTGCGCGCGAGCCGGCGGTTGATGGAAGCCTCGAGAGCATGGAAATCGGAGTTGCCGCCGCTCTCGGTGAAGAAAATGCTGCCGAATTGCGGATACGGCCGTCGCGAGTCCACTTCTCCCGGACCCGGTGGGGGCTGGTTCAGATCGCGTGAGCGGATCAGGTGCGTTCCTTTCGAGCCTGCGTAGGCCACACTCACCACGGTCGATTGCGAAAGCTCGCGCTGCACGTTGAGATTCCAGTTCTGCAAGTAACCCCTAGTCAGATCGGGGCTCATTGTGTTGGGAGAGGGTGCGGCGGGAATGCCCGTGGCGAAAGGGTTTTGGAGCGACGGCAGCGACGTAGCCGTGGGGAACGCGAGCTGCAAATTGAAATACGGCGGATTGAAGTAGAGCGACGAGTTCACCACCAGCATGCCGGCATCGTAATAGACGCCGTAGCCTCCGCGCACGACCAGCTTGTCCGCCGGTGTCCAGGCAAATCCCACGCGAGGCGCGAAATTGTTGCGGTCGGGCTTCAGGCCGGAGCGCGAAATTCCGTCTGTACCCACGCGGACGATCTGCTGCGTGGCGAGATTCAGAAAGGACATGCGATTGGTGGGATCCACCGCCGGCGAGTCGTACTCGTAGCGCAGGCCGAGATTCAGCGTCAGCCTGCGCGCGATCTTCCAGTCGTCCTGCACATAGGCGTTGTACGCCGTGGTGCGCAGCGTCTGCGGGTTGTCGGACTGCGCTTGCAAGCCGAACGTGGGAAAGCCGAGCAGCAAATCGCTAATGCCTGATCCTGAAATAGCGCCAAGAAAGGAAAGCGAGCCGCGCGTATAGTAGTCGAGGATGGCGCTGAGTTGCGTGTAGCGGATTTCGCCTCCGATTTTCAAACCGTGGCCGCCGCGGATCAGCTCCAATCCATCGGCGACCTGCCATGTATTGCTGTGACGTGACAACGGCAACTGAGTTAGATCGCCCAGGTGCGATAGTCCCGCCACCTTGATTCCCGGAAACCCAAGATCCTTGGGACCGACTGCCAGCCACGGTACACCACACAACGCGCCCACGTCCGTCGTGTGGTTCTGCTGCAGCACCTGATGGAAGTAGCGGTTGAAACCGAAGCGGAGCGAATTCACGGTGCGCGGGCCGAGCACGCGCTGGTACTGCGCCATCACGTTGTGGCCGGTGTTGGTCACGAAATCGCCGAAGCCGGGAACGTCGGCCGATTCCTTGGTGTAAGGCTCGAACACTTTTTGATCGCCGAAACTACAGCGCACGGTGACCAGATCGTTGGTCGAAAAATGATGGTCCATGCGCCCGGTAAACTGCGCCGTGTTCTCCGTCTGCACGGGCTGCGCCAGGTAGTTTCCGGCGAAGCCCGGCAGATTGGGCAGCGGATACAATGCCAGAACTTTAAGCGCCACCGGTGAAATCCGCGATGCCGGAATTACATTCCCGGCGAATGGCTGCCCCGTGAAGGGATCGATTGCGGGCTGGCCGAGCGCCGACAGGTCGCCCGACTTCTCCTCGGGCGTGGGCACGCTGGCCAGGTGCGTCAGCCCCAGCCGCTCGCGCAGCCCATCGAAATTCACGAAGAAAAACGTGCGATCGTGAACCAGCGGTCCGCCCAAGCCGCCGCCGAACTGATTGCGGATGTACTTGGGCTTGTCCGCGCCATCGAAGAAATTGCGCGCGTCGAGCACGCGATTGCGCAGATATTCGTACGCCGATCCATGCCAGTTGTTGGCGCCGCTGCGCGTGACGATGCTGATCTGCCCGCCGGCGCCACGCCCATACTCGGCGCTATAGCCGTTGGTCGCGATCTTGAACTCCTGAATGCTGTCCACCGGCGGCTGGAGCACCCACGAGCGCTCGTACGGATCGTTGTTGTCCACGCCGTCGATCAGGAAATCGTTGAACTCTTCGCGCGCGCCGTTGGCGTGAAAAGCAAAGCCGCCACGCTGCGAAAGCTCCGAGCTCTGAACGGCGGGCAGCACTCCCGGCACGAGCAGCGCAAGCTGAAGAAAATCGCGGCGGTTGAGCGGGAGCTCCTGGATTCCCGATTGATCGATGACCTCGCCCAAATCGGACGACTCGGTTTGGATACGCTGCGCAGCGGCGCGAACTTCCAGCGACTCCTTGCGTCCGGCGAGCGCCAGGGCAATGTCCAGCCGCACCCGCGAGTTCACTTCCACGCTCACTTCGCGAGCCGCGGGCTCGAATCCGGACGCCGACGCCGACACCTGATACACCGACGGCGCCAGCTCGCCAATGGAGTAAAAGCCGGCCCTGTCCGCGTGTACGCGGCGCTCGAATCCGCGCGATGCATCGCGCGCCACAACTTCGGCATCGGCGATGGCGCTTTGGTTGGGATCGAGTACGTAGCCGGAAACCGCTCCGGTAGTGACCTGCGCCAGCGCAGGCAGAGCAATCAGAAACAATAAGAGCAGCAATTTCTCATTCTAAAGTAGGACAGACATTCCTGCCTGTCCATTTCTGGTAGAAAAGCACGGAGCCAAATGAAAGGCAGGAACGCTTTGCAAGAATGCCTGGCCTATTCACTGGTACATGGCCGCGTAGCCGAGCTGCTCCTTCACGTAATCCCGCGGATAGGAAATGCGCACCGCGCCGGCTTCGCCCTTCGCCCCCAGCGTCGCCTCGACCACAGGATTAATCCCCGCCCAATACGTCGGCAGGTTGAGCTTCTTGTACCGAGCCACCACCTGGTCCCGCAGCGCCGGGTCGAAATGCACGCCGTACTGGTCGACCAGGGCCTTGATCGCAGCGAAATCGCCTTCCGCTTTGATGCGCATCAGCTCGGACAGCAGCATGCCGACGCCCTGATGCATCTTGTCGTAATCGCGCACCGTGATGTATGCCTTGCCGTCACGTTCCACGCGGGCGATGGCGCCGGTCTTATCGATGATGTAGTTGACAATGAGCTGGCGGTTGCGGTCGTGGTCTTCTTCAATGGTGTCGCCCTTGGGCATCTTGCGCAGTTGCGTGAGGGCCACGCGCGCTGAAGAATCGTACATGGCCTTGGCTACCTCCGGGCTCGAGATCAAACCCAATTGCTGCAGTTTGGGATCGAACACGTTCCACAGCGCCATGAGATCGGCGCGGGCTTCTTCCAGCGTCGAGGCGTATTCCTTCAAATAGAACGCCGCCTCATGCGTTAGTTTGGGGCTCAACTTGCCCGAACCATGGCCGATGATCTCGTGCAGCGCCGTCAGGAGATCCGCGGCTTCGTCACCGTACTTTTTACCGCGCTCGATCTCCGCTGGCGTGTACGCGAACTCTTCGAGCGAAGCGTAGCCGGTGGCGTGAGAAAACGCCCGCGTGCTCCCGGTGAACAGAAAGCTCTTGGAGCCGTACTTCTCGTGAATTTCGTTTTCGTTGGGCAGGTTGTCCCCGATCGTGGTGACATGAAAATCGCCCGTCTCGATCACCGTCTCAACCGCTTTCGCCATGGGAGGCTTGACGCCCTGCTTCTTGTACTTCGCATCCCACGGCGCCCGATCTTCGAAGTATTGCGCGTTATCGGCGATTTTGAGCATCAGTGAATTGACGCGCTGGTCGGTCACCGATACGAAACTCTGCGAAGTCCCCTTGGCCCCGCGCGCGTCCCGGTAAACTTCGATGAAGCCGTTGGCGAAATCCACGTTCGCATTGTTCTGTACCCAGCTTGCGCCGAACCGCAGCCAGTCCTCGGGCTCGCCCGATTGGTAAAAACGGATGAGATCATCGATCACTTTGTCTTGCCCCGGCTCGGCAAACGCGCGCGCTTTCTGGAAATATTCGATGGCCTTCTTCAGAAACCGAGCGTAGAGGCCCGGTGGAATGCGGCCGTCCGGCGTTCCCGCGCGATAGACTTGCTCCACCAGTTTGCCGTCCTTCGTCTTCACTAGTTGCGAATCGAGCGGGTATCGCTCATGGAAGCCCTTCAGATCCGCCAGGGTCACACCGGAGTAAAAGTTATTCGCGCTGGCTTGCAGGATATCCAGCCCGCCCCGCGGACTCTTGGCGGTGATCATGGGTTCGAAATCGGGATCGAACATCGCCGCCTTGAGCTCTGTGATCTCGCTTACAAGTTCGGTTTCTGTCTGGATTGGTTTGCCCGTGCCATACGGGTCGCCGATGCGTAAACCGCCGCGCATGGCCTCGGTGCCCGCTACCTGCAATTCCTCAAACGTGAACTCCGGGAGAAATTTTTGCGCCGTCATCTCGCTGTGATTGCCTCTATTGGCCCAGAACAGCTTGGCGTATGCCACGATCTTGGCCATCACCTCGGGCTTGATTCCTTCCGGATGCGCTACCAGAGCCTCGATCAGCCGTTTCTCGCGGAGGCCGAAGCGCGACAGCTGGTCGTAGATGATGGGATCAATGGCGATCGATGCCTGGGTCAGCCAATACGCCAAGGTCTGTTCGCGCGGCGTGAGCCTGTTGAAGCTATCGGCCTCAAGTTGCAGGAAACCGGTCGAGCCAATGCGCTCCACGAGCGTGCTCTTGCCCGCTGCGCCCGTGCTCTCGGCGGCAGCTGGTGTGCGATTGGTCCCGCAGCTAACGGAAAACAGGCAGCCTTTGGTCCCGCAGCTCACCAGTAACACAGTCGCTGCCGCACAGCTCGCGACCAATCCAAAACGCATTGATTTCAACGTGCCCTCCCCATCCGTGGAATAGGCCCCTGCGTCTTACAGGTGGGACTGGCTATGCCACACCGCCTGGCTGGTGCACGAGGGCAATGCCGGTTCCTGCATGAGACGCGCCAGATCTTCGGGTCCATCCACGTCATACCATAAATCGCCGCGCTCCACGCTGAGGCCAGTAGCTCGCACAGCGCGTTCCGTCTGTTCCAGTACGTGAGGCGTCGACCATTCCACACCGGCGAACATTGCAGGATGCACACGCCGGCATGCAATCGCGTAATAGCCGCCATCTTCGCACGGCCCGAGCGCAACGTCCGCCGCCGAATCAAGCAGCCGCTGGATGTGCCCGCGCGGCAGCGTCGGCGAATCGCTGCCCAGAATTATCGCCTGCGGGCGCCCCGATTGTATCGCCCCCCCAAGCGCGTGAAGTAATTTTAATTCCAGTCCGCCTGGGGCTTGCAGATCGCGCGTAACGTCCGGCTCACTCCAGGCATCGGTAAGTGTATCGGTATGGAGTTCGATATCCGCAAAATCTCTGAACTCGGCTAATTTCGCGATCGTATCTGTAACGAAGGCGCGGTAGAGTTCCGCCGCATGCTCGGCGCCGATCGTAGCGGCCAGACGCGTTTTGACACGGCCCGGGATGGGTGCTTTGGCGAACAGGATCATGACGGGCCGCACCCGAAAATTGTAAACTATGTGTTTATCAGCTCAGCAGGAGACACTCTCTCGTATGAATCGATTGACGCTTGTTACAGGTTGCGTGGCGCTGGCTTTGGCGTCGGCGCCCGCTTTCGCCGGGGATAAGAAGGGTGACCCGGAAAAGGGCAAAGACGTTTTCCAGCAAT
>JBGPKX010000077.1:0-18737 GCA_041486185.1 Bryobacteraceae bacterium | reverse complement strand
GCTCGAGTGCGCGCATGGGCACGGCATCATCCACCGGGGTCTGACGGCTTCCAGCCTGGTGATCACCACCGAGGGAATCGTGCGGTTGGGTGGATTCGGTCTGGCGAAATCGGTGGGGGATCCGCAACTCACCGCGACGGGTGCCGGAGTGGATCCCATTCGGTATATATCGCCGGAGCAGGTGAAGGGCACGGCGCTCGACGCGCGCTGCGACTTTTATTCGCTGGCCGTGGTGTGTTACGAAATGCTGACGGGGAAGGCTCCGTTCGAAGGCAAGAGTCAGTTTGAAATCATTCAGGCGCACGTGAATGCCGCGCCAAAGCATCCGAGCGACGTGAACCCGGACGTGCCGCGCGAACTGGGCGGCGTGGTGTTAAAAGCTCTAGCGAAGGAGCCGGATCAGCGTTTTCAAAACGCACGAGAATTTCGCGAGGCGCTTGAACAAGCAGAAGCGGGCTCCCGCCTGAATGCGGGCGCGGCCGTCGTTACGGACAGCGTGACTGCGGCCCCAATTGTCTCCTCGCCGGTCGATGCCGGGTCAAACGGCAATCACATGCCGATCTCCTCACTTACTCCGCCGTCCCAGAAGAACCCCGCGCAGCCGATGGCCATGGCCGACTTCGGCGCGACGCCCGCTCCGGCCTCAGCCACCGCGTTTGAGCCCTCTCCAGCCGAAGCCGCATCGATGTTCGGCGACACCTTTGCTTCGAAATTGGGAATCTCACTCGCGGCCTGCGTGATCACGTTCGTCCTGGGATTCTTAGCTCTCGTTGCCGTGCTGGCCATCACCAGGCGGTGAGTAAGTGAAATGTGTCGGGCGGGCGGTTGTCTGCGATCGGGAGTCAACGCCGTCCATAGCGAAGGCGGATTCCTGCGCCGGGCCTGAGCACGGCCGCGCAGACGACCATGGGATTGAGTGCGCTGCATGAGTTTCGGCATTGGAGATACGGTAGGCACTTACAAGATCGTTGCGGCGATCGGCAGCGGGGGCATGGGTGAGGTCTTCCGCGTCGAGCACGTAGTCACAAATCGTGTCGAGGCCATGAAGATCCTGGCCGCCCAGACATCCAGATCGCCGGAGCAGGATCAGCGGTTCTTGCGCGAGATTCAGCTCCAGGCCAGCTTAAGCCACCCCAACATCGCCGCCGTTCACAACGCCTTTTGGGAAAACGGGCGCTTGGTCATGATTATGGAATTGATCCAGGGCGCGTCGCTGCTAAGCTTGCTCGAACGCACGAAGGTTCCACTGACGGCGAGTTTTGACTATGCCTGCCAGGCGCTGGCGGCGCTCGATTATGCCCACGCGCACGGCGTAGTGCATCGCGACATTTCTCCGTCGAACATGATCGTCACCGAAGACGGCACGCTAAAGCTGACGGATTTCGGCCTCGCGAAGTCCCTTGGCGATATCCGCCTGACTCAGACCGGCGCTCTGGTGGGATCGCTTTACTACACATCGCCGGAACAAGTGCAAGGCCAGGCCAACGTGGATTCGCGGGCCGACATCTATTCGCTGGGGGCTGTCTTGTATGAGATGGCTACCGGCTCGAAGCCATTCTCTTTCGATAATCCCTTTACGCTGATGCTGGCCCACGTGGAGCAGACACCGCGGCGTCCAAGCCATGTGAATCCGGGCTTGCCGGCAGCCATAGACGAAATTCTGCTAAAGGCGCTGGACAAGAATCCGGAGAAACGCTTCCAATCCGCCGAGTTATTTCGCTGTGCGCTGGAAGCTGTGAATGATGGATGTCGGGAGCATCCCGGCGCCATACCGAAGTTAGAATCGAGCTATGACAACAGCCGGAGCACCGCCGCTCCACCGCCGCAGCTGCGCCGGCCGGAGACAACCTTCTCTCCAACGATTGCCCCATTGGCGATTCGTCGTTCGCCCCTCGTGAAGGCTGCCGCCGTATTGGTGTGCGCACTCTTGTTGCCGTACGCGTGGACGAACGCCTTCTTTGCGGCCTCGCATACGCAGGCGGATCTGCCGGATCTCGCCGCCATGCCTGTTACCTGGCCGTCTGACTTGATGCCTATCCTGGAGCTCACTTACTCCGGGGCGCACAAACCGTCAGTACCACGGGCGGCGTACGGAAGGCGCAATGTGATTACAATCACGGATGAGAACGGAGTGCGAAGCGAGATCCGCTCAGGCCCGAAGCGGCAGAATCCATTCTTAAGCGCTATGCACCACGTGGCCCAGCCTCTTCACCGCAATGCAGACACCGATCACTCTCCCACAACAGCCAAGGTATCGAGCGAACCCGCTACTAACTAACTGGTTAACGCGAGACATAACTTAAGTGAATATCCGAATTATAGGATCACTTCAGTGATTCACTGTATAATTGAACTGGGGAGTCGTTCCAGAGATGCGGTGTCTCTATTGCGGTGAAACGTCGTGGCGGCCATTCCGATGGATGGTGGACGGCGAATTCTGCAGCCGCGAGCATCGCAAGTCTTACCATGAGCGGCTGCGAAAAGTAGCGGCGGAGTTGGCGGAATGTCAGAGTTCCCCGCGTGCGAGCACAAATGCGACCACCGAGACGCCGGCTACCGAGCTTGAACGCGCCGCAGAAGTTTGTGGCGAGCTCGTTCCCATCAGCGCCTCGAGCATAGCGGCGGTCGCTCCAATCCACGCGTTGTCGGCGCCCACGGTGGAGGACCCCACTGAGACTCTGCCATCCGACGTTCACCCTGTCGGTCTGGAGTCGCAGAGCTTGCTGCCGGTGTGGACCAACGAGTACAAGGCGGGCATGGAGACCTGGCAACCGGTGTCTGTGTCTTCCGCGTCAGGGCGAGCGGCGCCTACCGGGTCCGCGACAGGGATGCTGCCGGCGGGATTCGAGAATCACGTCCGGCTCAAGCGCTGGGGTTTGAAGATCAAGTTCCCGAAAGTTTGACGGCTTCCAGATTGGAAACCATGAAGCTGGCGGTGCCACGCATTGCCCAACCGTAGCTGCATGCCGCGCGAGTTCTATTGTGACGCCGTGCTTCTGGATATGGATGGGACGCTGGTGGACTCGACGGAGTGCGTGGTCCGGCACTGGCGGATCTGGGCCGAGCGTCATCAGCTCGATCTCGACAGGATTCTCGAATTTTCACATGGGCGTCCCACATTGGAAACGATGAAGCTGGCGGCGCCGCATCTCGCCACTGCGGAAGAGGCGCAGCGATTGGAAGCCTCGGAGTCCTCCGACCAGAATGGCATCCAACCCGTGCCTGGCGCGTTGCCGTTCCTCGCGGCGCTGCCCGCCGATCGTTGGGTCGTGGTGACGTCGGCGCCAAAGCACATGGCGGTCGAACGTTTGACCCGCGCGGGATTGCCTCTGCCGGCTGTGCTGGTGTGTTCGGACGATGTGCAAAAGGGCAAGCCGGATCCGGAGCCTTATCTGCGTGCCGCCTGCTTGCTCGAAATACAGCCTGCAAGGTGCCTGGTATTCGAGGATGCGCCGGCGGGCATCGAGTCGGCTCGCCAAGCCGGCATGGCGGTCGTTGGCATCACAACAACTTTTTCGGCCGAACAACTTGGCGTGCCTGACTCTCTAGCGGATTTCGCCGGCGTTTCGGTTGACCGTGTTGCCGGTGCGGCCGGTGCCCTGCGTATTACCATTCATGCGCGTCAGGATACAGCGCACCGGAAACGCCAAATGTTATAATTTTTATCAGAAAACAAAGGGGAATACATGAAGTTTTTTCTCGATACCGCCAATCTCGACGAGCTCAAGAAAGGCGCCGCTTGGGGCGTCGTCGACGGCGTCACCACCAACCCGTCGCTGATCGCCAAAGAAGGCCGGCCCATGGCCGAGCAGATTCGCATGATCTGCGGCATCGTGGACGGCGACATCAGCGCCGAAGTTGTATCTACCGAAGCCAAGGAAATGGTCCGGGAAGGACGCGAGCTGGCGCGTATCCACAAGAACATCGTGGTGAAATGCCCGTTGACGCGCGACGGCATCCGTGCGACCAAAGCGCTGAGCCAGGAAGGCATCCGCGTCAACGTGACGCTGTGTTTCTCGGCGGGCCAAGCGCTGCTGGCGGCCAAAGCCGGCGCGTACATCATCAGCCCGTTCGTGGGACGCCTCGACGATATCGGCTGGACGGGGATGGACCTCATCCGCAGTATCAAAACAATCTATAAGAATTACGGGTTCGGGACGCAGTTGCTGGCGGCGTCCATGCGCTCACCCACGCATGTGATCGATGCGGCCCTGGCGGGCGCCGAGATCGCTACGCTGCCGTTCAAAGTTCTGGATATGCTGTTCAACCATCCGCTGACCGACAAAGGTCTCGAACAGTTCCTGAAAGATTACAACAAGGTCTTCCAGGAGACTCCCGTCGCAGGCTAGGTAGAACACCAAAAATATGAAGCTGGCGCTGGCGAATTTGCTTTCGTCCGGTGGAACGACGCTCCTAGCGATGGGCGGCGTGGCCGCGGTGGGGCTTGGTGCGTGGGGCGTATACAAGTATTTAAACAGCCGCCCGACAGCCGCCGAGTTGGAGCGTCGTCGCCGTATCTACCTGCAATCCCGTGGCAAAATGGGCGACGCCAATCTGCTCGAGTTCCACGAGCGGATGGTCTTCTACTCATACGCCATCGGCGGGGTGGAGTATTCGGCCTGCCAGGACCTTTCCGACCTTCAGAGTCTGCTGCCCGCGGACCTGTGGAGCACCATCGGCACCGCCTCCTTGAAATACGATCCGCGCAATCCGGCCAACTCCATCGTGCTGTGCGAAGAATGGAGCGGATTGCGCACCGCGCATCGGGTAGAATAAGCATTCCTGCCTGTTGGGCCGGTATTCACGCCGCAGGCACGAATCCATATTTCAATCGGGAGAGACAAATGCGGAAAAACAAGATCATGAAAGCGGCCCTGGTGTTGACGGTGGCCGTGGGAATTTTCGGCGCGGGCGTTTTGGCCGGGAAAAACACGTTTCACCAGCCCAGCTCGATCATCCATGTGGTGACGGTCAAGTGGAAGGCGGACTCGACGCCCGAGCAGCAGCAGGCGGCGATCGATGGGGTGAAGACCATGGCCGCCGAGATCGCCGGGATCAAGAACATCTGGATCAAATCCACGCGCGTGCAGCCGCAGGACTATAACGCCGCGTTCGTGATCGAGTTCGAAGATAAAGCCGCGGCCGACCGGTACGTCGATCATCCGGCGCACAAAGCCTGGGCCAAAATCTACCAGCCGATTCACGAGGAAAGCCGTTCGCAGCAGATCACGAATTGATCGATTGGGGCAGGTCTTCGTGCCTGTGCATTTCCGGACAAATTGAAAAGAGGGACAGGCCGGAATGCGTGTCCTGGCTTGGCTGATATGCCTGGCTTGGCTGATATGATGGTTAGATCCATCTATGATTGTTGACGGCAGCATTCGCGAAGGCCTTACTTTCGACGACGTCCTGCTCGAGCCGGCACGCAGCGAGGTCGTTCCCGCCGAAGTGGATACCAAAACGCAGTTCACGCGCGCCATCGGGCTGAACATTCCGATCGTGAGTTCCGCCATGGACACCGTGACGGAGTCGCACCTGGCCATCGCGCTCGCCCAGCAGGGCGGCATCGGCATCATCCACCGCAACATGTCCGTCGAGCGCCAGGCCGAGGAAGTGGATCGCGTGAAGCGCAGTGAGAGCGGCATGATCGTGGACCCCATCACTATCTCGCCGGACAAGAAGATCGCCGATGCCCTGGACATGATGAAGCGCTACCGGATCTCCGGTATTCCCGTAACGCAGGGCCGCAAGCTGGTGGGCATTCTGACCAATCGCGACCTGCGCTTCGAATCGCGCTCCGATCTGCCCATTTCCGAGGTGATGACCAAGGATAATCTCATCACCGTGCCCGTGGGAACCACGCTGGAAGAGGCCGAGCGCATCCTGCACCGCCATCGCGTGGAGAAGTTGCTGGTGGTCGACGAGCATTACAATCTCAAGGGCCTCATCACCGTAAAAGACATCCAGAAAAAACTGAAATATCCCCTCGCGGCGAAGGATTCCCAAGGCCGGCTACGCGTAGGAGCGGCCATCGGTGCGGCGGGCGATTTTCTGGAACGCGCGCAGGAGCTGGTATCGCGCAAAGTGGATGTCCTGGTGATCGATACCGCGCATGCGCACACGGCGCGCGTGATGAACGCCGTCCGTACGGTGAAGAAGCACCTGCCGGAGGTGCAGCTCATCACCGGCAATGTGGCTACCCACGAAGGGGCGTGCGAGCTGATCTCGCTCGGCGTGGATGGCATCAAAGTGGGGATCGGGCCCGGCTCGATCTGTACCACGCGCGTGGTCACCGGCGCGGGCGTGCCGCAGGTCACGGCCATCGCTGAGTGCGCCAAGGCCACGCGCGGCGCCGGTGTTCCGCTGATTGCCGATGGCGGCGTGAAATACTCGGGCGATATCACCAAGGCCATCGCGGCGGGCGCGGATTGCGTCATGATCGGCGGCTTGTTCGCCGGCACTGACGAGAGCCCTGGCGAGGTGATTCTGTATCAAGGCCGCACTTTCAAGACCTACCGCGGCATGGGATCGCTCGGAGCCATGGCGCAGGGTTCGAGCGAGCGCTACTCGCAGGATCCCAACGCCAAGCTGGTGCCGGAAGGCATTGAGGGCCGCGTGGCCTCGAAAGGCCCGCTGAGCGAATTGGTGTTCCAGCTCGTGGGCGGCCTCAAAGCCGGCATGGGTTACTGCGGCTGCCACGACATTCCCGAGCTTCAGGAGAACGCCCGGTTCCTGCGGATCTCGCCCGCGGGCCTGCGCGAGGGCCACGTTCACGACGTTATCATCACGAAAGAAGCGCCGAATTACCGGATCGAGTAAGCCGGCAGCTTCTCACGGGACCGGCACCGGCTTGCGAGTCCAAACCCACCAAGGGTGAATTCGCCCACTGGCCCGCTGTCGGAGCAGTAAGTCCTGAGCACCCAGCCCGGCATCGACGCGCACCCGGCTATACACTCCGCTCATCACGACGCTCGACCGGCAAGATATGCTGGAGCATGTCATGGCCGTCGTTATTTCTCTGCTGCGTGGCGTCAATGTTGGGGGCTACCACAAGATCAAGATGGACGCGCTGCGCGCGCTTTATGAGTCCCTCGGGCTGCGCGACCCGCAGACCTACGTACAGAGCGGCAATGTCGTCTTCAGGACCGACGCGGCGGACGTGGTTCGCCTGAGCAACCGGATCGAGAAGGGAATCGAGGGGCGCTTTGGTTTTCGTCCCCGCGTCATTATGCGCACTACTTCCGAGCTGAGAGACGTGATCGCGAGAAACCCGTTCGCGGCGCGGCGCACCATCGACCCAAGCAGACTCCTGGTCACCTTCCTCGCCGCCGTTCCCAGCCAGGAGGCCTGCAACAAGGTTCTCCGCATGGAGACCGGCCCGGAGGAGTTGCAGATCTCCGGCCGCGAGTTCTACATGTATTTTCCCAGCGGTATGGCGCGTCCTAAACTGTCCTGGACGGCGGTTGAGCAGGCGCTTAAGACACCTGGAACGGGCCGAAACTGGAGCACCGTCACAAAGCTGCTCGATATAACAGAGAATTTGGAAGCGTCCCGATCGAGGTAGAGGGTGCCTGCCGGAAAAATGTTCCGCAAAGTCCTGATCGCCAATCGCGGGGAAATTGCCGTGCGCATCATTCGCACGCTGCGCGAGATGGGGATTGCGTCCGTCGCCGTCTACTCCGATGCCGACCGGGCTTCGCTGCATGTGCGCATGGCGGATGAGGCGGCGCACGTAGGCCCATCGCCTTCGAGCGAAAGCTATTTGCGGATCGAGCGCATCATCGACGCCGCGCGCGCGCATGGCGCCGAGGCCATTCATCCCGGCTACGGATTTCTGAGCGAGAACGCGGAATTTGCGGCGGCGTGCGCGGCGGCGGGTTTGGTGTTTATCGGACCGTCAGCCGATGCCATCGGCAAGATGGGGTCGAAGACGGCGGCCCGCGACCTGGCGATGGCGGCCGGTGTTCCCGTGGTGCCCGGGATGCATCATGGCGCGCGCGATGCCGATGAAGCGCGCGAATTTGCCCGCGGTTGCGGCTATCCGGTGCTGCTGAAGGCCGTGGCGGGCGGGGGCGGGAAGGGCATGCGGCGCGTGGATGGCGACGCGGATCTGGCGGCTGCGTTTCGCGACGCCGCGAGCGAAGCCGAGCGCGCGTTCGGGGATGCGGCTGTGTATGTGGAGAAGCTCATCGAGCGGCCGCGGCACATCGAGATCCAGTTGCTGGGCGACCGCCACGGCCACGTCATCCATTTGGGCGAGCGCGAGTGCTCCATGCAGCGGCGGCATCAGAAGATCATGGAGGAGTGCCCGTCGCCGCTCGTGGCCGCGCATCCCGAGATGCGGCGCGCAATGGGCGAGGCGGCCGTCCGCATCGCGCGCGCGGCCGGCTACTACAATGCCGGGACCATCGAGTTTCTGGTGGACGCGCGCCGCAATTTTTTCTTTCTGGAGGTCAACACGCGGCTGCAGGTGGAGCACCCGGTTACGGAGCTGGTCACCGGTCTCGATCTTGTCCGGTTGCAGCTTGAAATCGCCGCGGGAGAGCCGCTGCCGTTGAGGCAGGAGGATGTCGAGTTGCGAGGCGCCGCCATCGAGTGCCGCGTTTATGCCGAAGATCCCGACAACCACTTTTTTCCTTCGCCGGGACGCATCGCGCACCTCGACCGGCCTGCCGGTCCGGGCGTGCGGCTGGATTCGGGAGTCTATCCCGGTTGCACCGTGCCGCTCGAGTACGACCCGCTGCTGGCTAAGCTTGCAGTTTGGGCGGGCTCGCGCGCGGAGGCCGCGGCGCGCATGATTCGCGCGCTCGACGAGTACCACGTCGTGGGCATCAAGACGAATCTGGGTTTCTTCCGCCAGTTGCTGGAGGATGATCAATTCCGTCGAGCCGAGTTGCATACCGGATTGGTGGATGAGTTTTTGAGCCGGAGGCCCGTGCCGAGCGACGATGCCGAACTGCAAGCCGTCGCGGCGTTGGTGGCACAGGCATTCCTGCCAGTGCGTACTTCAATAGACAAAAACCGCGCAGGCAGGAATGCCTGGGCTGCTTGGCGCGTTGCTGGGCGGGACGATTTGCTGCAATGACGCTCGACCTCCGCATCGATGGCGTGGCCGCCCGCCTTGAAGTGCATCGCGATGGCGATCGATACCGCTTCCGCTTAGGCGATCGAGACGAACGTCATGCGCAACTCGTGGAAGTGGAGCCCGGGGTCTACTCCGTGCTCCTCGATGGCCGCAGCTACGAAGCGCGCGCCGAGCCGGGTGACGATTGCGCGTGGATCACGCTCCGTGGCCGGCGCTTTCAGGTCGCCATTACCGATCCGCGGCGGTGGACACGAAACAGCGCTGCCGCTCACGGCCACGATCGTGACAATATCGTCGCCTCCATGCCCGGCAAAATCGTGCGCGTTCTGGTGAATCCGGGCGAAACCGTTCAGGCCGGCCAGGGCGTCATAGTAGTCGAGGCCATGAAGATGCAGAACGAAATGAAGGCGCGCCGCGCGGGGCGTGTGTCGGCGGTTCCGGTGCGCGAGGGAGAGACGGTCACCGCGGGCACTATTCTGGCGACCATCGAATAGATTGCCGGGTAAAGGATAATAGGGATTCATGGCGGAAGAAGTTTGTCCCGCGTGCGGCGGCTCGGGGTGGAAAATCGTGGAGCGCGACGGTGTCACTGGCGCCGAGCGCTGCGAGTGCGCCAAGGAAGGGCGTTCCGAGCGGCTCGAGGAATCGGCTGGCATTCCGCCGCTCTACCGCAACGCATCGTTCGACAGTTTTCAAATTCCCAAAGACAACGACATCGCGGCCCGCGATCTGAGTTCGATACGGCACAGAGTCTTGAACTACGCTCACGAGTTTTCAGTCCTCGATCTGGCGAAAGGTTTTCCTTCGGGGCAGAAACCAGGCCTGCTCCTGCTTGGGGAGCCGGGCACGGGAAAAACGCATCTGGCCGTGGCTGCACTGCGCCGGATCATCGACAAAGGGGCTCAGGGCGTATTTTTCGACTATCAGAATCTCATTGACCGCATTCGTTCGGGCTTCGATCCGAACTCCGGAACCAGCGACCGCGAGGCTTACCGCGTGGCGCTCGATGCCGAAGTATTGCTGCTCGACGATCTGGGCGCGCACCGCGTACTGCCATGGATCGAGGACGTGGTGACGTCCATCATCACTCACCGCTGCAACCACCGGAAGCCGCTCATCGCTACCACCAACCTGCCTGACCCCGAGGCGGGTGACCGCGTCGCGCGGAAGCAGGCCGACAATACGGTTGATTATCGACGCACTCTCTCGGATCAGATCGGCGCGCGCGCGCGCTCCCGCCTGTTCGAGATGTGCAGAGTGGAGCACATGCCGGCCGTTCGCGATTACCGCCTCCCCAGGACCGCCACCTTCTGATGCGCGCGCTCGGCCTGCTCCTGGTGCTGGCATCTCTCGCTCCCGCGCCTGAGTTGCGCCCGGAGCTCGTGCAAGCGGTCGAATTTCCCTATTACGCCTACCCGCCGCAGCTTTGGGAACGCGAGCTGGTTTGGCTCAAGAATCTGGGCATCGATACTGTCGCGTTTTCGGTTCCCTGGAACTGGCATCAAATGGACGCCGAGACGGTCGACCTCACTGGACGTACCAGCCCGCGTCGCGACCTGATCGGCTTCGTGCGCCTTCTCAAACGCGCGGGCTTGCGCGCCTGGATCCGGCCGGCGCCGCCAGTGAAGGGCTGGCTCAATTCCGGATATCCCGCGGGCTTCGAGTCGGATCATCGCGCGCTGCGCAAGTGGTTGTGGGACCTCAACGACGCGCTCGACCCCTATCTTGCGGCGCACGACGGGCCGATCGCGTTTGTCGAAGGCGCCGGCGGCGTGTTCGGCGCGCCACAACCGCCGCTTCCCATTGTCAGCGTTTCGGCAAAGGACGCCGCCCGTGCTCTGGTGAGAAGCCGCGAGGCATTCGCCGCGGGCCGCGGATCGCTGGTGTGGGAGGATGTCGAGGACCTGCTTCTTCCGGTGGGCTGGGAAGCGGCCGGCTCAGCCATCTTCCGCCCGGGTGCAGTTTCCCTCTCGGGCGACGAGCGCACGAGTGTCGCCCCACTGCGCCGCGATGCACTCCTCTGGCGCTACTGGGCCGCGGTGCTGCCCGCGATGAAGCCCGCCAGGGCCGTGCGTTCCGCCGCCGGAAAGCTGCCGCCAGGCGTAATGGCGCAGCAGCTCATGGCATCGCGCGGCGCGTCGGCGCTGAGCGTGATCAACCAGAGCGCCACCGAGTTTGAGGGCGCGCTGCGAGTCTTTTATCCCACATCCGAGCGGCGCATGCTTTTGCCCTCGCTGCGTTTGGCGCCGGGCGAAGCCCTGTGGCTTCCCATCCGCGTTCCACTCACCGAGGCGGCTTTCTGTCGCGACTGTTCCGGCTTCACCAATCAGGACCACTTGGTCTACGCCACTGCCGAGCTGAACGCCTTGGAGTACGAGAACGGAATTCTGGCCATGGAATTCTCAGCTCCGCGGGCCGGCGAAGTGGTGCTGCAGCTTTCGCAGGAGCCCAGCGGGCCCCTGCTGGCGGCCGGCAGGCCCGTCGAATTCGATTGGGACGAGAAAACTCAGCGCGTGCGTTTGCCCATTCCCGCCGGCAAGGGACCGGCACACCGCGTACGCATCGGGATCGCGATTCAGCCGCCGGAGAACTCCGCCTTCTTCGTGGATGCCAAGCGCCTCACCATTGGCCAGAAGAACCATGTGGCGACCTCCTACTCTTCCGAGCAGATAGCGGAACGCTCGCGTTTGCGCGTCCCGCAGAATTTTCATGCGGTCAGCGCCGCAAAATCGCCCATGGAAATCGACTATGAAATCGACGTGCCGCCGGATACCCTGCACGGTGAGTGGGCCCCGCTGGCGCTCGAAGCCGATGGCGTTCTGATGAGCCGCGCGCGCCTGCAATTGTTGCGCCCGGCGTCGGTGCGCGTACGCGAGGCTGTGACGTTACACTACGGCTCGCTGGCGGAACTGCCGGTAGTGCCCGCGATCGTGCCGGTCGGCGCAAACGCTGGACGGGAAGTCAGCGTGGCGATTCATAATAACGCTTCCGAAATCCGCAACTTCGTGGTCGAAGCGAAGGGCGAAGGACTCGAATTCTCACCGGTGCGCGTCGAGATCTCGATCGGCGGCGGCATGGAGCGCGATGCCGTGATTCGTGTTTTCCCCGTGCGCGTCGAGCGAGGACTTATTCCGTGGAGTCTGCACGTCTCGGGCGCCGCCGATGTTAAGTTGCCCATGCGCTTTGCCGTGATTCCCCGGGGTGAAGTGCTGCCCTACTCCGCCGACTTGGATGGCGACGGCCAGCCCGAATGGGTGCTGGAAAATCAGCGCGTGCGCGCGGTATTCTCAGCGCAGGATGGCGGCCGCTGGCTGGAGTTCGTCTGGAAGGATTCCGGCTTGAACGCGCTCCCTGAAAATGGCGCGCTGGCCGGAACGGGCGCGACCGGCGTCCGCAAGAACTCCGATGGATCGCTCGAATTCCAGGGAAAGAACTGGCGTCGTGTGGTGCGTCTGGCCGCGGCCGGCGCGACGCTTGAGGTAGAGCAAACGACACCGCTGCCACCGGAAACTCTGCGGACCGAAAAGAAGAACGATATCTTGTTTCGCGCTACGCGGGAAGCCGCGGGCCGGGCAGTCTATTCGCTGGAGCGGCCCGCGGAATGAAATCCGCGTGCCATCGAAGAAGTCCGGGTTGGCCTGCCGGCTGCATTTGACGCTGTCCGGTCCTGGGACGCGGGCATTCCGCAGCCGAACACATGAGCTATGGGTCGGCGCGTTTCTGGCTTATAATTCAAGAAGTTAACTAGAGTTAGCGGATTGGCATGGCGCGTGCCAACTCCGGAGGGAGGACTCATGGACGTCATACGTAAAGACGCTGGAAAAAAGCGCCTGATCCGGCGTATTGTCTATAGCGTTGTCACCGTGATTGCCCTCGCCGGAATTACGCTTGTTCTTTCGAAGCTCAAACCGGCAGCCCCTAGCGTCGAGGCGGCCACACTCTGGCCCGATACCGTCAAGCGTGGGCCCATGAAACGGGAAGTCAGGGGGCTGGGCACGCTGGTTCCCGAAGAGGTCCTCTTCATCCCGGCGATTTCGGACGGCCGCGTCGAGAAGCGTCTGGTGCAACAGGGCGACAAGGTCAAGCCCGAAACGATCATTTTCGTGTTGAATAATCCTGAGCTCGAAAACTCCATGGTGGACGCCGAGTTCCAGCTCAAGACCGCCGAAGCCATCTATACCGATACGCAAATGACCCTCGAGAAACAGGGGCTCGATCAAAGAGCCGTCGCAGCCACGGTGAATGCCGACTACAAACAGGCACAGTTGACGGCGGATCGCGACAAGGAGCTGGTTAAGGAAGGTTTGATCCCGGATCTGCAGGAAAAGCTCTCCTCGGTAAAAGCCGATGAACTCGCCCAGCGCACCAAACTCGAAGGGGAACGTCTGGCCTTCTCGAAACAACAGGTGCAGGCGCAACTGGCCGCGCAGAGGGCCAAAATCGACCAGCTCCGCGCTATGTTCGAGCTGAAGAAGCGGCAGGTGGAGGCGCTCAAGATCCGCGCCGGCATCGATGGCATTATCACGGAATTGCTGGTGCAGTACGGGCAGCGCGTGCCCGCCGGTACGCCTCTGGCCAAAGCTACGCAGCCGTGGCGACTCAAGGCTGAACTGAAAATTGCGGAGACGCAGGCCAAGGACATCGTCCTGGGCCAGGATGCCCAGATCGACACGCGCAATGGGATTATCCCCGGCAAAGTGTCGCGCATCGATCCGGCGGTCATCAACGGAACCAGGACCGTGGACGCGAGGCTCATCGGCGCGCTGCCCTCGGGTGCGGTGCCCGATCTGAGCGTGGACGGCACCATCGAACTCGAGAACCTGAGTGATGTGGTATACATGGGCCGGCCGGTGTTCGGGCAGCCGAACAGCACCATTACGATCTTCAAGATCGATCCGGACGGGAAGGGTGCGTCGCGCGTGCCGGTGA
Organism: Bryobacteraceae bacterium; assembly: GCA_041486185.1. Taxonomy (GTDB): domain Bacteria; phylum Acidobacteriota; class Terriglobia; order Bryobacterales; family Bryobacteraceae; genus QHXW01. Next base: position 4,723 of record JBGPKX010000077.1, on the reverse strand, counting down.
AGCTGGGCCGCACCTCTGTCAATACGATCGAAGTTGTGGATGGCTTGAAAGTCGGAGACCGGGTGATTCTGTCGGACATGTCGGCGATGGATGGGCATGACCGCATACGTCTGAACTGAGAATTGAGGAGCGGAGATGGCGAATGGATCGGAAGCATTGCTACACCTGGATGCGGTGACCAAGGTTTTCGTCACCGACGAGGTGGAAACCCATGCCCTGGCCGGGATTCATATGGACATCAAGAAGGGCGAGTATGTTTCGATTTCCGGTCCTTCGGGCTGCGGCAAGTCGACGCTGCTGGCCATACTGGGCCTGCTCGACACGCCCACCGACGGCCAGTATGTCCTCAATGGCAAGCCGGTGAGCGGCCTCAAGATGCAGGAGCGGGCGCGCATCCGCAATCGCGAGATCGGGTTCATTTTCCAGGCATTCAACCTGATTGGCGATCTCACGGTGTACGAGAACGTCGAGCTGCCGCTGACGTACCGCGGCACGCCGTCGGCGGAGCGCAAAAAGCTGGTGCACGAGGCCCTCGAAAAAGTCGGCATGTCGCACCGCGTGAAGCACTATCCATCGCAACTCTCGGGCGGCCAGCAGCAGCGCGTCGCCGTGGCCCGTGCTTTGGTCGGGTCGCCCTCGGTGCTGCTCGCGGATGAGCCGACCGGAAATCTCGACTCGGCCAACGGCGAAGCCGTGATGGACCTGTTGCGTGAACTCCACCGCAACGGCGCGACCATCTGCATGGTGACGCACGACCCTCGCTATGCGCGCTTCGCGGACCGCAGCATTCATCTGTTCGACGGCCGGGTGGTCGAGGAAAAAATGGAAGTCGCGTAAGCGGCCGCCACCCGTACTGATATCCGATTCAATCCGGTGTGTGTCTCAGAGGGGATAGGTGTGTTTCCTCTTGGGCTCAGAAACACAACGCGGCGTCTGCTGAGCAGCTACTGTGCGGGCGCGACGCACCCGTTCGAAAGGGAACAGCGGTCCCTGCCGCTTGCTGCTATAGTCGCATCCAAGAGCCGTGATGCGGTTACGGAAAAGACTGGTGGTGCGAGTGGCCGTGTGGCTGGCGGCCGCGTGCATAGGGCTCGGCACCATCATCGTGTTGATTCTGGTGTGGGCGCGCAGCCGCGAAGTGATCTTGCCGGCGCCCCGCGGACCGTACGCCGTCGGCCGCACAGTTTTCGATTGGGTGGATGCCACGCGCGATGAACCGTTCGGGCACCTGGCCGGGGCCAAGCGCGAGTTGCTGGTTTGGCTGTGGTATCCCGCGGCCACCGAACGCAACGCTCAACCCGGCCCTTACCTTCCCGCTCAGTGGGCCGAAGCTCTGCAACCGTTCCCGGGGCTGCTCCTGCGGCAGCGCTTCGCTTCCGTCCGGGCTCACGCGGTGGACGACGCGCCGCTCGCCCCTGTACCGCAGCGATGTCCAGTGCTAGTCTTCTCGACCGGATACGGACGGATTCCCGCCGATTACACGGCGCTCGCCGAAGATCTGGCCAGCCACGGATACGCCGTCGCCGGAATCGTCAATCCCTACAGCGCGCCGGTGACTGTTTTCCCCGACGGCCGCGTTGTCGAGCGCGACCTTGAAGGCGCCATTCCGGAGGATTCCCCCGCAGCCGAAAAAGCGGGCGCCGACAAGCTGGTGAAAGTTTGGGCGGCGGACATCGTCTCCACCATGAATCAGCTCGAGAGACTCGACGCAGGCGGGAACAGCCGTTTCGGCGGACGCCTGGCGTTGGGACGGATCGGCGTGTTCGGCCACTCGTTCGGCGGCGCCGCGTCGGCGGAGGCCTGCCGGACCGACGGCCGCTGCAAGGCTGCGATCGATCTCGATGGAACTCCGTACGGAGACGTGGCCGGCGCCGGCCTCGCGCAGCCTTTCATGTTCATGCTGAGCGAGCCGGTGACTCCGCCGGGGCTTATGATCCGCTTCTTTTGGGGCTCACGCCGGGCGTACGATGAGGAACAGGAGAGCGAGGCGCACGCGATTGATGTCATCTATCGGGCATCGGCGAACGGCTACCGGCTGGTGGTGCGCGGGGCACGGCATTTTGATTTCACGGATTCCGCCCTGCTGTTCGAGCCGCTCATGAAAATTCTAGGAATGCTCGGGCCAATCGACGGGCGGCGCGTGCTCGCGCTCACCAGCGACTACGTGCGAGCCTTCTTCGACCGTTATCTCGAGAACGCCGACGCGCCGCTGCTCCGCGGAGATCAGGCAGCCTATCCGGAGGTGCGTATCGAGTCCCACGAGCGCGCATCGCGAGCCGGCCTATGAGCGCCGACCGCGAGAATCTCGCCGCGCTCACCGAAGAACTGCGCCGGTTCCGGCTGACCGTGGCAGCCCTCGAAGAGCAGGCGGCGGAATCGCGGCGGAGCGAGCAGCGCCTGGCCGTGCGCGACGCCGTCACGCGGGCGCTGTCGGAGTACCCATCGCTGGCCGATGCCGCCCCGCACATTCTGCGGGCCATCTGCGAGACTCTCGAGTGGCGCATGGGAGCGCTGTGGGTGGTGGAGCAGGACCGGCTGCGCTGTGTCGAAGTCTGGCACAGGCCGCACGCCGCCGCTCCCAAATTCGAGGTGGCTACGCGCGCCCATACCTTTTCACGGGGCGAAGGCATGCCCGGGCGCGTCTGGGAACTGGCGCAGCCAGCATGGATCCCCGATGTTACCCACGATGTGAACTTTCCGCGGTCGGCGGTTGCGGCGAAAGAAGGCCTGCGATCTTCGCTTGGGTTCCCGATAGCCGTGGCCGGCGAAGTGGTGGGCGTCATGGAGTTCTTCAGCGGCGAAATCCGGGAGCCGGACCAGAAATTGCTCGACATGCTCGGCGCGCTCGGCAGCCAGATCGGGCAGTTCATCGAGCGCAAGCATGCCGAAGAGATGCTCGACCGCTTCTTCACGCTTTCTCTCGACATGCTGTGCATCGCCACTTTCGATGGCCGGTTCCTTCGCCTCAATCCGGCATGGCAGCGCACTCTGGGCTACAGCGTGCAAGAACTCACCGAGTCACCGTTCGTGGAATTCGTCCACCCCGATGATCGCGCGGCGACGGTTGCCGAGATGGAGAAGCTGGTTACGGGCGAGCAGACGGTGTCGTTCGAAAATCGCTACCGCGCGCGCGATGGTTCGTACCGGTGGATGCTTTGGACGGCGACGCCGTTCGCGCGCGACCGCCTGGTTTATGCGGCGGCGCGCGACATCACGGAGCGCAAGCGCGCCGAGGAGAAGATCCAGCGCCTGAAGGAAGCCGCCGAAGCCGCCAATCGTGCCAAGAGCGATTTCCTGGCCCGCATGAGCCACGAAATGCGCACGCCGCTCACGGCCATCATCGGCATGGGTGACGTGCTCGATCGCACCGCGCTCTCGAGCGAGCAGCGGCAGTACTTGGCCAGTTTGCAGCGCGCCGGCGGCCACCTGCTGGCCCTGATCAATGATCTGCTGGATCTTTCGAAAGCCGAATCCGACCACCTCACGCTCGAAAACATCGACTTCAGCCTGTTCGAAGTTCTGGAAAAGACCGCGGAAATCATCGCCGTGGCGGCTCGCGAGAAAGGGGTCGCGTTGCGGCGTGAGGTGGCGCCGGATATTCCGGCGATGCTCACCGGAGATCCCGGCCGGCTGCGCCAGGTGTTGATCAATCTGGTCGGCAACGCCATCAAGTTCACCTCCGGCGGCCAGGTTGTGATCCGGGTGGAACGGGATCCCGATGAGCGCGATCCGTGTGCCCTGCGATTTTCCGTTGCGGACACGGGCGTGGGGATTCCAGAAGATAAGCTGGGCGTCATTTTCGAAGCGTTTGCGCAGGCCGACGCGTCCACCACCCGGCAATATGGGGGCACGGGGCTGGGGCTCGCCATCGCCAAGCGGTTTATCGAAATCATGGGCGGCCACATCTGGGTGGAGAGCAGGGTAGGAGCGGGAAGCACGTTTCACTTCACCGCAAGATTCGGCCAATGTGTTGCCGCGCGCGGGAAGGAGCGCGCGGCCGCATCGGCTGCGCCCGTGCGGGAAGCGGCTTCCGATGCGGACCGCCCGCTGCGAATTCTTGTGGCGGAAGATTCTGAAGACAGCCGGTTCCTGCTGGAAACCTACTTGAAAGAGGCCGGGCATCTTCTCGATTTTGCGGGCAACGGCGAACTGGCGGTGGAGAAATTTCGCTCGGGCTCCTACGATCTGGTGCTCATGGATGTGCAGATGCCGGTGCTGGATGGATACGCCGCCACCCGGCAGATCCGCGCGTGGGAACGCGAGCATGCACGAAATCCGACGCCCGTGGTGGCTTTGACGGCTTACGCCCTCGAGACCGAAACCGCCAAAGCTGCCGAGGCCGGTTGCACGTCGCTGGTGACCAAGCCCATCAAGTTCTCTGAATTGATGCAGGCCATCGAGAAGTATGCGGGTTGTTGCTGCCTGGTGGTCGATCCCCACATCGAGCCGAAACTGCGCGGGCTGATTCCCGGCTACATTGAAAGCCGGCGGCGCGATCTGCAAACTCTGCGCGCGGCGCTCGAGGCTTCCGATTACGAAATCATCCGCGACCTCGGCCACAAAATGAGCGGGACTGGCGGGGCTTACGGATTGCCGCGCATCACCGAGATCGGCCTCGATTTGGAAAAAGCCGCCAGGGAGCACGACCCGGAAGGCATTCGCGCGCAAACGGACGAGCTAGCGCGATTTCTGGCGCGCGCAGGTGGAGCCACGTCGTGAGTCT
>JBGPKX010000076.1:0-18800 GCA_041486185.1 Bryobacteraceae bacterium | reverse complement strand
TGCCCGTCACCTCGATCGCCTGGTTTTGCTGGCCCACTTGCAGGACAAAGTCGACGGCCAATGTCTGCGCAACTTGCACCGCGACGTTCTTCCGCACCAGCGGCTCAAAACCCGTGACCGTGACCTCAATCCGATAGCTGCCTGGCAGCAACGCGGCTGCGCGATAGATGCCTTCGCCGTTGGTGCTCACGGTAAGCGCCGCGCCTGAGCCTTCGTTGATGACTTTGACTTCGCCATCCGGAATGGCCGAGTCGGTGGCGTCAACCACCCTTCCGGTCAACATGCTGTTGCCCACCTGCGCCGATGCCGGTGTCATCAGCAGAGCAAACGCCAGGGCTACCGACAACCGGGCTCCCCACCCTCCTCGAAAACCTTGAAACATCCCTTGTGTGAGACCGTCCATCTGTCCGATGCTGATCATTTTTGAATTCTCCTGCCTTCTGAAAAAGGGAAACGGTAGGCCGCGTGGTCAGCAACAACAACAACAGTGGCGTACGGGAAGGGTGTCGCCGGGTGCCGAACGAGATTGAAACCAGCCTATCTACACTATGTCTATAGAGATTAGGGTATAATCGGGGCGATGTCAATTGTAATTTCTTTGAATCTTATTTAACCATAGTATTATCTGTGTAATGCAAGCGGTTGTGTGTGGCAGACATCGCTTATTGCACAGTATTTTGGCAGAAATGTAGGCCTACTCAAAGGAGACCTCGAATGGCTTTGTGGCGACCCGATCCGACGCTGAAAGTGTTTCGGATTCCGCTCGCTCACGCACGCCGTTCAGCAACTGCCCTGAATTCAGCGAGCGCATTCTGAGCCGCGACCGTGAGGAAGCGGCGCCTTCGCGCTTTTAGATAAGCTCCTAGGCCCGACGGCCTACTTCACCTTTGGCGTCTCCACAATAATCCCCATGCCGTCCAGCAGCGTCCAGACGGCGCGCTCATACGCCACGAGCGCCCTCTGGTAATCGACGAATGCCTGCAACAGGGAGCCTTCCACATTGGCCAGGCGCGACTGCGCATCCAATACTTCGAAAGCCGTGACGCCGCCCAGTTCGTACTTCTGCTGCTCGGCTTCCACGTTCTTTTGTGCCAGGTCGCGCGCGACTTTGGCGGCATCGATCTGCGCCAGGCTCATGTTGAGCTGATTGGTGGCGAATTTTACTTCCTGGATAATCTGCTGCTCGAGTTGCCGCTGGGTGTACTGGTCGCGCGCCTTGTTCACCAGCGCATCGGCCAGGCTGGATTGCGCGGCGCTGCTGCGCACCGGCAACGTCATATTCACGGCGAATCCGTAGTAGGGCGCCTGAAACGCGAACATCTGGTGCAGCGCATCTCCCAGGCCGCCGGGGATAAACGTGGAAGGCCCGGTGCCCAGCGGTCCCGAGACCGGAATCTGGTTGCCGCCCAAGCCGCTCGCGCCGCCGATGGCGCTCAGATCGAACCTGGGCAGCATGGAATCGCGCGCCACCCGCGCGTTCAGTTCATTGATTCCCTGATGCCGCCGTATAGAGCTCAACTCGGGACGTTTTTGGAGCGCCGCAGCCACGGCTTCATCCGGCGTCAGAACCGGGACAGCCGTTGTAGCCGGATCGTCTTCCAGCACGATCTCGATATTGCGCGTGGCCGGATTGACATCGGCGCCCATGAGCCTCCGCAGTCCGTCCAACGCATCGCGATAGAAGTACTGCGCCTGGATGACGCCGACCTTACGCTGCGCCACCTGCGATTGCGACTGGAAAATGTCGAGCGCCGGTAGCGCGCCGAGATCGAGCGCCAGCTTATCGCGCTCGTAGGACTTCTGCGCCAGATCGTAGGCCTGCTGCTGCACTTTGATGTTGTCGCGCGCCTGGATGGCGTCCCAGTACTGCCGACTGGCGTTGGCCACCAGATCCGCGATGCGCGCTTCGCTCTGTTCGGAGGTGATGAGCAGTTGCGTGCGCGCGATCATCAACGGCGTGCGCAATTGCAGATTGTGACGGCCTTGCAGCAAAGGCTGCGTGACCGAGAAATTCAGGCCGGTGAAAATGTTGGGATTGAAAACGTTAAACTCGCTGTTGCTCGATCCGCGGTTGCCGATGAACCCTAAGTTAACGATCTGCCCTGAAGAGAGCGTCTGCTGGTAGCCCAAACTGGACACCTGCGCGAGGCTATTGAGCTGCGCCGCCCCGCCAATCTGGCTGAACTGTGGTTGTTCCTGGCGTGTGGTGCTGAAGGACGCCGTGAGGTTTGGATCGAACGGAGCCTTGGCGCCCAGAATCGCATCGGCAGCGGTCAGAACATCCAGGCGGGTGAGGTTGATTTCGGTGTTGTTCTTCAGCACCAGCGCGATGAAGTCCTTCACGTGGAGAAACAGCGTGCCATCTTGCACCCGCTCCTGGACACCCTGGACCTCGCGTACCTGGACGTTGGGGCCGCGGAGGCGGTCGATCATGAACTTCGGCAAGGTGACGGCGAAAAGTAGCGGACAAAGCGCGAGGTAAAGAGTGGGGCGTGCGAGAAACTGCAGAGACTCCGCTCCCTTATGGTCGCGGCTCGGAAAGTTGTTACGCAGTGAAGTGAGCCTTCCGAGCCACGAGCATGAGCGAGTGATGGCAGCTCGGTCATTCATAACGCAGCGCCTCAATGGGATCGACCCGCGAAGCCTTTACCGCGGGATAGATGCCGAAGATCACGCCCACCGCCATGGACACGCCAAATGCGATGACGATCGACGACGACGTAACGATGGTCTTCCATTCCGCGGTGCGCGCAATCAACCAGGAAAGAAAATAACCGAACGCGATTCCCAAAACTCCTCCCGCCACGGAAATGAGCACGGATTCGGTCAGGAACTGGCGCACGATGTCGTTGCGGCGCGCTCCCGTTGCCCGGCGCACGCCGATTTCGCGCGTTCGCTCCATCACCGTAGCCAGCACGATGTTCATGATGCCGATGCCGCCCACCAGCAGCGATTTGGCGGCGATCGCCACCATCACGTAAGTGAAGATGGTCTGCGTGCGCTGCTGCTGCGCCAGCAGGTCCGCCGGAATGATGACGCTGAAGTCCGCCACGTTGTGGTGCGTGGAGTTCAGGATGGCGGTGGCCACTTTAGCGATCTCAATGCTGTCCGCCCCCGGCTTGAGCCGCAAATCGATCCCATCCAGATCGTCCCGAAAAAAGTTGTTGTCCCAAAAGCGGTACTGAAAAGTGTTCAGCGGAATGTAGATGGCATTATTGCGATCTTGCCCTTGGATTCCAGGACCCCCGGCGCCCGACGTAAGCTGCCGCGCGAGCACTCCCACCACCTGCACCCAGGTGTCATTCACCTTGATGAATTTGCCGACCGCCGGACCATAGCCCAGCAGCTCCACTTTGGCTTTTTCACCGAGAACGCATACGGCGGCGCTGGCGGCCTCCTGCTGCCCGTCGAAGAAGTTTCCCTCCACGGCCGTGAGATTGTGTATGGCCGCGTAAGACGACCGGACGCCGAAAAGGTCCGGGAAATCGTGCGCCGGCTTAGGCAGCATGCGGGAGGGCCGCAGCGACTTGCGCGGTGAGATCAGCTCCAGGGCATCGATATTGGCCTGCAGAATGCGCACGTCGCGCTCCGTCATTCCGGGCGATGAGCGGCGACGCACTTGAAACTCCTCGGGACCGCTGGCGGGCCGCGATTCCAGCAGCAGATTGCGCACACCCAGCTCTTCGATGAAGCGCAGCGATTCCTGGCGGGCGCCGGCTCCGATGGCGAGCATGCCGATGACCGCGCCCACGCCGAACACCATGCCTAATCCCGTGAGCGCTGTGCGAATTTTCTGGGCCAGCAGATTTTCCGCGGCCAGCGGGAGGTCGGAAAAGTATCGGGAGATGCCGCGCGTGCGCTCGGCGATGGAAATCACTGCGGGCGACTTCATTTGGGAATGGCCTGCAGCGCTCCCCCGCTCCCGCCCGTCTTTTTCTCCGCCTGCTGGTCAGGATTGGCCAAGGCCATAATCTGGCCTTCGGAGACTCCCGTGATCACCGCCTGGCTTTCGCTGCGCCGCACCAGCTTCACGTCGGCCGGCGCGAATCCGGAGCCCGATTGCACGTAGACAAATTTGCGCCCGTCGCTCTCGAAAACCGCCTGGCCCGGTACCCACAACACGTTGTGCAAGACTTCCGCGTTGACCACGACGTTGGCGTTCATGCCGGGGCGCAGCTCGGGCGAAGGATCGTCGAGCACAATCTTGCACTCGAAGTGGCGGTCCCAGGGAGGACCGGTGGTGCCGCCCATGTCTTTGATGTGGCCGTGAAATTTGTGGAACGGCAACGCGACAATCTGCACATCGACTTTTTCGCCGGTCGCCAGATGCCCGCGGTCCAGCTCGCCGATGTTCGCCGCCAGCTCCCAACTTTTCAAGTCCGGGATCTCGGCGATCACCATTCCCGGGTTGACGCGGTCGCCAATGCGGAACGGCGGCAGCGTCATGCCGCGGTATCCCCAGTTGATATTGGGATTCTGGCGGATAGCCACATAACCGCCGTTATGGGCCTTGACCGTCATGGCGTCGATGTTGCGCCGTGCCGTGGCGGCCTGTACTTCAGCTTTCTTGCGCGCAGCTTCCTGAATGGCGATTCCAGCCTCATTCGTGGCTTTGAAATTGGCTTTGTCTTTTTCGAGCTGCGCCAGGCGGTCTTTGGTGGATTCGAGCGCCAGATCGTTTTGCTTGGCGACAATAGTGGAGAGCATGCGGTTCTTGCGACAGTCGAGTTCCGCCTGCCGTACATCGGCTTTGGCCTTCAACAGCGCGTAGTTATTTTCTTCCTGCTGCGCTTCTCCCTCTGCCTTGGCTTTGAGCACCTGCTGTTCGGACTCCGCCAGGTCGGCTTCAGCTTCCTTCAGCTTGAACGCCTGATCGGTGGTGTCGAATTGAAGGACGACGTCGCTTTCCTTTACGACATCCCCCGCCTTGCGGAGAAAGGTGATGTGCATGTCACCCTCACCTGTCATGGGGGCGGCCAGGTCTTCAGAGTTGCCGCCGCGCAAGTCGCCTTTCGCCGTCACCGTAAGAGCTACATCGCCCCGTTTCACGCGTGTAATGGGCACGGTGGAGGCGCGCGAAGCGGTCAGGGAGCGATACAACCGCAATCCTCCCCAGGCGAGCGCGGCGACGAACATCAAAAGGAACAGCGGCAGAAGCAGGCTGCTCAGCCGGCGGCGTCTTCTGGGCCGTCCGGTGAGCGGGAGAGGCTCGGGCCGAGCCGGAATCGCTGGAGGTTGAATCGCCGGCGTGCTCATCGCTGCTTGTTCTCCAGATCGAGTTCCGTTCATGCGACGTCGGCATTGTCAGGAATACCGCGCACCGCGACTTCATCCGGATTGCGGGCCAGAATCTCGACTTCGACCGCGTGGTAACCGTCCTTCTGCGACAAATACACGATCGGCCTGCCATCGCGCGTGAAGACCGCTTTACCGGGCAGGCTGATGGCGTTGGGTATGCGGCTGGTGATCACGTCCATGCTCCCGTTCATGTCGGGGCGCAGGCGCGGCTCGGGTTTCTCGATGTGTGCGTACGCCCGGAAACTGCGCGTGGGCGGCCATTCGAATGCCATCTGAATCAGCGGCGAGACGCCGTCCAGCTTGGCGGACAAAGTCTGTTCCGGAAGCGCATCCACGTGCACGCGAACATCGTTGCCGGTGGCCACGCGGCCACGATCCACTTCATCCAGCTTGCCTTCCATGCGTAGCGTGGAAAGATCGGGCATGTCCACCAGCGGCGCACCCGGCCACGCATGATCTCCCACTTTGAAAGGCTGCCGGTTCATCCAGCCCTGAGAGGTGTTCATCTGGTAGACAATCACGCCATCCATCGGGGCCTTGATTTCCATTTGCGCCAGCCGTTGATTGCCCAGATCGACTTCCGCCTGCGCTTTGTCGCGCTGCCGGGTCACCGATGCGATTTTGGCCTCGTCGGATTTCTGGTGCAGGTTCACGGTGGCTTCCTGTACCCGAAGTTTTCCTTCGGCGGTTGCCAGGTCGACCTTGCTCTCTTCCCCTTGAATGACGCTCACGATGGCCTGCTTTGAGGCTTCGAGGCGGGCACGCTCGACTTGATAGCGCGCGTTGGCCAAATCGAGCTTGTCTTGTTCAGCCGTGATACGGGCCTGCGCGACGGCTTGATCGACGGTGGCCTGAGCCTGGCGGAGAACGGCGGTCTTTTCCTCCAGTTGCTGCTTGGCGCTCGAAGGGTCAAAGCGTATCACTACCCCGCCGGCCTTCACTTCCCCGCCCGGAGGCGCCAGCCAAACGATCTTCAGATCGGGGACGTTGACCGGCGCGGTCAATTGCACCGAGCGCTTGACGGACAGCTCACCGCGGCACCGGACAATCACGGCGAATTCGCCTTTGCGTACACGCGCGGTCGGAGGATCCACCGCCGCCTGCACCTTGCGCATGCGGTACAGGCCGCCGCCCGCCGCGATGGCGACGACCAGCGATACCAACACCCCCACCCACAGCCGGATCGATCTTCGGCGTGTCGCCATTTCAGCCGCGCCTTTCGGCCTTCACTGGTTGCGGAGTGCTCGCCGCCGGAGTGCTGCTTGCCGGGTCGACGGGCGAGAGAATCTGGTCCCCCTGCGCGAGACCTGCGGTGATTTCGATCCAGGTGTCGTTAAATCCGCCCACCTGCACCTCCCGCTCTTCCTGGCTGTCCGGTCCGGTCACGCGCGTAACATACGGCTTTCCTTGCCGGTAATGGATCGCGGCCCTCGGCACCAGCAACGACGGCTCCTTGCTAATCACGTCAAGGTCCACTGCCGCCGAAAGGTCCGGGAGCAGGTGGGCATCGCGCTGTTCCAGGCGGAAACGGGCGGGAAAGCTCTTGACCATGCTATCGAGCAGCGCGGTGGCCACGGGGCTGGCCGAATCGAAATGAGCCTTGAAGGTGAGATCGGGATAGGCGTCCAGCCGGACGGTCGCCTGAGAAACGTCCTCGATGGCCGCACCATCGGGCTCGCCGAGGGTCACCTGGACTTCCATCTCGGAGGGATCGAAAATCCGCAGCAGCGGCTCACCCGGCCAGATCTGGTCGCCCTCCTGCGCCGGTCCGAACGAATCGTTGCGCCAGGTGTTCTCCCGCGCCACCATTCCGGACATGGAAGCCTTCAGCACCAGCTTTTCGGCGTTGGCCAGGGCGCGCTCCCATGCGACTTTCTGGCGGTCACGCTGTAATTCGAGAATCTTCAGGTCGGCGGCTTCGGCCACATCGTGGGCGTGCTGGGAGCGCTTCAGGCTGGCCACATGAGCCTGTGCATCTTCCAACTTGGCCTGGTTTTTCAGGCGGTCGATCTCGCTGAGGATGGGGCCTTTTCGCAGCTCGAGCTGAGCCTTCGAAAGGTCGGCATCGGCCTGTTGCAGGTCGGCGGCGCGCTTTTCGGCATCGGCGCGGTGCTGGGCCATGCGCTGCTCCACCTGATGTCGCAAGTCCTCATATTTGGCCTGGGCCTCACGCGCGTTATCCACCTGTTTGGTGCGATCAAACTCGGCCAATACGTCGCCCTCCTTGACGTCGGCGCCGCTGAGGATGAGTTTGGTTACAGTCATATTCCCGCTCTGCCCTTCGATCTGCGGAACCCGGATGGTCAGAGCGTTGACGGCTTGGACAGTCCCGTTCGAGCGCAATAGGCGGTGCAAACGATCGAAGCGGACCTTTATCTTCTTCAGGGGAGCGTTCGGCGCGGCGCCGGGTGTGATTGGGGCAGTTCTGGCCTCACATCCCAGCAGGATGAGGGCCGCGGCAACCATTGCAGCCCGGCTATGACGCGGAACTGGCCGGTTCAGGCGCATGAAAACAGACCTTAAAACGTGAGCTGGTCGAAATATTAGACGCCGGACCGCTCTCATTTGTTGGGTAGACGATGAGATTAGTGAAAGTATTTCAGAAATTTGTTGCGGGGTGGAATGATGGATCTCGCTTATGCACACCATTCCAAGGTGGTGGTCTCAGCCGGCTAAGAATCAGACTGCCACGTAGCCGGGCTGTTCATCAGCGCCTCCACAATAGACAGGCGAGAACGCCTGTCCTACCTTGAATACGTGGCGACATTCGAGCTGGTGGCCGAGTGCCAGGAGACGCATGCACGGGCGGGAGTGCTGCATACGGCGCATGGCGACATCGAGACGCCGGTGTTTATGCCGGTGGGCACTCAGGCCACGGTCAAGGGGCTGACGCAGCGCGATCTCGCCGAGGAGCTGGACGTCCGCATTCTGCTGGCCAACACCTACCATCTCTACTTGCGGCCGGGACACGAGGCGATCCGGCGAATGGGCGGGTTGCACCGGTTCATGTCGTGGCCGCGCGCCATTCTCACGGATTCGGGCGGCTACCAGGTTTTCAGCCTGAGCGGCCTGCGCAAGATCACCGACCAGGGGGTGACGTTTCAATCGCACCTGGACGGCGACCGGCACGTGTTCACGCCGGAAACGACGGTGGATGTCCAACTGGCGCTGGGGAGCGACATCATGATGGTGCTGGACGAGTGTCCCGAATACCCGGTGAGCCACGAGTATGCGCGCGCGTCCATGGAACGCACTGTGGCTTGGGCACGGGCGGGTTACGCCCATTTCCGGGACGAGACGACCGAGAGTCCGGCGGCCCCGTCGCTGTTTCCGATCGTGCAGGGCTCCATGTTCACGGACCTGCGCCGGGCCTGTGCCGAGCAGCTTGTGGCGCTCGCGGCCGATGGGTACGCGATCGGCGGGCTTTCGGTAGGCGAGCCTCGGCCGCTGAGCCTGGAAATGGTGGAGGCCACCGAGCCGCTGCTGCCGCGGGAGCACCCGCGATACGCTATGGGGGTCGGCATGCCGGAGGAACTGCCCGAGTACGTGGCCAGGGGAGTGGACATGATGGATTGCGTGCTGCCCTCCCGCAACGCGCGAAACGGCTGTCTTTTCACCACGCAAGGGCGCGTCATCATCAAGCACACGCGCTATAAAGAGGACCAGCGGCCTATCGACGAGAATTGTGGCTGCTACACTTGCCGAAACTATAGCCGGGCTTACCTACGTCATCTATATCAGGCAGGGGAAATCCTCTACGCCAGCCTCGCCACCCGGCACAACCTGAGGCGATACCTTGACATCATGCGCGAGATCAGGCAGGCTATCGTACTGGGCCAATTCCCTAAATATTTGAAGTTTGTCCGGGCGTTGCCGGTCGAAGTAGAATAAGAGTAACCCTCATCTGGTTCCATCAGTGTATTTGAATCTGTTTCTGCAACAGCAGTCTCCCAACTCGTTGGTGAGCTTTGTCCCCATCCTGCTCATCTTTGCGATCTTCTATTTCCTACTGTTTATGCCCATGCAGCGGCAAAAGAAGCAGCAGAAGAAGATGCTGCAGGAACTGCATAACGGCGACGTAGTGCTCACCAGCGGCGGCATCGTCGGAGCCATTGTCGCCATCGAAGGCGACACCTTGGTGCTGCGCGTAAAACCGGACAACATCAAACTGCAGGTGGCCCGCAGCGCGGTTTCGAGCCTGGTGCCGGCGGAAGGCAAGAAGTAGACAGGCGATCACCATATAAGGTAAGTAAGAAGGTCATCATGCCAAAAAATCTCAGGGCCAAAACGATCGTCATCCTCTTGACGATTCTGGTATCGTTCTACGGCATCATCGGATTGCCCAAGTCCGGTGCCGAGCTGAAGGACAACCTGAAGAAAAATATCAAGCTAGGGCTCGATCTGCGCGGCGGCAGCCACCTGGTATTACAAGTGCAGGTGCAGGACGCGGTTAGAGTGGAAGCGCAGCAGACCATCGAACGGCTGAAGGAAGAGCTGCGCAAAGCCGGCATCGGGTTCGCTTCTATGGAGAACAACGAGCCAAGCTCCATTGAAACAGCGGACACCATCCAGATCAACGTCAAAGGCATTCCAGCCGACAAAACGAAGGACTTTCGCGGCATCGTTTCGGAGCGCTTCCCAACCTGGGTGCTGACGGCGGTCAACTCGACCGACTATCGGCTGAACATGCGGCCGTCCGAACTCGTGGCCCTGAAACGCGACACAGTGGTGCGCTCGATTCAGACCATCGGCAATCGCATCAACGCGCTGGGCCTGACCGAGCCCGTAGTGCAGCAGGAAGGCCGGGCAGAAAGCGATTACCGCATATTGGTGCAACTGCCGGGCGTGGACGATCCGGCGCGCGTCAAGGACATTATCGGCACCGCCGCGGTGCTCGAAATCGTAGAGGTGAAAGATGGTCCATTCCCCAGCCAGGAACAGGCGCTGGCGCAGCACGGCGGCGTTCTTCCTTTGAATACCAAGCTGGTGAAGGCCCCGGCGCGCGGCGGCGAAGGCGTCAGCTGGCACCTGGTGAGCCGCAACCCGGTGGTCACGGGGCGCGATCTGCGCAACGCCCGTGCCAGCCAGGATGAGTTCCGCAAGTGGGAGACCGGCTTTACGCTTTCGCCGGATGGCGCCCGGCGCTTCGAGCGCTTCACGGAGGCCAATATCGGCAACAAGCTTGCGGTGGTGCTGGATAACCAGATCCGCAGCGTGGCTACCATTCAGGCCAGAATCAGCGACCAGGGGCGCATCACCAACGTGGGGACCGAGCAGGAGGCGACCGATCTCGCGCTGGTTCTGCGGTCGGGCTCTTTACCCGCGAGCATCGTTTACCTGGAAGAGCGCTCGGTGGGGCCGTCGCTGGGGGCGGATTCGATTCGCGAGGGCATCGTCGCCGGCCTCGCGGGATTGCTGGCGGTGGTTGTCGCCATGCTCATCTACTACAAGCGCGCCGGCATCAATGCGGTGCTGGCCCTGGCGCTGAACACCATCCTGCTGCTGGCCGCTCTGGGCTACTTCGGGGCCGTGCTGACGCTGCCCGGCATCGCGGGCGTCATTCTGACCATCGGTATGGCGGTGGATTCGAACGTTCTGATTTTCGAGCGCATCCGCGAGGAACTGCGGGCCGGCAAGGCCATCGTTTCGGCCGTGGATGCGGGTTTCGGAAAAGCCTGGTGGACCATCGTGGATACCCACGTCACCACCATCGTTTCATGCGCCTTCCTCTTCCTATTCGGGACCGGACCGGTGCGGGGTTTCGCGGTGACGCTGGTGATCGGCCTTCTGGCCAACGTATTCACGGCGGTGTTCGTCTCGCGGGTGATCTTTGATTACGAGCTGTCAGGCAAGCGGCAGCTCAAGACTTTGAGTATTTGACCGGATTGTGTTAGCTTTTGTACTCTCCGGCAAGAGAACGGGCAGACCAAGTCAGTCGAGCCACGGGGAACAAGTTTCCGTTCCGTGGTGTCTAATCGGCAAGGACAGGTATGGCCCTGATACGGTCGGGCGATGGAATTATTCAAGAATCCAAATTACGATTTTCTAGGCTGGAAGTGGCCGTTCATTATCGGTTCGCTGGTGCTTTCCGTCGCGGGGCTGACAAGCATAGCGCTCCACGGCGGGCTGAGGTACGGCATCGATTTCCGGGGCGGGACTTTGATGACGGTGAAGTTTGCAGGTAAACCCCCGGTTGACGAGATCCGCAGAGCGGTGTCTAACAGAGTAACGGGCGAGATTGCGGTGCAGAACTTCGAGACAGGTTCGAATGAAGTGGCGATCGGAACGGAACTGAAGGACGAGCGGCAGCTCGACCAGAACCGGCGCGCCACTCTGCAGGCTCTTGAAACCACCTTCGGCCAGCCGGCGAGCGGGAAGCTAGAGTTCAACAACGCTTCCCATGATGCGTTGGTGAGCCGGCTGCGCGATGCCCTGGCGCGCAACAACGTGGCAATGTCCGATGCCCAGGTGCAAAAACTGGTGAGCGATATCCTGGATTTCCGAAACAATCCCCCGCGCTCGGGCCTGATCGCGAGTTTCGATCAGTTATCTGGTGTACCGGGCGTGACGCCCGCCGTGATCAAAACGTTGAAGGACGAATGCTATTTGGCGCCGTTTGCGGTGCGCCGCGTTGAGGTGGTGGGGCCCAAGGTAGGCGCGGACCTCCGCCAGCGAGCCGTTTGGGCGACTCTTGCCGCGCTCGGTGGAATGTTGGTATATATAGCGTTTCGTTTCGAGTGGATTTATGGCGTGGCCGCGGTGGTGGCGGTGTTTCACGACACCATCATCACCGTCGGGATATTCTCCCTTTTCGATAGGGAGATCACGCTGACGGTGATTGCAGCGCTGCTGACCCTGGTGGGTTATTCGATGAACGACACCATCGTGATCTTCGACCGCATTCGCGAGAACCTGAAGCTCTCGCGCCGCGAGCCCCTGGATCAAGTCATCAACCGCAGCGTCAATCAGACTTTGAGCCGGACCATCATGACGTCGGGTCTGACATTCCTGACGGTGATCGCGCTGTTCCTGTTCGGCGGCGCCGTGCTGCACGGATTCTCGTTTGCGCTGGTGGTGGGCATCATCATCGGGACGTACTCGTCGGTATTCGTCGCCAGCCCGATTGTTCTGTTCTGGCACAACTGGTTCGATGGACGAAAAAAGTACGGTTCCCTGGCCGCGTCGCCAAAGCTGAGTCCGGCCAAGGAGCCGGCACGTAAAGGTTCGGTACGAGCTGTGAAATAATGTGTGAGCCGCGAGGGCGCCACCACGGGCGTCCAGACTGAAAAAGAGAGGCATTATGTTTGAGCAAACATTTGTCGAGGGCGTAGGGAAAACCAACCGGGTATGGACGGTCATGTTATCGTTCATCGGCCAGATGCTGCTGATCGGGGTGTTCATTCTGCTCCCTATGATCTACTTCGATGCGTTGCCCCGGACGCAGTTAACCAGCTTCCTGGTAGCGCCGCCGCCCCCTCCGCCGCCACCTCCGCCACCCGCGGCCGTGCCGGTGAAGATGGTCAAGGTGATTCCGCGCCAGTTCGACGCCGGACGCCTGATGGCTCCCAAGGCGGTGCCCAAGGACATCGCCATCATTAAAGAAGAAGAACTGCCTCCGCCATCGGCTTCGGTCGGCGTGGTGGGTGGCGTTCCCGGCGGCGTGCCGGGCGGTACTCCGGGCGGCGTGATCGGCGGCATCATCGGCTCGGTGCCGACGGCGGCTCCGCCTCCGCCTCCGCCGGTCGAAGTGAAGAAGCCAACGGTACAGCGCATCCGCGTGGGCGGCCAGGTGCAGCAGGCGAACCTGATCCGGCAGCCGAAACCGGTCTATCCGCCGCTGGCCAAGCAGGCGCGCATTCAAGGTGTGGTACGTTTCAACGCCATCATCGGCAAGGACGGCACAATTCAAAACCTGACGCTGATCAGCGGACACCCGCTGCTGGTTCCATCGGCTCAGGAAGCCGTCAAGCAATGGCTCTACAAGCCAACGCTGCTCAATGGAGAGCCCGTGGAAGTGGCAACGGTAATCGACGTGAACTTTACGTTGAGTCAGTAGTACGAACAAAGAAGGACTGCCTCCCGGCGCGCAACGCCGATGGCGAAAAGCTGAACGCTAAATTCTAAACATTTCACGTAGGAGAGAAAGACACAATGATCTTACAATTGCAGGTTTGGGCGTTTTGGTTGTTACAAGAATCAGGCGGCGTAGGGTGGGATCCTAAATCGCTATGGAACCAGATGGGCACACTCGCCAAGTTCGTGGTGGTGGTGCTGTTCATCATGTCCGCCTGGTCGATCGGCGTCATGATCGATCGATTGATGGCCTTTAGCGCGGCGCGGAAACAGTCGCGGCAGTTCGCGCCGGCTGTAGCCGGCGCACTGCGCGAGGGCAAGCTGGATGAAGCGGTGAAGATTGCCGACCGCTACAAGAAGAGCCACCTGGCGAAGGTCGTGGTGGCCGGTTTGCAGGAGTTTCAGGCGCACCAGATCAGCTCGGAAATTCCGGGCGAGGAGATCGAAGCTTCCAAGCGCGCCCTGGAACGCGCCGAAGCTATCGTACACGCCGAACTGAAGCGCGGGATCAGCGGTCTGGCGACGATTGGCTCGACCGCCCCGTTCGTCGGTCTGTTCGGAACGGTGGTGGGCATCATCAACGCGTTCAAGCAGATTTCGACCGAGAAGTCGACCGGTCTGGGCGCGGTGTCGGGCGGTATTTCGGAAGCGCTGGTCACTACCGCTATCGGACTGTTCGTGGCCATCCCCGCGGTGTGGATGTTCAACTACTTCACCGGTAAGATCGAGGCGTTCGACGTGGAGATGGGCAACTCGAGCTCGGAGTTGATCGACTATTTCCTGAAGCGTTCGCAGCGCAGCGCCGCCGTCCGGAAGTAGAGCGTTTAGCGTTCAGCCATTCAGCCGGCCAGGGCCGGCACCTGTTCAGGCGGCCGGTCTCATTCACCGGCTGCCCGAGCGGGGCGCCCGGAGCTGAGGGTTCATTTTGAGGAGTTTGCTATGTCGTTAATAATGAAACACGAAGCGCCGCCTCCGGTGGCCGATATCAACGTGACGCCCATGGTGGATGTGATGCTGGTGATGCTTATCATCTTCATGGTCATCACACCCATGTTGACCAAAGGCGTCAGCGTGGACATGGTGCGCACCAAGAATCCCATTGCCATGCAGGCGGCGGACAAGACCGACGCCGTAATAGTGGCCGTTAGCCGCGATGGGAAGGCGTACCTGGGAAACAACCAGATTGCGGCGGACCAGTTGGCGCCGAAGGTGAAAGACCTGTTGAGCAATCGCGTGGACCACGAGGTATTTCTCAGAGCGGATTCGCGGGCGCGTTATGAGAAGGTGGTGGAAGTAGTGAACAATCTGCGGGCCGCGGGCGTGGATCAACTGGGTCTATTGACCGAGCAGATCCAGGAACGCCGTCCGGGCGGCGCACCGGGCGCAACACCCGCTGCCGCGGGGGGCCCATCGGGCCAGTAGTTCGAATCGAGCGCTAGAGGAGCAATTTTATGGGAATGGCAGTAGGCGGAGGCAAAGGCGGGGCCAAAGCCGACATCAATATGACGCCGATGATTGACGTGTTGCTGGTACTGATCATCATCTTCATGGTGATTACGCCGCTGACGCCGAAAGGCCTTGAGGCGCTGGTGCCCCAGCCGCCCAAAGCCGATCAACCGCAGAGCCAGGCCGATCAGCGCACTGTGGTTATCGTGATCAATCGCGACAAGTCCATGTCGATTAACCAGGAGCCCACCGACGAGCAGCGGCTGGGGCCGCGCCTGGAAGAGATTTTCAAGACGCGCGCCGAGCGCGTGGTTTTCGTAAGGGGCGATAACGACCTGGAGTACCAATACGTGGCCAAGGCGATCGATATCGCGCATGGCGCCGGTATCGACAAAGTCGGTCTGATGACGCCTCAGATGGAGGCCGGACAGTAATGAAACGTAATCTAGCCGCGCTCGCTGTTGTGGCCGTGCTGGTGCTCATCGCCACGGGCTGCGAGAAACTCAAGGCGCGCGACAACCTGAACAGGGGCGTCCAGGCGTACAAGGCCGCACAGTACACGCAGGCGGTAGAACTGTTCGAGAAAGCCGTCCAGCTCGATCCCAACTTCCCTACAGCGCGACTCTACCTGGCCATGGCGTACTACATGCAGTACATTCCGGGCGCAGAGTCGCCGGAGAACCAGCAGATGGCCGATCATGCTCTCGAGCAGTTCCAAAAGGTGCTGGCACAAGAGCCGAAGAACGATGTGGCCACCCAGTCCATCGCGTCCATATTCTTCAACGAGAAGAAGTGGGACGATGCCGAACAGTGGTACAAGAAGGCCGTCGAGATCAATCCGAAAAATAAAGAAGGGTTCTACACCCTGGGCGTGATTGCCTGGACCAGGTGGTACAAACCCTGGGCCGAAGCGCGCGCCAAGCTGGGCATGAAGCCGGAAGATCCGGGGCCGATCAAGGACAAGAAAGTTCGGGACGCGCTGAAAGCGCAGTACGTGCCGGTGATCAATGCCGGTCTGGACAACCTGCAAAGAGCGCTGGAAATCTACAAAGAGTACGACGATGCCATGGCCTACGTAAACCTTCTGATCCGCGAGCGCGCCGATCTCGACGAGAGCGCGGACGAGTACAAGAAGGACGTGGAGACGGCCGACAACTGGGTCCAGAAGGCCATGCAGACCAAGAAGATCAAGGCCGAACGCAAGCCCACGAGTACCGGCATCAACGCGAATTGAAAAAGGCAGGTGCCGGGTGTTAGGTGCTAAGTGTCAGCCAGCAGGCCGGCTTCGAGACTGGGTCTGAGCACCGGCACCTAAACCTGGCGCCTAACACGCGGCGCCCAACTCCTCATACAATTGAATCGTGGCCTCCGAATCCAGCGGTCTGAGTGCGTCGCCAGGGTCTGGCGATTCACCGCCGCCGTCGCCGCCACCCGAGTCGCCGGTAGAGAAGCTGTTCGCGGAACTCGCGGCCAAGGTGCGGGAGGCGCGTCCGCGCGACGATCTCGCCCAGCTCGAGAAAGCCTTCCGCTTCGCATCCGAACATCACAAGCTGCAGGTGCGCGATTCCGGCGAACCCTACATGGTGCATCCGCTGATGGTGGCGCACTTCCTGGCGGACATGAAGATGGACCTGGTCAGCATGGAGACCGGGCTTTTGCACGACGTGGTGGAAGACACCAGCGTCACCGTCGAGGACGTGCGCAAGAACTTCGGCGAAGACGTGGCGCGCTGCGTGGATGGCGTCACCAAACTGAGCAAGCTGGATTTCTTCTCGGCGGAAGAGCGGCAGGCCGAGAGCTTCCGCAAGATGCTGCTGGCGATGGTGAACGATATCCGGGTGATCATCGTCAAGCTGGCCGACCGGCTGCACAACATGCGCACCCTCGGTTTCATCCAGGAACCGGAGCGGCGCGAGCGCATTGCGCGCGAGACCATTGAAATCTACGGCCCGATCGCGCACCGGCTCGGCATGGGCAAGATGCGCGGCGAGCTGGAAGATCTGGCGTTCCGCCACATCGATCCAGCCGCGTTCGAAGAGATCTCGCGGACCATCGAATCCAGCCGGCAGACCAACGAGGAGTTTCTCGGCCGGATCCGCCAGCTTATCGAGGCCGAGCTGCGGCGCGAGGGCATTCCGGCGCGCGTCGAGAGCCGCCTCAAGCGCTCGTATTCCATCTACCAGAAGATGAAGCGCCAGAAGATCACCATCGAGCAGGTTTACGATCTGATGGCGATCCGCATTGTCACCGACTCGGTGAAGAACTGCTATGCCGCGCTGGGGGTGATCCACAACGAGTGGCGGCCGGTGCCGGGCCGAATCAAGGACTTTATCGCCATTCCCCGCCCCAACCTGTACCAGTCCCTGCATACGTCGGTGGTGGGGCCCGAGGGCCGGCATTTCGAGGTGCAGATCAGGACCGAGGAGATGCATCGCATCGCCGAAGAGGGCATCGCGGCGCATTGGAAATACAAAGAGGGCAAGAAGGGTCCGGCGGACGACGACCAGCGCATCGCGTGGCTGCGCCACCTGGTGGAATGGCAGCAGGACATGCAAGACCCCGGCGAGTTCATGTCGGCTCTAAAGGTCGACCTCTACCCCGAGGAAGTCTACACCTTCACACCGCGCGGGAAAGTGATCGTGCTGCCGCGTGATGCCACGCCCATCGATTTCGCATATGCCATTCACTCGGATGTCGGCCAGGCGTGTGTGGGCGCCAAGGTCAACGGCCGCATCGTGCCGCTGCGCTACACGCTGCGCAACGGCGACATTGTCGAGATCCTGACGCAGCCGGGCCACCAGCCGAGCAAAGACTGGCTGGCGGTGGTCAAAACTACGCGCGCGCGCAACAAGATCAAGCACCTCATTAACGCCAGCGAGCGCGCCAAGGCCATCGAGATCGGCGAGAAGTACCTGGAGAAAGAGGCCCGCCGGCTGGGCGTGCAGTTGAGCAAGATTGCGCACGCCGATCTGGAGAAAGTGGCCGGGGAGTACGGGGTCAGCAAGATCGAGGACTTGTACGCCGCGCTCGGGTATGGCAAGTTCTCGGCTCGGCAGGCGCTACAAAAGCTCGCACCTCAGCAGCTCAAAGACGCGCAGGCGGAAGCGCCAAAACCTGCTCCGGAAGGAGTTCCGGGGGCGCCGGTACCCCCAGGACAGCACGATGGCGACGCCGTCATTCGCGTGAAAGGCGTCGACGATCTGCTGGTCTACCGCGCCAAGTGCTGCAACCCCATCCGTGGCGAGGCCATCGTGGGCTACGTGACGCGTGGCAAGGGTATCGCCGTGCACTCCAAGCTGTGCCCCAACGTGCAGAACCTTCTGTATGACGTGGAACGCAAGATTGAAGTCGAGTGGGCCCGCAACACCAGCGATGCTTTTCCGGTCAAGATCGTGGTACACACCGACGACCGGCCCGGCTTGCTGGCCCAGCTCACTTCCGTGCTTTCCTCCGAAAACACCAATATCCGCAGTCTGGAGGCCCGGACGGAGGTCAATGCGTCCGATGGTGCGCTCGTCGAGATGACCGTGGACGTGCGCGACAAGAAGCAACTGGAAAAGCTCGTGGCGGCCATGAGGCGCATATCCGGCATCCGGGACGTCGAGCGCCTTCTCAATTGAAATGGCGAATACCGACCCGGAACACATCGCCATCTCGAAATCCAAGGGCATCACTATCGATTGGAAGGACGGGCACGCGAGCACTTACGGCCTGGACTATCTGCGCGAAAACTGCCCCTGCGCCACCTGCACAGGCGCGCACGGAACGCCACCCACCACTAAACCTGCGTCCACGCCGTTTCAGATGTACAAGCCCGTTCTCAAGATGGTAGATGTGGAATCGGTAGGCAATTACGCGATTCGCATCGTGTGGAGCGACGGGCATAGCACGGGGATTTACTCTTTCGAGCATTTCCGCAAGATTTGCCCCTGCGAGGCTTGCAAGCATCCATGACGCGGCAGAAGTGGGCGTCTCCCTTTGAC
>JBGPKX010000075.1:0-18821 GCA_041486185.1 Bryobacteraceae bacterium | reverse complement strand
CAGTGCCCGCGCCACCACCCCCGCCGCCGCCACCGGTGCCGCCCGTGCCGAGCAGGCCGGCGGAAGTGGATCCCAGCCCGTTCGCGCCCAGCGTGGAGCTGGTGGATTTGTTGGTGGCCGATGTCGTGGATTTGTTCGCGTTGGTCTGAGCGGACTGGCGGTCGGTGAAGCGGCTCGTGGTGCCGCGAATCGCCCCCAGGCTGGATGCCGGCGCGCCGGGTGTCCCGGCAGTGGCCGACTGCGCATTCAGGGCCGTGTTCGTGCTGGTTGTGGAAGAACCTTGGGTGGAGCCGGTAGCGGAATTGCCCGCTGAGGAGGATGCCGAAGCGGAACTCGTGGACGACGAGCCGCCGCCAATCGATTTCGTGCCGCCGCCTCCGTAACTGCCCGAAGCTCCCCGGCTGCCGCGCAACCGTGGCGCCATGAGCGCGGCAAACTTCTCCGCCGTCACGATCCCGCTCACGCGAATGGTCCTATCCAGATCGCCGGTCGCGATGGTGGCGGTGCGCAACGTCGCGGTTTCCGGTTTTCCCGTTCCGGTCTGCTGCCGGGCAATCCAGACCAAGCCGGCGGTCGTCACGATGCCCAGCACGACGATGAGCCAGCGCCAGTTGTGTCGAGGTTTCTCGGGCGCCGGCCGGAGCAACTCCGGAGCCGCGGGCGGCTTTACCGGGGAGGCGGGCCCGGGCATGGTGCTCGGCAATGAAGCGCTACTCATTTGAAATGGCACATTTCGGGGCAAACGCGTCCCCGGCTATCATTTAGACGCCTGCGCATCTGATTTTGGTTGTTCCACAGTGAGACGGGAGCGCCGCGCAAACGTTACCGCCCGCGTGAAAGAAGCCTCGCGCTTGGAATAACAACCTGAAAGTAAACAGTTTGATCGCTCGTGCAAACCATGTCAAGCAAGCCCGCGTAGCCACCCTGCGCACGTGCTATCGTAATCTTCAGTGTCGTCGCCCCTCAATTTTCATCTGCCGCAGTACGAAGGGCCACTCGACCTGCTCCTGGGCCTGATTCGCAAGCAGCAGATCGATATTCGCGACATCCCCATCGCCAACATTACGGCCCAATACTTCGAGTACATGGAACAGGCGCGCCAGATGGATATCGATCTGGGCGCGGAGTTCGTATACATGGCGGCCACGCTGATTTATATCAAGTCGAAGATGCTGCTGCCGCAGGATCCGGCGCTCGCGGCGGAAGGCACGGACGACGATCCGCGGCAGGAACTGGTAGACCGGCTGCTGGAACACGAAAAGTTCAAAAACGCCGCCGAGATGCTGCAGCAGAAGCGCATGATCGAGGACAATGTCTGGTCCAATCCGCAGGTGAAGTCTTTCTTTTCCGAGGACGACGACCCGGGAGTGAGCGCCACCCTCTTCGATCTGATAAAGGCGTTCGGCGAAGTGCTGGAGCGCACCAAGAACCGGCCGGTGTACGAAGTGCAGGGCGAAGACGTCAGCGTGGCGGACATGATGCTGTATTTGAAGTCGGTCTTCCTCACGGCGAATGACGGAGAGCCGGTGTTCATCATGCGGATGTTCGAGCAGCAGCACAGCCGGCGCGCCATGATCGCGCTGTTTCTGGCGGTGCTCGAGATGGTGAAAATGCAGGCCGTTGAGGTCTGCCAGCAGGATTTGTTCGGCGAAATTGCGCTGCGCCGGCAGAAACAATTCGATACGGTGTTTGCATCCGCCGATCCCGTTTCGGCAATCGAGAAAGATTACAACTAGTGCCGATCCAACTTGATCACCTATACACGAGAGAGGAGTTGGAAAGGCACTGGCACTACGCGTAACCCGGAATGCAAGAGACCATCCAGACTGAATCGACCCCGCAGGAAACCGTTTCGGCCGACGAACTGCTGGCCCAGCCGGCCGGCGAGACCGTGGCGCTTTCCTCAGAAGACGCGCAGCTCAAAGCCGTGCTCGAAGCCATCGTCTATGTGACCGAGGAGCCGCTCTCGGCCATCCAGATCGCCGATGCTCTTGGAGAGCCGCGCGAGCGCGTGGAGCGGCTGCTGGAGATGCTGGTGGCGGAATTCGACCGGCCGGCACACGGCGTAGCCATCCGCGAGGTGGCGGGCGGTTACAAGATGGCCACCAAAGCGGAGCACCACGAGCGCGTACGCGAATTCATCAAGACCTTGCGTCCGGCCATCAAGCTTTCCCTCCCGGCGCTCGAAACGCTGGCCGTTATTGCATACAAGCAGCCGATTACAGCGCCCGAAATCCTCGAAATCCGCGGTGTGCAGGGCGCGGGCGTGCTGAAGACGCTTCTGGACCGTAAGCTGATCGCGACGGCGGGCCGCAAAAACGTGATCGGCAAGCCCATCCTCTACAAGACCACCAAGGAGTTCCTGGTGCAGTTCGGGTTGAAGGACCTGAGTGAGCTGCCAACGCTCAAGGAATTCGAGGAAATCCGCCGGCTTGCGGTGGCGGATGAGTCGGAGTTGCCGGCCGAGTCGGCTGAGGGGGCAGCGGCATCGTCTCACGCGGGCTCGCACGACGAAGGTTCGTCCGGCGAGGCGTGAGATGCCAGAGGAGCGGCTCCAAAAGATTTTGTCGCGAGCGGGCACCGCGTCGCGCCGCAAAGCCGAGCAGATGATTCTGGAAGGGCGCGTGGCGGTCAACGGTACGGTCGTGACCGAAATGGGCAGCAAGGCCGATCTCGACCGCGATCACATCCGCGTGGATGGCAAGCTGCTCCGCAGTCCGAAGCGGCTGGCCTACATCGCACTGAACAAACCCAACAGTTGCGTGACCACCGTGACCGATCCCGAGGGCCGTGCGACCGTGATGGACCTGCTGCGCGGGGTGAAAGAGCGCGTCTATCCGGTGGGACGCCTGGATTATCATAGCGAAGGGCTGCTGTTGCTGACGAACGATGGCGAGATGGCCAACGCCATCACTTCGGCGGCTTCCCACCTGCCCAAAACCTACCTGGTGAAAATCAACGGATCGCTCACCGCCGAACAAGAACAGGCTTTTCGCGATGGCCTGCCGATTGAGGGCCGCCGTACGGCGCCCGCGGGCTTGCGGTTGGCCCACCGGGCGGAAAATCCGTGGTATGAAGTACGTCTGTTCGAGGGGCGCAAGAACCAGATCCGGATGATGTTCAAACATTTCGGGCGGCTGGTGGAGAAGCTCAAGCGCGTGAAAATCGGGCCGCTCGATCTGGGATCATTGAAACCAGGTGCGTTTCGTTATTTGAGCCAAGCTGAGGTAGAACAGTTGCGGAAAGAGTTGCGGAAAGCCGTGAAGCACTCAGGCGCCGGGACGCGGAGACGAACGAAGGCAGCCGTTCCCGGCGTCGCAGCGTCTCGGCGTTGACATCGTATGTCGAATATTGCGAGCGTGCTGCGCTCTTCCCGAACCATCGCCGTCGTCGGCCTCTCGAGCAAACGCTATCGTCCCAGCTTCGGCGTCGCGGAATACATGCAGAGCTCGGGCTATCGCATCATCCCCGTCAATCCTTTCGAGACCGAAGTGCTGGGTGAGAAGGCGTACGCCGAACTCGATCGCGTACCGGGCGCCGTCGACATCGTCGACATTTTTCGCCGGTCGGAATTCGTGCCTGAAATTGTGGAAGCCGCCATCCGCATTGGCGCGCGCGCCATCTGGATGCAGGAAGGCGTGGTGCACGAAGAAGCCGCCGCCAAGGCTCGGGCGGCTGGTCTCGAAGTGGTGATGGACCGGTGCATTCTCAAAGAGCACCGCCGCCTGCTGGTCAGCTCAAGGTCTTGATTTCCAATTGATCGCCCGCCTGCGTGCCCGAGCGCGCAATCGTTCCGGCCGGCAGTTCAAGCACAGAGTGCGCCGTAAGGCACCCCGAAATGCGCCACGGCGCCATCTCCGGCCGAATCTTCTTTACGCAGTGCTTGCGATCCAGATAGAGCACGTCGATCGTAAACTTCATGAAAAAGCTGTGCACGGATTCGCACGGCGCAATCCACAAGCCGTCGCCGGGATCGAGGTGCGTGTGCTTCAGCAATCCGGTTCGCCGTTTCGCGCTGGTGTCGGCGATTTCGGCGGCATCGGCCAGCACGACGTCCCGGGTAAGATTGCGGACACTGATTTTCAAACTTCTGGTTATAGCACGGTGGGACAGAAGCGTCGCGCCTAGCGGGCATTCAAAGGTCCCGCAACGGGGGTTTGTAGGGCTGGGATACCTGGGTTTTGGGGAGACTGCGGGTTGGGAGCCCGGCCGGTCGGAAAAAGCCGCAGGTCCCCGCAAAACCTGCGTGGCCCTGCGCGACAAGAGCAACCTTAGCCGATCTCTTTTACCGGCGTGGCTCGATTCGATGCCGCGCGCGCGATTCCAAGCAGCTTGCTCGCCACCCGATAGGCCAGCAACAGCGTGATGATCGCTCCGTAGAAAACCGGCAAAGTGATGTCGGACTTCACCAGCCAGTAGTAATGCACCACACCCGCGATCGCGCTCACGTAAACCAACCGGTGGAGCCGCTGCCAGCGCTTGCCTCCCAGCCTTCGAATCCAGCCGACGGTGGACGTGATGGCCAGCGGGATCAGCAAGACGAAGGCGATGAAGCCCACCCTGATGAACGGGCGTTTCGCAATATCTTTTGTAATCTCCGCCCAGTCGAAGAACTTGTCCAACCAGACGTACGTGAGGAAATGCAGACAGCCGTAAAAGAACGCAAAGAGTCCGAGCATTCGCCGAAACCTCACCAGTTCGGGCCATCGCAGCAGCTTGCGCAGCGGCGTAACCGCGAGCGTGATCGCCAGAAACCGCAGGGTCCAGTCGCCGGTGGCATGCGTGATGAACTCGATGGGGTTCGCCCCCAGGCCTCCGTTGAACGCTCTCCATGCGAGCAGAAGAATCGGAGTGAAACAAAGAACGAAGACGGGGAGCTTAATCCACCTGTTATTCAAGATGCGCTCGAACGGCATGTTCAGAAATTCTTCCGCAGGTCCATGCCGTCGTAGAGATGGGCCACCTGGTCTCCATATCCGTTGAACGGGAGCGTCTTGCGCTTGAAGAACTCGCCCAGCCGGCGTTCCGATGCCTGGCTCCAGCGGGGATGGTCGACTTCCGGATTCACATTCGAATAGAAACCGTATTCGCGTGGGCCGGAGATGTTCCAGGTTGTAGGTGGCTCATGCTCCACGAAGCGGATCTTCACGATGGACTTGATGCTCTTGAACCCATACTTCCACGGGACCACCAATCGAAGGGGCGCGCCGTTCTGGTTGGGCAGTACCTCGCCGTATAATCCGACGCATAAGATCGCCAACGGGTGCATGGCTTCGTCCATGCGCAGGCCTTCGACGTACGGAAGCGGAATGCCGGCGTAGCGCCCAGCGGGCATTTGTTGCTTATCGTAGAGCGTCTGGAACGCGACGAACCTGGCCTTCGAAGTGGGCTCGACCTGCTTGATGAGCGCACTCAACGGAAAGCCGATCCAGGGAACCACGATGGACCAGGCCTCCACGCACCGGTGCCGATAAATGCGCTCCTCGAGTGGCGCCATCTTCATGATCGCGTCGATATCGAAGACTTTTGCTTTGCCAACGGCGCCTTCGACCGAGACCGTCCAGGGCGAGGTCTTCAGCGTTTTGGCCATGTCCGCTGGCTGCTCCTTGCTGGTGCCGAACTCGTAGTAGTTGTTGTAATGCGTGACGTCGTTGTAGGGTGTCAGCTTTTCAGTCGTGCTGAACGGACTCTTGGCAATCCCGTCTAACTTTGTGCTCGCCCGTGCCCGGCCGGCCCATAACGCCGCGCCCGCTACGGGCAAACCAGTCAGGAAGCGGCGGCGGTTGAGGTACAAGTGTTTCGGAGTGATTTGAGAGCTCCGGATATCTGGTGCCGTCTGGATGAGCATGGTCCCTCTAAACTATTTTGACGTAAATCGGCGGGTCTATTCCCAAACACGTACCATGTATACGTTTTCTTTAGCTTGGTTTCTACAACGGAAGCAACATTGAATGAGCGCGCCGATTGGTGTACCATCGAACGTCCCTTGGGTTCTTGGGGCGTCACACCGTGGCGGACACGCGCAACTGGAGCGTGACAGTGGGCCGGCCGGTAAACACCGGGTCCTGATCCGACCCGTCGCCGCCACCTTTACTAAGCGACTATGGTCATTGGTTTGACGGGTTCCAAAGGCTTCATAGGCTCGCACTTGTTGCGAGCTTTCAGTGCCAGGCAAATGGGGAGCGTTCGCGTTCTGGTCAGAAGCCTCACGATCGGCGCAGAGGAGATCGGCACCGATGTGGTGCATGGGGATCTGCTTTCCCCGAAAGACTGTGAGCGATTTGCCAGCGGGTTGGACGTCATTGTTTACCTGGCGCACTGCAACGTGCCGGTGAACTCAGATCTGGACCAGTCGCATGATGCGCTGCTCAACCTGGTGCCTTTGCTGAACCTGCTGCAGGCTATACAGGTCCTGAAGACCAGGCCCCACGTGATCTACTTCAGCAGCGGCGGCGCGATGTATCGCGGCAGTCAGCACCGGATTCCCTTCCGGGAAACGGACCCTTGCGAGCCGACTTCTTCCTATGGCATTCAAAAGCTCGCGGCGGAGCACTACCTGAGACTTGCGGCGGAAAAAGGTCACCTCACATGCACGGCATTGCGCCCGGGCAACGCCTACGGGACGCTGTTGCCGCAACAGCGGATGCAAGGACTGATCGGCGTCGCCATCAACAACGTGCTGCATCAGAAACCCGTTCGCATCTTTGGAAGCATGGACAATGTGCGCGATTACGTGCATTTGGACGACATCTGCGACATCACTGAAAAAGTGGCGCGCCCGAAGGAACCGTTCACGATTCTCAACGTGGGAAGCGGCCGGGGGTATTCCGTTCGGGAGGTCCTGAAGACCATTGAGGACTGTATCGGCTCGCCGGTGAAGATTGAGATGGCTCAGGACCCGCAGTTCGGGCGATGGCTCACCGACTGGGCTGTGCTGGACATGACCAAGGCGAAACGCGATTTCGATTGGACGCCCAAGGTGAATTTCGACGCGGGAATCCGAGCCATGGTCACGCGCTGGCGTGCCGAGACCCACCAGACCGTGCAAGCATAAATGAAGTGCTCCGTTCTTCTGCCTGTTTATGACGGTGGGCGCACGCTCCGCGCCGCCATAGAATCGATTCTGCGCCAGGACGAACCGGAGTTCGAGGTCATCGCCATTGACGATCGTTCTTCCGATGATTCCGCCAATATCATTCGTGAGTACGTGCAGGAGGACCCCAGGATTCGCGGTGTCTTTCATCCGCGGAACATCGGCTTGGCAAATACCTTGAACGAGGGGCTGAAAGAGGCGCGTACCGATCTCGTGGTCAGAATGGACCAGGACGACGAAGCGCTGCCTCACCGCATCCGGACCCAGGTGCGCTACATGCGGAGCCATGCCGAGACGGTGGTTGCCGGCAGTTATGTCTACCACATGGGAAGCACCCCTCAATACGACAGACTCGTCAGACTTCCAACCGAACACGAGGCGATCGTTCAGGCACTGCCGGCTGGAAATTGCATCTACCACCCTTCTGTGATCATGCGTCGCAAAGAGATCCTGAATTTGGGGGGCTATCGTTCTGGTTTCAAGAACGCCGAGGATTACGATCTATGGATGAGAGTGGGAAGCACCTACCGGCTGGCGAATATTCCTGTTCCTCTGTTGCGCTATAGGTTTTCAACCAGCGGCATGACCCTGAGCAAGAAATGGCAGCAGATGTTCTACGTGCAGATGGCCATTGTAGCGTTTCGCAATCCCAGTTTGTCGGGCGAGGAGCTTACCAAGTGCGCGGAACTGGCCGTGGCCAAGATCGATAAGGAGCAGTTTTTG
This sequence comes from Bryobacteraceae bacterium, assembly GCA_041486185.1. Taxonomy (GTDB): domain Bacteria; phylum Acidobacteriota; class Terriglobia; order Bryobacterales; family Bryobacteraceae; genus QHXW01. The sequence continues at coordinate 11,005 of JBGPKX010000075.1, read as the reverse complement.
GAAGGGGTGGCTCGCGGAACCATCGAGGAGCTGAGCCGCCTGCATCTCTGGGGGGATGCGCTAAAGGTGCTGTTTCTTTTCTCGAAACAGCTCGCGATTCGGCGCAGCGTCAACATCGCGCTCAAATCGGCCCGGAGCGCGTTCGCACAGTATCGCAATGCCGGGTGAGCTAGTTTAGGAGCCGCGCTTGGATGCACAATGAATCGGAGAATTCCCGCCGCAGCGGAATCGCCGCGATGACCAGTCCTAATATACCCAAGGTTGCTTGGCCTTGTTTGCTGATAGCCGTGCTGCTGGCGCCGGACGCTGTCTGGATTGGCCGCGATCGCTCCATATGGCCCTGGGATCCTTCGTGGTATGGGGAAGTAACGGCTGACCTGTGGTTTTCTCTCGGTCATTCGCTCCGGCAATGGTGCGTACTCATGGCAACAGGCCTCGACATGAAACCGCCGGGAATTGCTTGGATCGGACAGTTCTTTGTGCCGCTAGGGGAACTGTTTGGCTCAGTCGAGGCTGGATTGCTGCTCTCCATCCTGCTGACGCAGTTTCTACTATTGTTCATCATATTCAGAATCGGTCAGGAGATGTTTCCGGCCGCCCGGCTGGTTCCAGTGGCCGGCGCTGTTTTCGCGGCGGGCACCCAGTTGTTTGTCGGACTCTCACACCAGTTCTTTCCGGAGCCCTTGCAGGCGCTCGCCGTCGCATGGGCATTCTTCATCGCTGTGAAGGCTGCGACTTGGCCGAAACCCAGGATCGTGGTGCATTTCGCCGGTCTGCTCATTCTTGGCGCCTTGGCAAAGGCGACTACCCCGGTCTATTTTCTGCTTCCCTGCGCTTATACGGCCTTCGTATTTCTGCGCAAACCGAGGACTTCGGGTTTCGCCGAGGAATGGAGATCCGCATCGTCGCGAGTGCTGATTGCGGGCTGTGGGCTGGCCGGCATTGCCGGTGCGATCTGGTATGCCTATAATTTCCGCCATGTCTGGCAGCACGTTCGGGAAGCGTCTTCCGGTGCTATCGCTCTGGATTACGGATTTCGTGCCTCTGTTGCCAAGAAATTGATCGTGTGGCTGGATCTGTTGAATCAGTCTTTTCTGGCCCCCTATCTCCTGTGGGTGTTTGTGGCGGCGGCAGCCATGGCGCTGATGGGGCTTTGGCCTGGCGCGGTCCGCGGCAAACTGCCGCCGCGGGCAATGTTCCTGGCAGTGCTCTGCGCGCTTCAAATGGCGCTCTTGCTCCTTCTATTCTCAGCCAACGACATGGTAGAGGCACGTTATATGTACGCACTCCTACCATGCGTAGCGATCTTATTTATGACTGTCTGTGCACGGGTGCCGATACGGGGCGCGTTGGTGGCTCTCATCGCGCTGTGTGTCTTCCAGTGGATTGCGGCGAACCGGACTACCCTCGGTGTGGGGAGTCCACTTGCCAATCAGTCTGCCTGGCTGTTGCGCGTCGATTCGGACCCGGCCCGCTATGACGAACTGACGCACATGGTCCAAGTGACATCGACGATCCCGTACCGCTATAACATCGTGGGTGTCGAGGAGCCCTGGTTGAATGCCAATTCAGCAGCATTCTTTGCTGCGAAGGGCCGCCTGAGAACCGGTGTCCGCTGTTATTACACATCGCTGGGTTACGCCGAGAAGGATGTCGGTAAAGCCTTGCGGCGCATTGACGAGTTGCAGACTCACTATTTCATTACCTTGGATGAGCCCTTTCAACGGGCGCCACCAAACTTCGTGAACATCGTGTCGCTGCCAGTGCTGCGGGAACTGAAGGGGAGCAGCCGCTTCAAGAGAGTCGCATTTGGAAGCCAGAATGGCGTCCAGATCTTTGAGCGGACCAGCGACCCTGTGCCGGCGAGGCCTCAGCAAGCCGCGGTCTCGACCCACGGTGGCGCCTGAGCGCTGCTACACTCGGAAAATCGTGGAGACGGAACAGCGATGTCCAGACGCCCGCAACAGCACAATCTGGAACAGCACAATCTGGAGATCCATGAAAACCGTGAGCATTGGAACCGGAAGCCACTTCTTCGGAAGGTGTATGGACAGTTCTATCGGGAGATTGCCAGTCGGATCGATCCGACGCTTCCGGGTTTGCTTGTGGAACTCGGTTCCGGCATGGGCAATATCAAAGAGCACGTGCCTGCGTGCCTGACTACCGACGTGTTCAGCAACCCCTGGCTGGACCGGGTGGAAAACGCCTATGAGCTCAGCTTCGCCGATGGCTCCGTCAGCCACTTGATTCTCTTCGACGTCTGGCATCATCTGGAGTACCCTGGCACGGCACTGCGCGAGTTTTCGCGAGTCCTGGCGAATCACGGAAGGCTAATCGTCTTCGACCCGGCCATGGGGGTACTTGGACGCTTTATTTATGGCCATTTTCATCACGAACCACTAGGATTGCAAGACGAAATCCACTGGGAGGCGCCGGCGTCTTTTGCCCGGCAAGCTCCGGGATATTACGCTGCACAGGCCAACGCGAGCCGCGTATTCGGATCCAACGTGTTCCGTGAGAAACTCGACGCCTGGCGTCTGGTCGAGATTTCCTACTTCTCGAGTCTCGCCTATCTGGGAACTGGTGGATTCCGGGGTCCCCAATTGTGTCCGGCCGTCCTTCTGCCATTAGTCAACTGGATGGACTCGATTCTCTCCAGATTTCCGAACCTCGCTACCAGGATGCTCGTTGTACTGGAGAAGCAGTCCAAAGTGCCAAGCAGAGCTGCGACATGAGCAGTCAAATCCTCGCGACCCGCCGCCGTCTCAAACAAACTTGATGCGCCGCAGCGCCAGCAGCAACATGCGCAGGAGCAGCACACCGTGGCGCCAGCGCTGAATGTTTGTCTCCCCGTAGGTTCGCTCACGATAGCGGATGGGGATGTCCACCATCTTCAGGCGATACCGGGCGGCGCCAAAGATGAGATCGAAATCGCCAAAGGGATCGAAGTCGCCAAAGTAAGAACGATTTGCCGCAATCATTTCATAATGCTTGCGGCTCATCACTTTGGTGCCGCACAGGGTGTCCTTGATGCTCTGGCCCAGAAGCCAGGAAAAGGCCAGGCTGAAGAATTTGTTTCCCAGAAGATTGAAAAAGCGCATGGCGTCCTTCTCCATCGGATAAACCAACCGCACTCCGTTGATGAACTCTCCCCTGCCTGTTCGCCAGGCTTCGTAGAACCGCGGCAGGTCCTCCGGCGCAACCGTGAGATCGGCGTCCAGAATCATGAGCACATCGCCCTTTGCGTGGGCGAATCCTAAGCGCACGGCATCCCCCTTGCCCTTACCTGTCTGCCGGTGCAGTTGAGCGCGCTGGCTCGGGTGCAGTTCCATTTCGCGCTGAATCGCCGCATACGTTTCGTCTTTCGAGTGGCCCTCGACGAAAATGAGCTCGGTTTCGCCACCCATTTTGGGAAGGCGCTCGAAGATGTTTCTTATGTTTCCAGCCTCGTTCCGCGCGGGTACCACCACACTGACGGTCGGCTGGCGGTCTTCTGCGGGCTGGGGCTGCGGCCGCGCGATGACAAAATTGGTGAGGCCGAACCAACGTATGGGCCACAGCTTGACCAAGTACCGATTGCACAGATAATCCAGGCCCGGCGTACGAAGCGGCCACAGAATCTCGCTTGAAGCGCTGATCACCTCAAGGTTGGCCAGGTAGAGAAGATTGGAAATATCTTCAACCGTAAGCCAGTTTTGGCTCAATTGCGACCTAGCCAGCCCGAGCATTTCCGCCATGCGCCTGGGAAACTCCCATAGCCGGCTGTAGGCATTGAGGATGACTCGGGTGCCGGGATGGCAATGCCCGGCAACGGTTCGGAAGACCTGCTGGACATCAAAGAGATCGTTTACCAGGTCCGAGCAGATGATCACGTCGAACTTCTCTTGCATGTCAACCTGGTGGGCGTCGCCCTGTAAGAAACGGAGTTGCGGGTGCCTTGCCCGGGCACGCTGGACCATTGCCGGAGAGAGGTCAACCCCAACTCCGTAAGCCGGCTGCAACGCGGCCAGCAAATCTCCCTGTCCACAACCAAGCTCCAGCACGCGCATTCCGGGGGGGACGAGGAACCTGTAGATTTCTGCCAGGCGCGCCTGATAGTAGCGCCGGAACGGTTCCCAGCGATCCAGAGAAGAAGCGAACTCATCCCAGTACTGCCGGCGTCCACGGGTGTATTCGACTTGCTTGACGGAGATGGCGGCCTGGACACGCTCCGGGGACATATCGAAACATCTTATCGGTTCTGCTTGAGGCTATGCCGCGTCAGGAATGCGCCGTTGCCGGCATAGCGTGCTGCCGGTACCACTGGATGGTTGCCCCGAGGCCGTCCGCCAGCGGTGTCCGCGCGCGAAATCCGAAGCTGGCTTCCGCCCGGCTGGTGTCCAGGCAGCGGCGCGGCTGGCCGTTAGGCTGCGAGGTGTCCCAGGCGACTGCGCCATCATATTCGCACAGCTTCGCGATCATCTTCGCCAGCTCCCGAATGCCGATCTCCTGGCCGCTCCCCAGGTTTACCGGCTCGGCGGAATCGTACCGCTCTGCTGCCAGCGCGAGCCCCTCGGCGGCGTCCTCTACGTACAGGAACTCGCGCGTGGGTGACCCGTCGCCCCAGCACCACACTTTCGGAGCGCCGCTCTGTTTGGCTTCCAAAAACTTGCGGATCAGGGCGGGAATCACGTGGGAGGATTCCGGATGAAAATTATCTCGCGGGCCATACAGGTTCACCGGCAACAAATAGATGGCGTTCATTCCGTACTGCAGCCGGTAAGCCTGGCACTGTACCAGCAGCGCCTTTTTTGCAATTCCGTAGGGTGCATTGGTTTCCTCCGGATAGCCGTCCCACAGCGCTTCTTCGCGAAACGGCACCGGAGTGAACTTGGGATACGCGCAGATGGTCCCAGCGACGATTGTTTTCTCCACACCTGCCCTCCGGGCATATTCGATCACCTGAATGCCCATTACGGCATTTTCGTAGAAGAACCGGCCGGGATTATGCCGGTTGGCCCCGATGCCACCCACCACCGCCGCCAGATGAAACAGGACTTCGGGCCGGGCGTCCGCAAAGAGCCGCTCGACGCCGTCCGCCGTGGTGAGGTCGTAGTTCCGGCGCCGCGGGATAAAGATCTGGCTGCAGCCACGGCGACGCAGGTTTTCCACAAGGAAGGATCCCAGAAAACCGGCGCCGCCAGTCACACAAATCCGCTTATCGCGCAGGTCCAGCATGACTCAGCTTTGGAAAGTAGCCACCACAGGCTTGACCTTTCCGGCCTGGCGCGCCGCCAGGTCGGCCAGATCCGCATCCACCATGAGCTTCGCCAATTCGCCGCACTCCACGCGATGGCGCCACCCCAACCTGGCGCGTGCCTTCGAGGCATCCGCTTGTAGGAAATCCACTTCCGCCGGGCGATAGTAGCGCGGATCGATCTCCACGTACTTTTTCCAATCGAGGTCCGCATGGCGGAATGCCATCTCGACAAATTCCTGAACTGTGCGAGTGGCGCCGGTGCCGATCACATAGTCAGCAGCCTCATCCGGCTGCAACATCAGCCACATGGCCTCGACGTATTCGGGGGCGTACCCCCAGTCCCGCCGGGCCTCCAGATTCCCGAGGTAGAGCTTGTCCTGCAGCCCCATCTTGATGTGAGCCACCGCCCGGGTAATCTTGCGCGTCACAAAGGTCTCGCCGCGCCTTGGTGATTCGTGGTTGAATAGAATTCCGCTCACCGCAAACATGCCGTAGCTTTCCCGGTAATTCACCGTTACGGCATGGGCGAACAACTTCGCGCAAGCGTAAGGACTCCGGGGATGAAAGGGCGTGAGTTCATTCTGGGGCGGCGCGGACGAACCGAACATCTCGCTTGACGAAGCCTGGTAAAAGCGCGTCTTGATACCCGTGTGCCGAATCCCTTCCAGAAGCCGCAGCGCGCCCATGGCCGCGATATCGGAGGTGTTCTCGGGGATGTCGAAGCTGACGCGCACGTGGCTCTGGGCGGCGAGGTTGTAAACTTCATCCGGCCGGATATCGTAGAGCAGCGTCCACAGGCTTGTAGAATCCGACAAATCTCCGTAATGCAGAAAAAAGCGGCTTCCAGCGGCGTGAAGGTCTTCATAGATGCCGTCTACGCGGCCGGTGTTGAAGGTGCTGGATCGTCGTTTGATGCCGTGAACCTCGTATCCTTTGTTCAAAAGGAACTCGGCCAGGTAGGAGCCATCTTGCCCGGTAACGCCGGTGATCAGCGCTTTCCGCATGAATACCACATCTTAACCTGACGGCTAGGTTGATGTCCGCGTCTACAGGCTGGCGCCGGTGCGCGATAATGACGTCTGGTCTCCAGGCCCGATCATGCGATCTGTCCCGTCCTCAAATCCTGGGACCCTCGTCTCAGTCGTCATTCCTTGCTATAACCCCACGCAGTTTTTGGAAGAGACTCTTGCCAGCGTATGGGCCCAAACTTATCAACCCATCGAGATCATCCTCGTCGACGACGGCACCGACCAGGCGGAGGCCCGTGAGCTGTTGCGCTCGGCCGCTCCGCGGGTAACGCGCTTTATCGAGCAGCCGAATCGAGGTCTGGCGGCCGCGCGGAATGCCGGTTTCCGAGAGGCATCGGGCGCGTATGTGCAGCCGCTGGATGCCGACGACAAGATCGCTCCCACTTGCATCGCCGAGTGCGTGAAGGCACTCGAGACGAATCCTGAAGCCGCCTTTGTCTACACCGACTACCACGTCTTCGGGGACGTCGATTACGTGGAGCGTCTGGACGATTACAACCTGTACAAGCTGCTTGATCGGAACGCGTTGGCCTATTCATCCTTGATTCGTCGCGCCGATTGGGAACTGGCCGGCGGTTATGACGAATCCATGCGGATCGGCTACGAGGACTGGGATTTTTGGCTGCGGCTGGCCGAGCGAGAGCGATGCGGGCATCATTTGCCGCGCGTCCTGTTCCACTATCGTAAGAGTGGCCGGTCGTTGTTCACGCTGGCGCAGGAACACCACCAGGAGTTGATCGAGAAAATCCGCGCCAACCACGCGCACCTTTATTCGCGCGAGGGGCAGGCGCGGATCAAGGCCCGCTGGGCGCCGGCGGTCTGTGTCTTGGGCCGGGAACTCAAGGCGGCACAGACCATCGACGATTTGGGATACCTGGCAACCAGCGACAGCCACGCGGCGCTGAAACAATCCGCGGCCGAGGCATTTCTGGTGCCCGCCGCCGATGGAAATTCGGACACCCATTGCGCAGAATTTTGTGCACTCGCGGTGTGGGGCGGCCATGGTGTTATGAAGCTGCCGGACGGAGCGCTGTGCGCCTCGCGGGCGGCGCTGGAGACTGTCCACGACGTGCGCCAGTTGTCCCAAAAGGTCGGGTCACGCACGGCGACGCCGCACCAAAGATCCGTCTGGCCCGGGCGGCTGGATCGGCTCCAGCGGCATTTGGCCAATGCCGAACTAACTTCTCTCAGCAACTGGCGGCGTCACCCGGTGCGATCTCTCGGGCGCCTGGTGCCGTTGCGAGCCAAGGAATGGATCAACCGCGCGGCCGGCCGATCGGTGTTTGACCTCAGTTTTTACCTCAAGTTCCAGCCGCAATCGGTTATCACCTCCGGCGCCTTGGTTGCGCCCCTACGTTACCTGCCTCGCGCCGCGGAACGCCGCCGGATCGCTTTGGTCACCCCGCATCTGGGTCCAGGCGGCGCGGAGAATGTCCTGCTGGAAGTCTCAAGCGTTCTCGATCGTCAACATTGCGAGGTGTTTCTGATCGCCACGCAGTCACAGGATTGGCGGTGGCAAAAACGCTGGGAACGTATGGCAGACCACGTTTTAGATCTGGCGGCGCTGGTTCCGCCTGAACGCCTCGTCGCTGCGCTGTATTCCGTGGCGGTGAACTGGGAATTCGACGTGTTGTTCATTCAGAATTCGCTGGCCGCTTACAGCGCCATCCCGCTGCTGCGCCGTGCGCGGCCACAACTCAAGATCATGGACCTCATTCACGCGGTCGATCCCAGGTGGGATTTCGTTTCTTCGACAGCGCCGGTGGCCTCACAAATCGACGTGCGTGTGGCTATTTCCGCAGCCGCCCGCCAGCGTCTGCTTGAGGCCGGTACGGCAGAGCAAAGGATTCGCGTGATCCGCAATGGAATAGATCTCGAGCGCTTCCGCGCGGCGCCGGTAAGGTCTCCCGAAGCCAGGAAAAACATACTGTTTGCGGCAAGGCTCGATCCAGTCAAGCGGCCTCTGTTGCTGGCGGATATCGCGCAAGAGCTGCTGAAGCTGCGGGGCCGGGGAGATTTCCATTTTCTTGTTGCAGGCGATGGCCCGGAAAGAAAATCGCTGGGCGCGCGGCTCAATCGCGCAGGCCTCGACTCGATATTCACGCTCCTGGGACAGGTGGATGACATGCCGGCCCTGCTTGGCGAGGCGGATGTGGTTGTGCTGCCGTCGCAAGCCGAAGGCATTCCCCTGATCGTGCTCGAAGCCTTGGCTAGCGCGAGGCCCGTGGTTTGTTCCAACGTGGGCGCAGTCGCCGAGGTGGTGGATTCCTCGAACGGAATCCTGATTGAACCCGGGCCGGGAGAAGCCCGCCGGTTCGCCACTGCCATCGACAGCCTGCTTGCCGACTCGCAACTCCGCTACAAGACTGGTCAGGCCGGCCGGCGAAAAGCGGAGGCCGAGTATGACCGAAAGCAATCGAGCGAGGCGTACCGCCAGCTGTTCTCGGTCTAAAGTTCTCGTTTAAGCAGCCGGCAGTGCTCGCTGCAGCGTTCGGAGCCAGTTGCCGTGCATGATCCCTTCTACATCGGTCTCCGAATAGCCGCGCGCGCGCAGAACGCCGGGAAGCTTTTGCAGGTCGGCAATGGTGTTGACATCGTGCGGCGTTTGCTCGGTTCCGAATTCGCCGTCGAGATCGGTGCCAACCGCGACGTGGCGTGCGTTTCCGGCAAGCTCGCAGATATGGTCAATATGGTTGGCCACGTCTTCCAGGCTCACCACCGTGTTGGGCGTTTTCCCCGTGACAAAATCCGGATAGAGCATCCAGATATCTAGCGCCGCGCCGATCACGGCGTCTCGTTCGATAAGGTAGCGGATCTGCTCATCACTGAACTGGCGGTCGCCCGGCACCAGCGCGCGGCAGTTCGTGTGGCTCGCCCAGACGGGCCCTTTGAATATTTCGACGGCTTGCCAGAACGCGTCATCCGCCAGATGGGTCACGTCCAAAACCATGCCCGCGTCCGACATCTTTTGGAGAAGTTCGGGGCCTCGCTCCGCCAAGCCGCCCGAAACGCCGGTCCCATGTGCGTAGCTGTTCAACCCGAAATGAGAAACGCCGACCACCCGCAGACCGCGTTCCCACCAGAAATCGACATGAGCGGGAGATAGGATCGGATCGGCTCCTTCCATGCTCAGGATGTAGCCTAGCGGGCAGTCTTTGCTGCTGGTTCGCCATTGGCGGATGTGGTTATCGACGTCGCTCCAGGTTCGCAGTTGCCTGAGGCGCCCTTGCGCCTCGAGAATCTCGTAGTAAGCCAACTGCCCCTGGGCCATGGCGCAGGCGATTTCCTGGTTCTTGCAATCGATGTTGGTGTTTCCCCTGGGATTCGCGTGCGCCAGCAGAGTCGCAAAGCAAATCGCCACTTCTCCCTGCCGCATCTCAGGCAAGGCCACGGTGTTGTTGCCCCGGCCCTGCTGCGTCATCCCTTGCTCGGATCGGCGGATCTCGGCCGTTGACTGGGTCAAATCTCGATTCCAGTTAAGAGCATTCAGCGATAAGTCTAGGTGTGCGTCGATGAGAATCATGCGGGCGCTCTTGCCAACCAGATGAAGGTTAGCCTACTTTGTTTCCTGCTGGTAACGCAAACCGCGTAGTATATCTCGCTTCCCATGATGAATCGAGGCCTGCCGAATGGAATGCCGGCTTCGCAGGTCATGGGCGCCCTCGTCGATGGTCTGTTTGACTATGAAGCCTGCGCTACGCTGTTAAAAACGCCCATGTCTCGCTCGAACATGATCGCCAGGCGCTATTTCATCCGGGGCCGCGTGCAGGGCATCGGGTATCGGTATTTTGCTCAGCGCGCGGCGGAGCAGCTTCATGTCAACGGCTACGCGCGCAATCTGGACGATGGCCGCGTCGAGGTGTACGCAGTGGGAACGCGCGAGCAGCTTTCCGATCTCGCCGGCATGTTATGGAAGGGCCCGCGCTTCGCCGATGTGCGCGGCGTTGAAGAACAGGAAGCCGGCGTGCAACAATACGATACTTTTCACATAGAGGCCTGATGACCGAAACCGACCATCTCAAGAAGCTGATCCGCGAAGTCCCGGATTTCCCCAAGCCGGGAATCGTGTTCTATGACATCACCACGCTGCTCAAAGATAGCAGGGGCTTTCATGACACCATCGACGGGCTCAAGGAACACTACCTGAATGCTGGCGTCGACATGGTCATCGGCATCGAGGCGCGCGGCTTCATCTTCGCGCCCGCGCTGGCATACGCGCTGGGCGCGGGTTTCGTGCCGGTGCGCAAACCGAAGAAACTGCCATCGGACCGCGTGAGTGTCAGCTATGCCCTCGAGTACGGCACCGACAGTCTGGAGATCCACAGCGATGCGATCAACGGCGGCCATCGCGTCTTAATTGTCGACGATCTGCTGGCTACTGGCGGCACGGCGGCGGCGGTCACTCAGTTGGTGGAAAAGGTCGGCGGCAAAGTCGCCGGGGTAGGCGTGGTGGTCGAACTGACGTTTCTGAACGGCCGCCAAAAACTCGACGGCTACGACGTGTTTTCGCTGCTGCAATACGACAAATGAGTGGCCTCCGGCATGCCCGCCTCCTCGCTTTCGCCAAGATCAATCTCGATCTCCGCGTGCTCTACCGCCGCGCGGACGGCTATCACGAGTTACGCACGATTTTCCAGACGATTTCGCTGGCCGACCGGATCGATATCCGATTCACTCCATCGCGCAAGACCACGATCCGGGTGAGCGGGAACGTGGCCATCCCCGGCAACCTGATGGT
>JBGPKX010000074.1:0-19055 GCA_041486185.1 Bryobacteraceae bacterium | reverse complement strand
GCCCTTTGCAGATAGGCCGCCCGGTTGGTGAAGGAGCGCCGATGCGCCTCAGCGTCGCGCACCAGCAGGAAACCCGAGTCGTAGGGAACGTGCGCCCACTTGTGCAAATCGAAGGCGATCGACTGTACGGCCGCGGTTCGAACGACATGAAAGGCGGAGTGGGTACGAACCTGTTCGTCGTGGAAGCGATCGAGCGGTTGGGAATCAAACTGCGGGGCGATCTGGTTTTCGAAACCGTAGTGGACGAGGAGTTCGGCGGCGTCAACGGGACGCTGGCCGGCCGTTTGCAAGGATTCAACGCCGATGCCGCCATCATTTCCGAGCCGTCGTTCCTGCGCATCTGTCCGGCGCAGCGCGGCGGGCGCACGGTGCACATTACGTTGCGCGCCTCCGGAGGTGTGCTTACGGATGGGAAATTCCCCGTGGGCGTGGTGGACCAGTTGACACATCTGCTCGCGTGGGTGAAGAGCTTCGCGGACCAGCGCCGGCGCAAGGCCCGCGTGCACGAGATGTACGCCCACCATGCCGATCCCGTGCCGGTAACCATCACCAAGGTATTTACCTGCCCGTGGGGCACGGGCGAGCCGATCACCACTCCCGAAATCTGCAAGGTCGAGATGTACTGGCAGGCCATGCCCGGCGAAGCGCAGGATGAGATCGAGCGCGAATTCTTCGCTTGGTTCGATACCATGATGGCGGCGGCGCCTGAACTTTTCGCTTTACGGCCGATGGTCGAATTTCCGATTCGATGGTTGCCCGGCTCCTCGATTCTCAAATCGGAGCCACTGGTGGGCGAGCTCTCGGGATGCGCGGCGCGAGTGCTGGGACACGAGCCGCCGGTCGTAGGCATTGAAGGCCCGTGCGACATGTACGTTTTTCACCAGGCGTTCGGAATGCCAGCGGTGCTGTGGGGGGCCAAAGGCGGCAATACGCACGGAGCGGACGAATATCTGGAGATCGATTCCGTGGTGGCAGCGGCGAAAACTCTGCTCCTATTGGTCTGCCAATGGTGTGGGTTGAACCAGGCTTAGAGCAGATTAGCAGCCGCCAGCGTGCGTGGCGGTCGCGCGCCCGCCCCGCCGACGCTGGCACGTTCGCCGATGGAGAAAAGCCGCATGAAGGGCAGTGTCGCCGCGCCGACGGTGGCCGCTTCGCCACCCAGCGTAGAAGGCCGCAGCATCAAGTCCTGGAAATTGAGCAGCTCGGGGTTGGGAAATTGTGCCGCGATCAAAGGCCCCACGAGCGGCCAGGCTTCGCTCATAGTGCCGTCGAAGATCACCGCGTCCGCATCCAGGCCCCACACCACGTTCGCGATGCCGATGCCCAGGTACCGGCAGGTTTCGCGGAGAGCCTCCGTGGCCGCGCCATCGCCATTCAACGCCAGCTGGCAGATCTGGCGCGCGCGCGACGTGGTTTCACCCTTGCCGTGCGCGCTCTTCACTTTGACGAGCGCGTCGTAGCGTTCGCACAGGGCGGGGTTCGCCACCAACTTTTCAAGGCATCCGGGACGGTCGGCGCGTTCCGGTCCATCGGTGGCGGCAATCACCATTTGCCCGAATTCTCCGGCCGCCATGCGCGGCCCGTGGTACACCTTGCCTCCCAGAACAAGGCCGATACCTACTCCGTCATCCACGGCCACAAAAAGCAGGCAATGGCTGCGATGAATTTCGGGATCGCCGTACGTATACTCCGCCAGCGCGGCCGCACGAACGTTATTCTCGACGAACACGGGCGCTTGCAGGACGGACTGCAAGTGCTCCTTCACCGGCACGCGAACCCAGTTTGGATCGTTCCCCAGTTCCACCACTCCGGTATCACTGTTGACGATGCCACGCGTGCTGATTCCCAGGCCTTCCACGCTGTCTTTACCAAAGCGCTTTCGATAAGCGATAAACTGCTGCGCGATCAGGTCCATGGTCCGGTCGGGACTCGTTGGCGTGCGAAAACACTCGGTCTCGAGGATGCGGCCCTTCATGGTGCCGATGGAAAAGCGCATCTCCCAGTTCTGGATATCGACGCCTACCGCCACGCGGCTCTGTTCGAGCTGTAGCCGGGTCGCCGGCCTCCCGCCAGTGGAACTTTCGGCGCCATCCTCGGCCACCAGGTGCCGCCGTATCAGCTCGGATATGATTCGCGATACGGTGCCCTCGGAGAGTCCGCTGCGCCGTGCGAGATCCACGCGGGAAAGGCACTCATGTTGTCTGAGGAGTTCCAACACCACGGCGCGGTTGGCGCCGCGCACCTGGCGTGGGCGCAGAACCTTGCCATGCGCCGCACTGTGCTGCTGTACCATGGGATCGCTTATTGCAAGTAAGTGTACGAAAGAAGTGTCCCGGCGTCAATGGTTTTGCGGTGGCCCGCAAAGCCCGCAAGAATGTCGCCGCTTTGCCGGAGGACCGAGGTCCCGCCCCGGACGCCCGTGACCTCTGGCCGCTATCGTGCCGGCGGACCGGTGCCGGCGGACCGGCGTTGCGGGAGTTTTCCCGTTGTGATATGAATATTTCAAGTCGGACCCTCAATCCACGGAACGCATCGGCTCTCGGGTTGAGCTCAACGAACACCGATTACACTGGATATCAAAGGAAGGTAAGCTGTGGAGTCTGCTAATCGAAAACTCATACGTCCGTCTTTTAACGAAATCAAAGAACAGCTCAGCCCACCGCGCCGTGCCCAGCCGCAGCAGAAGAAGCACATTCCTCCGGACCAGACGAACGCCGAAAATTTCTATTACGTCAAGCAGATGCAGGCCAAGACCCACATGGTGTTTGTACTGCGCGATGGGGAAAAGCTGCGCGGGGTCATCGAGTGGTATGACAAATCCTGCTTGAAGGTGAACCGCGACGGCGAGCCCAATCTGCTGTTGTACAAGCCCAATATCAAATACATGTACAAGGACGAGCAGCAATAACCTGTCCGGACACAGCCCGGCGGACTCTTGTGCGAACATAGAAGCGAAATGGCTGAGGCTGCCAGGCAAATCCGGGTCCGCGACCTCAAAGACAAAAAGCAACGCGGCGAGAAAATCGCCATGCTTACGGTGTACGACGCCACCATGGCGCGCCTGCTGGATCGCGCCGGTATCGATGTCTTCCTGGTCGGCGACTCTCTGGGGATGGTCATTCAGGGACATGAGACCACGCTGCCTGTAACGCTGGAGGCTATCCTGTACCACACGCAGGCGGTCAGGCGAGGGACCAAGCGAGCGCTTGTCGTGGCCGACATGCCCTTTCTCAGCTATCAGGTGAGCGTTTCCGAAGGTATACGCAATGCCGGGAAATTGATTCAGCAAGGCGGGGCGGCGGCTGTCAAGCTGGAGGGCGGGCGGCCGGTTTTGGAAGTCGTCGAGCGCTTGGTGGATGCGGGCATCCCGGTGATGGGGCACCTCGGTCTGCTGCCGCAGCATGTTCACGAGCTCAGCGGCTTTCGCATGCAAGCCAGGGAACCGCACCAGGCCGAACGGCTGATCGAAGATGCGCGGATGCTGGAGGCAGCAGGCGCGTTTTCCATCGTGCTGGAATCGATACCCGCGGAACTCGCCAAGAGCGTCACCGAGGAAGTGAGCATTCCGACCATCGGAATCGGAGCCGGTCCTCATTGCGACGGACAAGTGCTGGTCAGCTACGATGTTTTCGGCTTGAACGATGAGTCCGTGCCGCCATTCGTGAAGCAGTACGCGGACCTCGGCGAGCTGATGGTCGAGGCGGCCAGGGCATATGCGGAGGATGTGCGCCAGGGAAGGTTTCCGGCGCCCGATCGCCGCGTTTCCGCTTCCGCGATTAGCGACACGCGCAAGTGACAGCCCAGGTCATTCACTCCATCGAAGAGCTGCGGCGCACCCTGATCCCCATCCGAAATGCCAGACGCACGATTGGGCTGGTACCCACCATGGGCGCGCTGCACCCCGGTCACGGTCGATTGATCGAGACCGCGCGTCAGGAATCGGATAGCGTGGTGGTCAGCATTTTCGTCAACGCGATTCAGTTCGATCGGAGCGACGATTACGATCGATATCCGCGCATTCTCTCGAGCGACGTGGAATTTTGCTCCGCGCGAGGCGTGAATACCGTGTTTGCGCCGTCGGCTGATGAGATGTACCCCGGCCCGCAGCGTGCTTTCGTCGAAGTGAGCGAGGTCGGCGACCACTTGTGCGGCCCGTTTCGCCCAGGACACTTCCGAGGCGTAGCCACGGTGGTGCTGAAGCTGCTCAATATCGTCCAGCCTGATCGCGCGTACTTCGGCGAGAAAGACGCGCAGCAACTTGCCGTAATCCGGCGCATGGTGCGCGACCTGAATTTGCCGGTCGCCATCGTGGAGATTCCCACCGTCCGGGAAGCCGATGGACTGGCGCTGAGCTCGCGAAATCAGCATTTGACGGCGGAGGAACGGCGCATCGCTCCCGTGCTCCATCGCGCGCTTCAGTCGGCCGAGACCTTGATCTCAGCCGGCGCAAAGTGTGTGGGTGAGATAAAGAAACATGCGTTGCGGGTTTTCGATGCACATCCCGAGGTCCGCGTCGAGTATCTGGAGATCGTGGACCCGGACAACATGCAGCCCGTCGAGGAAGTTAACACGTACGTACGCGTGGCGGGCGCCATCTGGATTGGCAAGACCCGCCTGATTGATAACGTCTTGTGCGCACCCAGTGACGCCCGGCCGGTTCACGCCGCTAACAGATAGCGGCGTTCCACACCTGACAGCATTTCCCAAAGCGCTTCAAGGACCTTTTTCACGGAGTGCATAACCGCCGGCGCATTGGTTTCGTTCACGTAACGCTCGAGCAGGTCGCGCTCCGCCACCGCGGGAATCTGGCTCTCATAGGCGTAGAGCGCGGCCAGGCCTTCGGCAGTGCTTCCGTCGCGGCATACGGAACGGAAAGTCCCGATCAGGTTGCTGGTCTCCTGCCACAAGGCGGCTCGCTGCGCGTTGTCCCGATTGACACCCACG
The DNA here is from genome assembly GCA_041486185.1 of Bryobacteraceae bacterium. Classification (GTDB taxonomy): domain Bacteria; phylum Acidobacteriota; class Terriglobia; order Bryobacterales; family Bryobacteraceae; genus QHXW01. Next base: position 14,111 of record JBGPKX010000074.1, on the reverse strand, counting down.
CCTTCGGCGAAGCGGAGCCAGAGCTCGGGGTGATTGGGATCCCCAGCTTCTTCATCGATCAGGTTGGCGAGAATCTGGCGCCTGGTTGCCAACTCTGTCGTGTTGGCATGCACCGCGGAAAGATAAGTCGGGAAAGCGGCGACGTGATGATAGTACTGCATCGCGTAGCCGGCCAGCGCCTCGCGGCTCAGCGTTCCGGCAGTCCAGCGTTGGTAGAACGGATGCAATAGCAGCTTTCGTGCAGCAATCAGATCATCAATAGCGGTTATGAGTGGATTCATATTGTTCTTCTTAAACTTTCGACCGTCTGCGCAGCTCGAGCCGGTATTGCCGCCGCTCCAGCGCCTCTGCGTAGCGTCTCTTTTCCTCTTCAGTTTCCGGAATTACCGGCGCAACCGGCACGCGCTTGCTCTGCGCGTCGATGGCCACGAAAGTCAGGTAGGCGGAAGAGGTGTGACGAAGCTCGCCCTTCAACAAGTCCTCGAGCCAGACTTTGACTCCCACTTCCATGGAAGTGTGGAACACGCGATTCACTGAAGAGCGCAGAATGATGAGCTGGCCGATGTGCACCGGGTGCAGAAAATTCATGTGATCGATGGAAGCGGTCACCACCGGGCATCGCGCGTGCCGAATGGCCGCGAGAGCGCCGGCGAGATCCACCAGGTGCATGACCTTTCCGCCGAGAACGTTGCCCAAGCCATTGGCATCGTTGGGGAGCGCGAGCTCCGAATATTCCGACTGCGATTCACGAACGGGTTTACCTTGCATGGCTAGTATGGGGGGTCAATCCGGGTGCGGCTTGGCCCGCAGATAGCCCGCCAGATACGCGCGTGCCTGCTGCTCGATCAGATGGTTGGGATGACTGACGATGAACGATTGCTCCGCGCGCGAGTATTCGAGCACTCCCTGTGCATAAGGGAGATGATCCTTCTCGATGGCGAAATTCACGAGTATCCTTCGATCGGCGTCGCGCACAACGGCGAAGCGCACGGTGTCCGGGCCAGGGCCTTCGGGAAATCGGGTGCACTTACCGCGTGCGTAGCCCATATTGCAGCACTCGCTCAGCACGTGCTCATCCGATTGCTCGAATGGCTGTGTCGGTTCCGCGTGGCAAACGCCCCACCAAAAATTGCGCAGCGGCCTTAGTGTCTTGGCATCGACCCGCAATCTCATCGGCTCGAAATACGGGCACGCCACCGAGGTATAGTAGCACAGGGATGGCGGATAATCGGTTGGAGATGCTGAAGAACATGGTCGCGCAGAATCCGGCGGACAGCTTCGCTCGCTATGGGCTGGCGATGGCTTACGGCACCACCGGAGATTACGCGCAAGCGGTGCAGGAATACCGCAAGCTGCTGGAGATCAACCCGAAGTACGTGGCGGCGTACTATCACGGCGGGCAGGCGCTGGAGAAACTCGGCAAGGTCGAGGAGGCTCGCGAGATCTACCGCCGTGGTATCGAAGCCAGCACGCAGGCCGGGGACATGCACACGCGCAGCGAACTCGAGGCCGTGCTGGATTTGCTGGGGTAGGACGGGAATTTTTGCCAGAACTGGTACGAGGAACTGGTGACGGAGGAAAGCGGCACCGCCACCGGCGCTGGCTGGCGGCATTCCTGGCGGCGTTTGGCGTTCTGTTTACTTGCGGTAGACGGCAACTCTCGGCGAATGTCGACATATTCAGCGATGCCACGGCCCAGGCGGGAATCGCGTGGCGGCATGTAAACGGCGAGTCGAGCGAGAAATTTCTGGTCGAGGCCATGGGTGGCGGCGTGGCCTTTGTGGATTTTGACCGCGATGGCCTGCCCGATCTGTTTTTCGTCACCGGCGGCAAGACTCCAAAAAGCCCCCGCGGCGACCCACCTCGCAACGCGCTCTATCGCAATCTCGGCAACGGCAAGTTTGAAGAGAAGGCGGCCAAAGCTGGTGTCGAGCGAATCTCGTTCTACGGGATGGGCGTCGCCGCCGCCGACTTCGATAACGACGGGTATCCGGATCTTTACATCACCGGCTACCCGGCCAGCGCGTTGTTCCACAATAACCGCGACGGCACCTTCACGGACGTCACCGATAAGGCCGGAGTGAAGAACGCGGGCAAATGGGCGGCCAGTGCTGCGTGGATCGATTACGATCGCGACGGCCGGCTCGACTTGTTCGTTTGCAACTACGTGAAGTTTTCCTTCGACGATGCGCACCACTGCGAATACCAGGGCGCGCGCACCTACTGTGCGCAAACGGCATATCAGGGCGATCGTCCTACGCTTTATCACAATAATGGCGATGGCACGTTTACCGACGTCACAGAGCAAGCTGGTCTGGCGAAACTGGTGGGACGCGCCTTGGGCGTGGTGAGCGTGGATGTGGATGACGATGGGTGGCCTGATCTGTTTGTGGCGCGCGATGCATCGCCGAATCTCCTGCTCATCAACAAGCACAACGGCACTTTCGAGGACGCCGCTCTCGATGCCGAAGTGGCGTTGAGCGCCGATGGTTCCGCACGCGCCGGCATGGGCGTTGACGCGGGTGACGTCAATGGTGACGGCCGGCCGGATTTTATCGTCACCAACTTCAACGATGAGCAGCACACCTTATTTCTCAACACCGGCCAATTCCCTTATCGCGAGTGGACGCGCGAATCGGGCCTCGCGGCGCTCACGCGCTTCTTCGTTGGCTGGGGCGCGCATTTCATCGATTACGACAACGATGGGAATCCGGACCTGGTGCTCGCCAATGGCCATATCAATTCAGTGATCGAGAAGACGCGGATGGACGTGCTGTATCAGGAACCGCCTCTGCTACTGGCAAACGACGGCCGCGGGGTTTTCCGCAATGTGAAAGAACTAGCGGGTCCGGTCTTCGGCGGACGCTATCTGGGGCGCGGGCTGGCGGTGGGCGATTACGACAATGATGGCGGCGTCGATATCGCCCTCACGCGCCTGAACGACACCCCGGTGCTGCTGCACAACAACGCGGGGCATGAAAAGAACTGGATCGGAATCGATCTTGAGGGCACGAAGAGCAATCACGATGCTATCGGCGCGAAACTGACGCTTACCGCGGGCGGGCGTAAGCTGGTGCGCTGGGTCACCGGTGGCGCGAGCTACCTTTCATCGCATGACCGGCGCGTGGTATTCGGGCTGGGAGAGACAACCGCAAGTCCGATACGGCTCGATATTCGCTGGCCCAACGGGAACACGCAGGCGGTTAGCGGACTCAAGCTGAATCAGTATCAGAAGATCGTGGAATGAACGGCTCCGACTGAGGTGTCATGGGCTAGGAGCGAAGCCATTGGCAACAACGGCGCCCCGGAAGCGCGTCAGGCCGTTCCGCGCCGCGAACACTTCCTGCCGCTACTCTATATCCTCGCGGTGAAGAATGGCGGAGACGCGGTCTCGTTCTTCAATGACAAGACCGTCATGGGCTCGATCTCGATGACTTCGGTACTGATCACGCCGCAATAATCGGAGATTGCGCGCCTTACCACAACTCCAGAACCGGCTTGCCTTTTACGAGTTCTCGCGGCTGATTGAGGTGGTTCAGCACGGTCATATCGGGATCGATACCAAGCGAATAGTAGACCGTCGCCAGCAGGTCGTTGGGATGCACCGGCTTCTCCTTGGGGGACGAAGCAGTCTGGTCCGATGCGCCGTAAACACGCCCCACGGACATGCCGACGCCGGCGACCAGCGCGGTGTAACAGTACGGCCAGTGATCGCGGCCATCGGGAGAGTTGGTGTTGCCTGATGTACTGATGCCCAATCGTGGAGAGCGGCCGAACTCGCCCACCGTCACCAGCAGGGTGTCTTTGAACATGCCGCGCTGCGACATGTCTTCGATGAGCGCCGAGATTCCGCGATCGAAAATAGGGCAGTGCAGATTCTTGAGCGGCCCGAAATTGGCGGCGTGCGTATCCCAGGCGTCGACCTCGGGATTGCCGTTGGCCACCGCGGGCCAGTTCATTTGAACAAAACGCGTGCCGGCTTCGATCAAGCGGCGTGACAGCAGCAAGCCCTGGCCGAAAGTCGTGCGACCGTAGCGCTCGCGCACTTTGTCGGGCTCTTTACTCAGATCGAATGCCTCGCGCGCTTTACCGGAAAGCACAAGATCGAATGCCTTCGCGTAATACTCATCGATGGCGTAATCTTTGAGCGCCTTCTCCAGATCGGGCATGGAACCGTTGATGCCCTTGAGCATCTCGAAGCGATCTTTCAGACGATCCGGCGGAACTTCTTTGCGAAGCGTGAGGTCATCCAGCTTGATGGGCTTGTTCGGATCCTGGTATAGCCGGTAGGGATCGTAGGCCTTGCCAAGGAAGCCGGCAGCGCCGCCTTTTCCGACGACGCCCGATTCCTGCAGCGGCCGCGGCATCTCGACGAACGGCAGAACGGGCTCGGTCGGCGGCTTGAGTTTCGAGATGTGCGAACCGGCCGTGGGGAAATCCGCGGGCGACGGCGGTTCAAGCTGCCCGGAAGGCGAAACCTTGTCCGGCGGGTAACCGGTCAGCATCTGGTAGATCGCCGCCGTGTGATTGAACAGGCCATTGGGTGTGTAGCTCATGGAGCGGATGAGCGTAGCCTTGTCCATCTGCTGCGCCAGCATCGGCATGGTCTCGCTCAACTGGATGCCGGAGACATTCGTGTTGATGGGCTTGAACTCGCCGCGCACATTCGACGGTGCATCGGGCTTCGGGTCCCAGATATCGATGTGACTCGGCCCGCCCTGCAGAAAGACCATGATGACCGACTTGGCCGAGTTGAACCCGCGCGCGCCATCCAGGCGCGAAGCGCCCTGCGCCTTCTGCCACTGTAAGAAATTCGCCAGGTTCAAACCGAGCAAACCCACAGAACCCACGCGCAGCAGTTCGCGGCGGGTCGGCCCGTCGCATAAGTGGCCTTGACGGCCCGGAATCGTCAGCATAGAAGCTCCTTCAAGTGCTGGTGTTAGGTTTTAGGTGTTAGGGAGCCGCAGAGGACTCGCTCTTCGCAGACCTAACATCTGGCACCTAACACCTAGCACCTTTTTTTTTCACCTGTTGTACAAAAACGCCTTGCTGTTCAACAGCGACCACAGCAAGTCCTGCGCCCACGCGGCGCGGCTCCCGACCGGCTTCAAGAAACTGACCGCCGCATCGTATTCCTTGGCGGTCGGGAGACGGCTCAGAGACGCCAGATATAATTCTTCGACAATCGCGCGATCCGATGTGCCGGCTAGAATCAGCTTGGCCAGGCGCCCCTTGGGATCGGCGATCGCATCGCTAATCGTCCGGCCGTTCACCAGATTGAGGGCCTGCGGCAGGCTGATATCGCTGCGGCGCTCGCACTCGCAGGATGATTCGCGCGCCGGGCGGCCGAAAACATCCAGAAAGCCGTCCTTGCCAACGTGGGGGTCCGGGAACTCCTCGGCCTTGGTGTCCGGCGGCACCTCGCGGAACTTCGGGCGTGAGCCCGCCGCCAGTGCAATCGCGTCCATTAGCTCCTCGGCACTGAGCCGCCGCGGCATGGCGTGCGAGAAGTTCACCTTGTCGTCTGCATTCCAGACATTGGTCTGGATGCTTGCCTGATAGGTGCGCGAGTTGACGATGGTCCGCATGAGGTACTTCAAATCGAAATCGTGGTCCGTTAAATCCTTGGTCAGCGCTTCCAGCAGCGCTTCATTGACGGGCGGATTCGATGCGCGGATATCATCCACCGGTTCGATGATGCCACGGCCCAGGAAATAACTCCACAAGCGATTCGCAATGGCGCGCGCGAAGAACGGATTTTCTTTCGCGGTCAGCCATTCAACCAAGGCTTCGCGGCGATCGGGGATGCTACCAATGGGCGGCGCGCCAACGCTAGCCACCAGGTATTTGGGTGGAACCACGCGGCCGGTTTTGGGGTGCTTGACCTCGTTGTCTTCCCGCTTGTCGTAGACAATTTCGTCGCCGCTCTGAAAACCGGGCTTCAGACCCACGGACGCAAAGAAGGCGGCCATCTCGTAGTACTGGTTCTGCGTCCACTTTTCGAAGGGATGATCGTGGCACTGCGTGCAAACCAGGCGCACGCCCATGAACAACTGCGTGGTCTTCTCCATCGAGACCTTGGCGCTGCGCGTGACACGAAAGTAATTCGCAGGGGGGTTCTCGTAGGAGCTGCCGCGCGCGGCGAGCAACTGGTACACGAACTTGTCGTAGGGCTTATTCTGCGCGATGGAATCGCGAATCCACTCGCGGAATTCCCACATGCCTTTGTCGCCCAGATAACGCCGGCTGACTTGCAGCAAATCGCCCCACTTGAGCGTCCATGTATCCACATAGGCCGGGCTTGCCAGGAACTGGTCGATCACGCGGCTCCGTTTGGCGCGCGAGTCGATTTTGTCCGCCAGGAAGGCGCGAATTTCCTGGGGCGTGGGCGCGAGGCCCGTAAGATCGAGCGAGACACGGCGCAGAAATTCGGCGTCATCCACGAGGGGCGAAGGCTGGATCTTCAACCGCTTCAGCTTGGCGTCGTTGAGCTGGTCGACGTAGTTGTATTGCGGAAGAGCGTTCCAGGCGAAACCCGGATTGGGGTTCAATACCGTGACGGGCACCGCCACGAACTTGCCTTCGTAGCGCACCAGCAGCGCGGCTTCGCCTTTGCGCTCGCCCTTTACGTGAGCCGTAGCATCCACGTCGGCGATCTCAGGCGTGTTGCTCGAAATGTTGGCTTCGCGCGTGACATCGCGCACGCTGCCATCCGGATAATGCGCCAGTGCGATCACCTGCTGCCTGTTGTTGGGCCCGTGCATGAAAACTTCGCTGGGCAGGACTTCGAGCTTCTCCACGTGATCGCCTGCCGGATTGCCAAGTGGCACACCCGCGGAAATCCAGTTCAGGACGGTGTTGTAGTAGCGCGACCCGAGTTCGATGCGCAGTCCGCCGCCGTGCGCCACCTGCTGCGTGGGCTTGGCCAGCATCAGGCTGCGCGCCGGATCGGCGCGATTGAACCGCCGGCCGGACATGTCGTAGAGCAACGCTTCGTAATCGAAGTCGGGATCGTATCCACGCAGGGAAAGCTTGAACCCGTTCTTGCCCTTGGCCGATCCGTGGCAGGTGCCGGAGGTGCAGCCGACTTTATTGAGCACTGGCTCGACGTCGCGGATGAAACTGATTTGCGGAGGCTTCGCGAGATCGCCGACGTGCACCGTGAGCTCGGCTTGTTTGCCACCCGCTGTGACCGTGACTTTGGAATCGCCCCGGCGAACCGGATGCAGCAACCCGTCCTCACCGATCTTGACCACCGGGTCCACCGGCGCGAACAGGGCGGATGCAGTCAGGTCAATCTTCTCGCCTTCAGCCGTGGTTCCGGTTACGAGCACGTGCATGCCTTCATCGGCTGTACGAAACGTAACCTCCGTGGGCGTCACCAAGAGCGCGTTGATTTCCTTCGGCGCCGTCTGCGGCTGCGCCATGAGCGGCGCAGCCACGGCGAAAACCCAAATCCAATGATGATTCCTCATGTCGTTCTACCTCGCTGCCTGCGTGGCCTTGCTTTCCGATATGATCAGTTTTGCCGTCACTGGCGCGATTTTGTACGGGACTTCGCGCTTATCCAGGCCCACCACCACTGAAGCCGGGGTCAACTGAAACTCGTACTCGCCGGGCTTGGCCGAGGCTTCACCCTCGCAGGATAGCCGGTATTCGCTCTCCGCCGAATGCAACTCAGCCGGCCGGCAGCTAACATGCGGTGGCAGATAGTCGGCGGCGATGGTCACCGGCTGGGTAAATTCGGGTTCGCGATGGAACGCGCCCACCAGCTCGACTTTGCCGCCAGGCTGCAACGCGATTGGCTCCTTGGGCGCTGTCAAGCTGTAACCCTGCACGATATCGAGTGTGATCACCGGGGTGACCAGCGCTGCGTCTTCGCTCTCCTCGGAATCCGACCCGGATAGGATCAGATCGAATTTCTCGGGCGGCGTGCGGGTGGTGGTGAGGATATTGAACGCACCTTTCTCGGCGTGTTTTTCTTCTTTCTTTTCGGTTCTGGCACGGCGCACTTGAATTTCCGCGGCAGGCGGGGACGAGACGTCCGCTCCCACCGTCTCCGGAGGCTTCGCATCGGGATTGCGCTTGGCGAAATTCCACGTCAGCTCGTATCCCATTCCCTGCACCAGTCGAAGCATACGGGGCGCGTTCGGCTTCAGCTCGCCGGCTTGCTCACTCGTCACCACGACGGGCAAATCGAAACCCAGCCACGGCGCCACAAATGGACTTTGATTCTCGCGTCCCTCGGCATCGGAAATGCCCGTGCCGCCGGCTACTTCGGTGATCATGCCCAGGCATTGTGCGCGCCGCCGCACCACTGCGCCATCCGCCGTCTTGCCTTCCCCCCATATCGCAAACTCTGCCAGTTTTCTCGGCTTGGCGTCCGGTTTAGCGGTAATGGTCAGCAGCCCGTTGCGGGAAATCGAGTAGGCATCGTCTTTCCATTCGCCGGCGATGTGGCCACCCTCCACGATGAAGTCGTCACTAATATCCGAAATGCTCAATTGGATCGGCCCATTAAACCCGTGCCGATTGACCGAGACGTTCACCGCAACGGTGCCCTTCGCCGGAATATTCAAATACGGATTCGCAACCGTGAGGGTGAAATCGGGAGGAGCCTTACGCGCATGCAAGCGATAGCCAAATCCCGGTCCGCCGCGCTGCAACAAATCTTCAACCGTAACCGTGACTTCGCGCACGTCTTTCGGCACAGTGAAGTCGAGCCAGGGATCGGAACTGGTGCGGCCGGCCGAAAGCAGAGAAAATACATCTTCCTTTGGAGGCTTATCGCCGGCGGAAGCCAGCTTCTTGCCCTTGGGGTCATAGATGCTGAGAACGCCGTCCAGACGTGAAGTGCCCAGCCCCCGCGCGCGCAACTCCAGATTCCAGTGATCGCCGGGTGAAACCGTCAGCTTGTAGCGATCCACTTCGGTGGGCTTGGAAATCCGGCCGTTCATTACGGTGTCCGACTCCAGGGCAACCGGCTCATTGGCGGCATGCGAGGGCTCCAGTTTTTCCGGTAGATCGCCCACCACAAACAGAAACGGCAAACTCCCCAGCTGCCCGGGCACGTTGATGCGCGTGAATTCGAGCTTGGGACTAATCCCCGAAAGGTCAGCGGCAGTTTTCACGGGAGGCGAGAAGGCGCCACCAAAAAACTCAACATCGACCTTTTCGCCGCGCTTCCAACCAAGTGGAAAAATTCCTTCGGCATACGTGAAATTGCCAACTTTGAGCCGGTAGAAGTCCTGCGATTGCAGGCTGAAACGGGCATCATGCACGAGGGCGTAATAATCTCCGTCTCGCGGGAACGTTACATCGACGCGCGAATCCACTCCGAGCGCCGGCGCGTCGTCGCTGCGAGCTAACTGCTTACCGGCGGCGTCCACTATGCGCAGCACAGGATCGATGGCCGAACCCAGGCGCCGCGCTTCCACCTCGAACACGAGGCGCTCGCCTTGCTTGGCATGGATACGGTAGTAGTCGCGGTCGGGGCCGCGCAGCGTTCCGTTCACGATGACCGGTGCTTCAATGCGCTCAGCCGTTTCGAGCGAGTCGTTCGTGTGCTCGGGCGATTCCGGCTTCGACTCCGACTCCGTCACTTCCGCAAATGCGCCCACCGAAAACAACAGAACATTCGATATGCCGTCCGGCGTCTGCACGCGAACTGGATACGCGCCGATGGCCGTGTCGGCCTTCAGTTCAACCAGGAATGGCAGCTTGCCTCCGGCTGCCATCTTTTCTTGTGGCGGGGTGAGCGGCGTGAAGGTCGCAGGCAAGGTCGAGAGCACTTGCCCGCCTTCGGTGAGATACTTGCCTTCGATAGTCAGCGTAAATGATTTTCCGCGTTGCGCGCCCCGTGGCTCGAGTCCTGTCAGCATGGGCGGCGCGCCGGCCGAAGCAGCGAATGAGATGGCAACCAGTAGCGCAGCGACTCTCCACATAACCCTCACCTCGCGACCGCCAGTTGCGTTTCGACCGGCACCGGCACGAAGTCGCGCACCAGCTTGCCGGATTTGACTTCGCAGATACGCACCTTGCCGTCGAAGCCCCCGCTGGCCAGTTGTTCGCCGTCGGGGCTAAATGAAACGGCGTAAGTCCCCTTGTGCCCCTTGCAGGTAGCCGTGCGCTCGCCGGTCTCGGTCTGATAGATGGGAACGTCATCCGCCGCGCCCGCCACCGCGATGCGGCTTCCATCGCGCGAAAAGGCCAGCGCAAATATCGCGCCATCCTGCATCTCGAACTTGCGGATGAGCGTGGAATCGTCGGCGATTTTCATGGATGCCGCCCGATCCATGGTGTAGAGATATGGAACGCGCTCGGCCCCGCCGATCAGGATGACGTCGCGGGACGGGTGGCGGGCGATGGCTGCCAGTTCACCGCGTAGCGCATTGATGTTTTCGATGAACTGGCCGTTGGAGGCGTCGGTCAGCTTGGCGGCCTGATCCCGGCCGACCGAAACCAGCCGCTTGCCGTTCACACCGAAAATCGTGCCGAGCACCCAGTTTTCGTGATTGGAAATCTTCAATACTTCTTTTCCGGCCTCAGTGTCGATCACCCGAACGGTGTTGTCCGCGCAGCCCACCGCGGCGCGCGATGCATCGGGCGAAAGCGAGGCGCCGAAAACAGTTTCATTGGTCAGCGTGACCGAGTGCTTGAGTTTTCGCGACGCAATATCCCACAGCTCCACTTCTCCAAAGCGCGCCGGAGTGCCTCCGGCGGCGACCAGGAGCTTACCGTCGCGCGAGAATTCGAGCGACTGAATGCGATCCGAAAGACCCACGAGGCGCGCGACCATTCCCGAGCCGTCGGCTTTGTGCAGCAATACCTCGCGGTATCCGGAGACGGCCAGCAGCGATCCATCAGGCGAGTACGCCAGCGCCGTGATCACCGGCGGCAAGTGATATACGGGCGGCTTATCGAGCGCCGAAGTTTCGCGCGCTTCCGGAGGCGTGTCGTCCTTTGCGCCACCGGCGATCCAGCGACGGAATAGTTCGATTTGATCGTCAGGGAGCGGCGTCGAGCCGAACGGCATCCTAGGCTGGCGTTCACCTTTCAGATAGGCGAGTAGCACGCTTTCCTGGGGCGCGCCAGGCTTGAATGCCGCGCCTTTATTCCCACCTGTTGCGAAGCTCTCGTAGCGCGTGAGATCGAGCCCGCCGTACTTCATTGCGGGCTGATGGCAGCCCTGGCAACTACGCTGAATAACAGGGCGAATCTCGCGGAAGTAGCTGACGTCCGCGCTTGTTTGCTGCGCAAACGCACTCGCGGCAAACTGCATCGCCACTAGCGCGAAGCCAAGCGCCTTCATGATCCACCACCCCCCGCCGGAGTCAGGACTAACAGAAATGAAACGGCCTTATTTTACCAATGATCGAGGACCGATTGGGAATCTCTTACAGGCGACGTAGTCGAATGAGGTTGCCGTGGGAGGCGCCGTCGTGACAGAAAGCGGAGCTCGCCTAGGCCAATCCATCTTCGAGGATCTGGCCGGCGGGAGCTCCGCCATCATGAAGGCGGTCTTCGAAATCTAACGGCTACCAGTAGAACTTGAGCCCGAACTGCATGGCACGCGGGTCAGTTTGCACGTTCGTGATCTTCCCGAACTGGCAGCCGAACTGGTGTAACGCATCCACCGACCCATCCGCATTGGGCGGCAGACAATACGTCAAATTCGGAAGGCCGAGATTCTGGTGATTGAGCGCGTTGTAGAGTTCCCAACGGAACGTGAAAAACTTCGCCTCGCTCAGATGAAACTCGCGGGAAAGCGACATGTCCGCGTTCCAGAAAGCGGGAGCACGCGCGCTCGAGCTGCGGAGCGCCATATTCCCGAACTGCCACCAGGAATCGAATTGCGTGGGATCGGAGGATGTCAGGATTGCGGGATTAGGGCCGAATGAGGGCTGAAAAGCGGCAGGATTGAACCATTGGTTCTCCTGGTCCTGCCGGCTGCGGGAACCGCTGAAGTTCATGGGATTGCCGATTAGGTTAGGACGGCAGTTTATGGCGTTACAGGGTCCGTTGATCGTAAGGGGCACACCGCTCTGAAAGTTCCAGTTCTGCGTCAGCTTCCATCCGCCCAGCACAGCCCGACCAGCGCGGTTGCCAGCCAGGAATTGCTTACCCTTGCCGAAAGGCAATTCGTAGACCGCGGCCATGTTCAAGATGTGCGGAATATCGTCCGGCGCCAGAGCGACGTCCAGATTGCGGTTGTCCGGATCCCGCGCGCCCGCGCCACCGCCGACGTTGGCCACGCCGCCCGAGATGGCGCCGGGAATAAAGGCAGCCCGTCCCACTGTGCGCCCCAGGGTAGTCGGTGTTGCGGTGTTGCCGATGATACTGCCGGTATTGGGCGATTCAATATTCTTCTGGAACGAATAGACGGCCGTGAAGGTCAGACCCTGCGAGTACCGCTTTTCGAATTTGGCTTGCAGTGAATTGTAACGGTTGAAACCGTCGGGATTGCTGTTGACGCCAATGCCCGCATACTGGGGATACGGCACGCTGAGTAAGCTTTGAGGAACCGTTGCCCCATAGAGCGACACCAGTCCGGCCGGGGTGGCGACGGTATCGTTGATGTGATCCCGGAGTTGCAACTTCAGCGCGGTCGGAACGTGGTCGTAACTCCTGAATTCGTCCCCGAACAGATGCAATCCGTGGGTACCCACGTACCCCACGCTCAGGACCATATCGGAGGGGAGCTGGCGCTGCACGTAGAAGCTCCACTGCTCGACATAGGGGTCGTGACTGCCTTTCAAAAATGCGCCGACCCCGGTCCCGAGAAACTGATTGTTGTCCGTTTTCACCTGATCGAGTGGAGGCAGGGGCAGGTTGGGCGCCCCTTGGCTCAAGATAAACGCGGGCCTCTGGTTGGTATGGTCGGTACCAACCTGTCCGTAGGTGAAGTAGTTGGCGTATGCCGGCGCGCTGATGGCGCCGTTTTGATCCCCAAAGGCGGCGCTGATCCCGTTGCTGTAAATGATGTCGTAGCCGCCGCGAATGACCGTCTTTTTGTCGGAGAACGGCGACCACGCAAAATTGATGCGCGGTCCGATACTGTTCTTGTTGGCCGGATAAACATTCCGGTCTGGGTGTGCTGCAGTGCCGAAGTAAGCGAGCGCACCCTTATAGGGCACCGTTGGATTCTGAGCGCTGAAGTCGAAGTTGGCTAGCGCATCATGCCGCTCCCTGAACCAGCCGAACAGGTCGTAGCGCATCCCGACGTTCAGCGTGAAGTTCCGGGTGATCCGGAAATCGTCCTGCAAGTAGAATCCCCAGTAGTCGTTACTTTGATAAGGGGCGTGGTATGTGCCCGTGCCGCTGCCCTGATCGACGGCGCCTAACAGGAACTGCGCCAGGCCGTTTCCACCTAGCCCGGTCACGGGATCGTTGGTCAGACCGCCGCCGAAGCCGAGGTTGTATCCCCATCCGGCGAGGTTCCAGTTGCGGTCGCGGCGCCACATCAGACCTGCCTTCAGTGTGTGGGCGCCGATAATCTTGGTCACATTATCCAGAACCGTGAATGCGTCCTCTCCCTGAATCGCGTTCTGCCATTGCTGCGGGCCGAAACCCGGATACCCCGATCCGATCCCGATCGATGGAACGGGGAAAAAGATGGGGTCCGAAATAAAATTCAAGCCCTTGACCTTCTCCTGCACTCCGGCGTTGTTCACCAGCGAGTCCGGGTTCGGGGTCGCCCTCTGGTTCTGCCGGCTGAAGCTGGCGCGCGCTTCATTGATCAAAGTGCTGCCAAACGTCTGTGTGTGCCCGATGGTGAAGATCTGGTTCATCGTGCGGTAAGGTTGGGCCCCGGCAATGCCGCTCGTCTGCGCCGTGGGCCCGGACCAGGGTAGACGATAGTTCGTATACCAGCTCGGATTCAAAAGGTATTCCACAAAAAGCTTGCTGTTGTCGGTGAACTGGTGATCGACCTTCACCGACAGATTGTGGGTAGTCTGGCTCCCGCCGACGTCGCCAAGGAAATTATTGCACTGCGCGCCGCAACCGCTCGGCCCCTGTTGCAGCGGATCCAGGAAGTTGGGACTCGGGAAGCTGGCTGCGTAGAACGCGGCTACGGGATCAATCCTGCTGGCTGGGATAACGGGTGTTGG
>JBGPKX010000073.1:0-19318 GCA_041486185.1 Bryobacteraceae bacterium | reverse complement strand
GGGTCTGATTCGGATTACTTGCACAGCTTCCTTGTGCCCGGAATTGAGCATTCCGGCGGGGTGCAAGCGGCATTGTGGCTTGCCGGCCGGAAGGCCCGAACAGCTCAGTGATTTCACGCCGATGATTTCGCTTAATCAATTGTTTTCAGCAAGCATCAGTCGAGCGCAAGCATCTGGTTTACCCACTGTTCGGTGTATACTGCTACCAGTTGGGAGCCCAAAGATCGGGATCTCAGCAAATTATTGAGGCGTTCTCGTCGCCTGTGTTCCCGTCTTACCCTGGGAACCAATCCTTATGTGGATCGTCCGGCTTGCTCTCCGTCGCCCCTATACCTTCGTCGTGATGGCCGTCCTGATCGCCATCCTTGGCGGCACCGCCATCGTCACTATGCCCGTCGACATCTTTCCGTACATCGACATTCCCATTGTGAGCGTCTTGTGGGTGTATTCGGGTTTGGCGCCGGAGGAGATGGAGAAGCGGGTCGTTACCGGATTCGAGCGCAGCCTCACTTCGAATGTAAGCGACATCGAACACATTGAGTCGCAAGCCTACAACGGCTACGCGGTGGTAAGGATTTACTTCCATCCGAACGTGAAAATCGACATGGCTGTGGCGCAGGTGACGGCGACTATGCAAACCGCGCTCCGCCAGATGCCGCCCGGGATGTTTCCGGCCAACGTTCTGAAGTATGACGCAGCGAGTGTTCCCATCCTGCAGCTTGGCCTCTCCAGCAAAACTCTGCGCGAGCAGGAGATATTCGACCTGGGAAATAACTTCATCCGAACTCCGCTCGGTACCGTGCAGGGCGCCTCCGTTTCCTATCCCTTCGGCGGAAAGCAACGAGCGGTAATGGTGGACTTGAACCTGGATGAACTCTACGCCAAGCAGCTTTCGCCGATTGATGTATCCAATGCCTTGAACCTGCAAAATCTGATCCTCCCGGCGGGCACGGCGAAGATGGCCGATACCGAGTACCAGATCAGGGTGAACAGCAGCCCCCTGCGGCTCGAAGAATTGAACAACCTGCCTATCAAAACCGTGAACGGCGCGACGGTGTACATCAAAGACGTCGCGCAGGTCCACGACGGCTTCACGGTCCAGAACAATATTGTCCGCACCAACGGATCGCGTGGCGTTCTCATCACCATCACGCGGAACGGGAAGGCTTCCACGCTGTCGATCGTCGATGCCGTGAAGGCGGCACTTCCCAGGATTCTCGCCACAGTGCCGACGGAGCTGAAGGTGGCCCCACTGTTTGACCAGTCGCTCTTCGTGCGCGCCGCGATTCAGGGCGTAGTGCGCGAAGCGCTGATCGCGGCAGGTCTCACGGGCATGATGATCCTGCTGTTCCTGGGGAGCTGGCGCAGCACGCTGATCGTGTGTATCTCGATTCCACTCTCTATTCTCACCTCGCTGTGCGTGCTCAGCCTTTTGGGACAGACCATCAACGTGATGACGCTCGGCGGTTTGGCGCTCGCGGTCGGCATCCTGGTGGACGATGCCACAGTCGAGATTGAGAACACCCACCGCAATCTGGCGATGCGGAAGCCGCTGCTCCGCGCGGTGCTCGATGGCGCGGGGCAGATCGCCGTTCCGACCTTTGTCGCCACACTTTCGATCTGCATCGTGTTCGTGCCGGTGTTGCTGCTGACCGGGACGGCGCGGTATTTGTTTACGCCTCTGGCCATGGCGGTGGTCTTCGCCATGCTGGCTTCTTACTTCCTGTCCCGTACGCTCGTGCCGACGATGGTCAATTTTCTTCTGAAATCAGAGGTGGAGTTGTATCAGCAGGGGGCTCACGGAGAGACGGCCGGCGGCAGGGGATTGTTCTGGCGCGTCCACTATTTATTCAACGCTCAATTCGAGAGCCTCCGCTACCGCTACGTTGGCCTGCTCGATTGGTCGTTGCGGCACCGGGGCGGAGTCCTGACCGCGTTCATGTTTGTGTCCATCGCTTCGCTGGGCCTGGTCTGGCTGGTCGGCGAGGATTTCTTCCCCAATGTGGATTCCGGCCAGATGCGGCTTCACGTGCGCGCGCCCGCAGGCACCCGCATTGAGCAGACCGAGCTAAGATTCTCGGCGATTGAACGCGCCATCCGGGAGGTAATCCCCTCCGCTGAGATCGATTCGCTGATCGACAACATCGGGATTCCGAATAGCTGGACCAGCATCGCTCAGGGAGACATTCCCACAATCTCCAGCGCTGACGGCGAAATCCTGATTTCGCTCCAGAAAGAGAAGCATGGTTCTACGCGGGACTACGAAGTCCTGCTGCTGAAACGGCTGCGAGAAAAATTCGCGGACATGTCGTTCTTCTTCCAGCCGGCCAATATCACGACTCAGATTTTGAGCTTCGGGCTCCCGGCTCCGATCGATTTGCAGGTCGTGGGGCGGGATGCGGAAGCCAACTACCGGATTGCCCAGAAGCTGGCGCAGAGGATTGCGCGCATTCCCGGAGCTGCCGACGTCCATGTTCACCAGGTGGTTGACCAGCCGCAAATCCTCCTGAACGTGGATCGCGTGAAGGCCTCGCAATTAGGTTTGACGCAACGCGATGTCACGAGCAGCATGCTGATATCTCTGAGCGGCAACAGTTCGGTGGCGCCGAATTTCTGGGTGAACTGGGCCAACGGCGTGAACTACAACGTTGGCGTGCAAACGCCTCAGTATCGGATCGACTCTCTGGATGCCCTGTTGCGCACGCCGATTTCGGTAGCCACCAACGCCGTCAGTACCTGGACGCCGGATTCGCAAGCGGGTGCCGCCGGTACAGGAAACGCCTCCGTCGGCGCCTCTCCGAACGGCTCCTCTCAGGCTTACGGAAATCCAGGAGCCATGGCGGGGAGCACGCAACTGCTTTCGAACCTGGCCACGGTCCGGCGCGCTTACGCCCCGGTGATCGTCAATCACTACAATGTCTGGCCGGTTTTTGACGTGTATGCGAACGTCGACCGTCGCGATCTGGGCGGCGTCGGAGGAGAGGTGGAGAAGATCATGCGCGAGGAGGAGCCCCATTTGGCTCGCGGCAGTTCGTTCGCGCTGCGCGGGCAGATTGAAACCATGCAATCCTCCTTTTTCCGGCTGGGGTTGGGCATGGTTTTTGCCGTGGTTCTGGTATACCTTCTCATGACGGTGAATTTTCAGTCGTGGCTCGATCCTTTCATCATCCTGATGGCTCTGCCGGGCGCGCTGGCGGGTATTTTGTGGATGCTGTTCGTCACCGGCACCACGCTGAACGTCCCTTCGTTGATGGGGGCCATCATGTGCATCGGCGTCGCCACCGCCAACAGCATCCTCATGGTCACCTTCGCGAACGACCAGCGCGCAATGGTACCCTCTGCCACCGGGGCGATGCTTTCCGCTGGCTACGCCCGGATACGGCCCGTGCTGATGACGGCGACCGCCATGATCATCGGCATGTTTCCCATGTCTCTCGGGCTGGGCGAAGGCGGTGAGCAGAATGCGCCGCTGGGACGCGCCGTGATCGGCGGTCTGATGTTCGCCACCGTTACGACGCTGTTCGTCGTTCCGATTATCTACAGTTATCTTCGGACTGCACCCCCGGTCGATCACGAGCGCCGGTTCGATGAACAGGAGCAGCAAGCCGCGCTGCCATCCGAGTGGAATAATGTTTAGAGCGCTTCCAACGTCTGATGCGACACATCGAACCCGACCTGCCTGGATCTGAAATCGAGGCTGCGACCACAGAGGAGAGGCTACGCAGGGAAAACCAAGATCTTAAGCGGCAGCTCCAGGAGCTAAAGGGACCGTCACACGGCTCTGCGCGCGCCGGTCTACCGATGAAACTGTGGAATCCTTCCGGCGTCACGATCGGTTCTATCGTTTTGTTAGCGACGGTGCTCCTCGTCGTGGCGTTCTTCGCCGGCTATATACCGCTCCAGAAACGAAGGGCGCTGATCGTCAGTGAGGCACAACAACAAGAGGAAGCTCTGCCGCGAGTAGAGGTAGTGGAGGCGGAGCGCTCCCCACGAAACAGTGAGCTGGAGCTGCCCGGCAACATCCAGGCCATTACCGAGGCCCCCATCCTTGCCCGAGCTGACGGATACCTGCAGCGCCGGATGGTAGACATCGGCGATCGCGTCCGGTCCGGCCAGCCGTTAGCCGAGATCGAAGCGCCAGAACTGGATGAGCAGGTTCACCAGTCCAAGGCAAACCTGCAACAGGCGCGCGCGGCGCTGGACGAATCGCTGGCGAATTACGAGCAGGGCAAGTCCAACATGGAATTCGCGCGCGTTACGGCGGAGCGCTGGAGCCGCCTGGCTACCCGGGGCGTTGTCTCGCGGCAGGAGAATGACCAATATCAGGCTCAGTATCGGGCACAGGCGGCTAACCTGCAGGCACTCGAAAAGGCGATCGCCGCACAGCGCAGCATGGTTTCGGCGGCCGAAGCCAGCTTGGCGCGCCTGGAAAATTTACAGAGCTATCGCGTGGTGAAGGCGCCCTTCGATGGCGTCATCACATTGCGTAATCTGGATGCCGGTGCGCTGGTGAATGGCGGCAACACGCTTCTATTCCGCATCGCGCAGACGAGCACGCTCCGCACTTACATCAACGTCCCGCAAGCCAATGCCGGGTCGATCCGGCCCGGGCAAATGGCGCATTTGAGCGTTTCGAATTTGCCTGGCCGGAAGTTCACGGGCACCGTGGCGCGCACCGCGAACGCGCTCGATCCCAACAGCAGGACCCTCCTCGTGGAAGTCCATGTGCCCAATGCTGAAGGGGCGCTGCTGCCGGGTATGTACGCTCAGGTCGACTTCAACACTACGCGAACCAATCCGCCCATGCTCATCCCGAGTGAAGCGTTGATTGTTCGCGCGGATGGCGCCAGCGTGGCCTTGGTCCGCCCGGATCACACCGTGCATCTCCAGAAGATCCAAATTGGCCGCGACTACGGTGACCGCCTCGAGGTGAGTGGCGGCCTTCAGGAAGGGGATCTGATCATCCCGAACCCTGGCGATGTGGCGCGCGAAGGGCTCAAGATCGTTCCGGTCTCCGTGGCGCAGAAGGCGTCGCAACCACCGGCTCCCACTGTCGCGGGCAAGTGATTTCACGACGACTGCCGAGTCTCGCCGAAACACTGCAATCGCTATCTCAGAATGAGGTTCAGATTGCCTTCAAAAGGGGAGTAGGTGTACACTCCATCCACGGAACGGAAGTCAGGAATCATGGCGCCAGAGCCACAATATCTACTGGGTCACAGCGAAGACGAAGAACTACGTCTCCGGAGGCAGGCGGAAGAACTTCGACAGGAGTCGGCTTGGTTGTTCGACCGTATGGGTCTGGGCGCTGGTGGCCGGGCGATTGATCTCGGCTGCGGGCCGCAAGGAGTACTGGACCTGCTCTCGGAGCGCGTTGGCTCGACGGGAAATGTGATTGGCATTGAAAAGAACCACCAGTCCGTTGGGATAGCGAAACGGTTTGTGGCCGACCGGTGGTTGAACAATGTTGAGGTGGCGCAGGGGGACGCAACTGCGACGGGTTTGCCCGGAGATAGCTTCGACCTGGTTCATGCGCGGCTGGTTCTCGTGAATGTACCGTATGTCGAAGCGGTCGTCCGTGAGATGGTACGACTTACTCGGCCCGGCGGCATCGTCGCGAGCCACGAGGCAGACTACCTTTCGCACTTCTGCGATCCTCCCCTTCAAGCCTGGGATCGTCTTTTCGAGATCTTCAAAGGATACTCTTCCGCTAACGGGATCGACCTTTTTGTCGGCCGCCGAACGCATCGTCTGTTCCGGGAAGCCGGGCTGGTCGATATTGAAGTGAAACCAGTCATTCACGTCTATCCGCACGGGCATAACCGGCGCGCGATCTTTTGGGACTTCCTCCAGAACGTGCGAGATCGTATTCTGGAGCAAAAATTCATCTCTGAATCGGAGTTCGGCGAATTGACGGCTGAATTGAAGGAACACTTGGATCGCCCGGACACACTGGTGGTGTCGCACCTGTTTTTTCAAGTCTGGGGCCGTAAACCGGTGTAGCTCTTGTTCGACCGGGTAAACGCCGGTCACGTCCAAGAACCGGCGCATGTGCGCCCATCCGCGATTTGATCGTGAATGAAATGCGTTTGTTCCGGTAGCCAAAAGACGACGTCATGCCGTTGAGCAGATGATCGCCGCAGAGACACGGAGATGACGCAGATATTGCGCAAAGGGTACCTACCTCTCGTTCTGGCTTTCGCGCTGCTCAGCGCTGGCGGCAGCGGCAACTCCGTCCGGTGGAAGATTGTCGGCCCCGGCGGCGGCGGATCCATGTTTCATCCCGCCATCAGCCCGCACGATCCAAATCTAGCCGTGCTCAACTGCGACATGACGGGCGTGTACATCACGAAAGACGGCGGCGCTTCCTGGAGGGAGTTGAACTTGCGCACCACAGTGGGCGCGTTCGGGTTTGACCCGGCGCACCCCAACATCCTCTACGCCGGCTCGGATGGCATTTTCCGCTCGGACGACCGCGGGGACACGTGGCGGCTCGTGTTCCCCGACCCGAAGACCGCGCAGGACCGCATGGTAGGGGATCACGGCGACCATTACTTCTACTCGACCGATCCGATTTGGCCGGGAATTGGCGCGGGGGTTCAAGCGATCCGTGTGGACCCGGACAACGCCGACCGCATATATGTTGCGATCGCGTGGTGGGACGCTTTGCGGCTTTACTATACGCAGGACGGCGGGCAGAGCTGGCAAGGGTCGGCGACGTTTGGGAGCCAGACTGTGCTGAATCTGTTTGTCGACCCGGCCTCGCGCCTGAACAGCCGGCGGCTGGTGCTGGTTACGGATGCGGGCGTCTATTCCGTCGGCATCGTGGACGGTTCAAGCCACAGGCTGGCCGCGCCCGCGTTGGCTATGCGCGATGCCGCGGGGGCGAAAGATCCGAACTCCGGAGCCCTGCTGCTGTTTGTCACCACCGATGTGGGCGTCTGGAAATCGTCAGACGGAGGACAGAAGTGGCACCCCTTGAGCAGCCTGCAGAGGTTCGCGCCGAGCTACACCAAGATAACGGTGGCTGAACGGGATCCGCGCATCCTCTATATCGGCGCGGACCCGGATACCTCCGGCGGCGAATACGGAATCCTGAAGAGCACGGACGGCGGCAATTCGTGGGCTTGGGTGCACCACGTCCAAAACTGGCACGACCCCCCTAACAAGCTCTTGGGATGGCTGGACCGCGATCTGCCAGGATGGGCCGGTCCGCCGGTCTACGGCCTGAGCACCGATGCCACGGGCCAAGCCTGCTACGCGACCGACTCCGGCACGGCCTACCGCACCATGGACGGCGGCGCCACCTGGGCAGCGGTCTACTCCGTAGAGCACGCGGACGGCACTTCGAGTTCGCGGGGTCTGGATGTGACAACCTGCTACGGGGTACACTTCGACCCCTTTAACAAAGACCACTTGGCGATCTCCTACACCGACATTGGCCCGTTCCACTCGACCAACGGCGGCGCGAGTTGGAAACGGATCGCCAGAGGCGTCGTACCGCAAGGCTGGGTGAATACGGCTTACTGGCTGGCGTTCGATCCCGACGTAAAAAACCGCGCCTGGTCGGTTTGGAGCGGCGCGCATGACCTGCCGCGCCTGAAGATGTTCAAGACTTCTCTGGCGCAGTACTATGTGGGCGGGGTGTGCCGCACCGACGACCCGGACATGCAGTGGCAGTCTTGCGGCGCCGACCTGGGCCCCACCACGCACATCATCATCGATCCGAAGAGTTTCCCCGTCAATCGCACCTTGTATGTAACGACGTTCGGCAATTCGGGACTGGGAGAGCCGGTGAAGCCCGGTGGTGTGTTCAAGTCCACCGACGGCGGGCGCACCTGGGCGTTAAAGACCAACGGTATGTCCGGCAGCAACCGCAACGGCTGGCACCTGGTGCAACTGCCGGATGGAACGCTGTATGTTTTGATCGCGCGGGGCCTGGTTCCCGGGACTGACACCGAATTGGATGGAGCGATTTACAAATCTTCCGACCGCGCCGAGCACTGGAAGCCGGTTCCGCTGCCCGCGGGTGCAAACGCCCCTAACGACCTGACTTTCGATCCCACGAAACCGAGCCGCATGTACCTGGCCTGCTGGCCGCGGACCGTGAACGAGACGAACCAGTATGGCGGGCTATTCCTCACCGACGACGGCGGAGCGACGTGGAGGCTGGCCTTCGACCAGAGCCCTCACGTTTACGGAGTGGCGCTCGACCCGGACAACCCGTCCACGGCGTTCATCAATACCTTCAACGGGGCGGCGTACCGGTCGGATGATCGGGGAGCAACATGGCAGAGACTGGGGGGCTATAACTTTAAGTGGGGCCATCGGCCGGTGCCCGACCTCGTAAACAAGGGGATGCTGTATCTGACCACCTTTGGCAGCAGCGTGTGGCATGGTCCAGCAACCGGCGTGCCCGGGGCGTTTGAAGATGTTTACCCGCTAAATGGTCTGATGGTGGCGCTGGTGAGCCCCACCAGTGGCTCAGTCTTCAGTAGTGGGAAATCGGTTCGGCTTATCGCAAAGGCGGCTGCCCATGCCACCGGCATTAAACAGATTGAATTTTTCCAGAACGGGATTTCGTTGGGCATGGGTGAACCTATTCCCATTCCGCCCGGCAGCCGAACGTCCTCGCTCGGAACGCAAGGCTCGTATTATGTATCAGTCTGGTCTAACCCGCCCGCCGGTACTTACAACCTGACTGTGCAGATGACGGATGGAACGGGTGCAGTTACGGGTAGTAGCCCCATCACTATCGTTGTCGACCCATGAAATAGAGGACCACGCCGCAGTCTGCGCAGAACGTGTTTGAGCTGAGTCTTGGATCGCATTCAGTACCTCGCGCGGACTTAAAGAACTAGTACGCTCGAAAGGTGGCGATGTTTGCAAACTTTTCATCCGGCAGCGGCAGTTCCCAAAACGACGGCGCGGAGCTGGCCCCAGCGATTTTGCCTCTAACACGGTATGAATCTGCAACTTAAACGCACGAACGATGCCGACCCCGCGCACTTCTCCGACAACCGGCAATCCGGTCGGTGAAACGGTCAGAATGAAAAGATGGCATTGAAGGTGCCGGAGCGGCTCGTGGCTAACTGCCGCAAGACGCCCGAGCGCGCGGCATGGCTCGACCGGTTGCCCGAAGCCCTGCGAAAATTGGAGCGCCGATGGTCGCTGACGCTTGGTGCGCCGTACAACGGCGAGGACGTGAGTTGCGCGTGGGTGGCCCCTGTGGGGCTCGCGGACGGGACCTCCGCGGTAGTGAAGCTCGGCATGCCGCACATGGAGGCCGAGCATGAAGTCCAAGGCCTGCGCTTTTGGGACGGGGACCCTACGGTGCGCCTCCTTGCGGCCGATGATGAACTTGGCGCTATGCTCCTGGAGCGTTGCGAGCCAGGGACGGCGCTGCGCGCAGTGCCGGAATCCGAGCAGGATCTGGTGATCGCAGGGCTGCTGCGCCGCGTCTGGCGCGCGCCATCGGCAGCACACACCTTTCGCCCGCTGTCGGCGATGACGGAGTATTGGAGCGCCGAGACCCTGGCCGATGTTGAGCGGTGGCCCGACACAGGGCTAGTCCGTGAAGGTCTGCGCCTCTTTAAGGAGTTGCCGCGCACGGCACCCGTCGAGGTACTGCTGGCGACCGACTTGCACGCGGGTAACGTACTTCGGTCGGAACGGGAGCCGTGGCTGGTCATCGACCCGAAGCCATTCGTCGGGGATGCGGCCTACGACGCGACACAACATCTGTTCAACTGTGATGCGCGACTGCGCTCGGACCCGCACGGGATGATCCGCCGCATCGCCGTCCTGCTTGGCCTGGACTGCGAGCGTGTTCGACTGTGGACGTTTGCCCGCGCCGCGGCGGAACCGCGCGACAATTGGAAAAATGACGGTTCAATGGCGCTCGCGAGGGCAATAGCTCCGTAGCGATCTACAAGTGAAGCATCGGACCGCCGCTGACAAGAAGGACAGCATCTGGCGCGTCCGGCGGGGGCGTCGGCGCGACCCGAACGCTTGGCAGCTACCAGGATTCAGTCTTGCTGCACCCACGTGGGCCTCAAACGCCAAAAGTCCGCCGTAATTTACCCGGTTTTGCGCCTCTTCCGTCCGCACGCCCTGGATTTCCGACGGTTGCGAGTCAAACGATCGGGGATGGGCCGAAACGTCGAGCCCCCGACAATTTTTTCCAGGGCCCGCTTTCATGGTCAAAGCAATTACAGTGAAGTGGCCGCGCGCGTTAAGACTGGGGGCCGGGCGCGCCGTCTTATCGCATCTAACATCTCGACAGTATAATCGGTTAGGGGTCAAAACTGCTTCCGCCTGAGGCACTTTTTTGAGAGAAGAAATTGGAGAAGGCCGGCAGAAACCGGGCGGCGTGCCGATACGGATCGGCGTGGTCGGATGCGGCCGGGCGGCCCTGCAATTGCACCTGCCCGCGCTCGCCCGCATACCCGGCGTCAGCGTAACCGCGCTGGCGGATGTGGATCCAGCCGGTTTGCGCGCTGCCGGAGAAAAGTGGGGTGTTGCGCAACGATATACGGATTATGGGTCGCTGGTTGTGGATCCGTCCGTGGATGTCGTACTGATCAGCGCACCCACTGGCTTGCACCACGAGGTATTCCTGGCGGCCGCGGAAGCCGGCAAACATATATATATCGAGAAGCCTCTGGCGCTGACTCTTGAAGAAGCGGATCGTATGCGGTCAGCCGCGGCGCGGTCCGCCGGGCGCACAGCGGTAGGATTCAATCTGCGCTCACACCGCCTGATCGAGGAAGCACGCAAGCGGGTACGCGAGGGCGCGCTCGGATCGATTCGATTCATGCGCACCGCCCTGGTGGGCAACGTGCGCGCGCGCCCCAGTTGGGCGTGCCGTCGCGCCGCGGGCGGTGGAGCGATTTACGAACTGGGCATTCACCATTTCGATTTGTGGAGATTCCTTCTCGGCGCCGAGGTGGCCGAGGTCACCGCGCAGAGCGGCTCGGATGGCGGCGATGACGCGAACGTTGTCGTGACGGCGCGCATGTGCAATGGCGTTTTGGCCTGTTCCGCACTCGCGCTCCAGGGAGCGGCGTCACACGATATTGAGATTGTGGGCGAATCTTCGAGCCTGCGTTTCTCGCTGTACCGCGCCGACAGCATGGAGAAGCGGCCCGTTGGGCGTCTGCAGGGCTTAGCGCGTTGGCTGGAACAGTTTCCCGGCGCCATGAAAGCGGCCCGGCACGGAGGCGATTTCCTGGACTCTTACCGGATCCACTGGCTGCGATTCCTTTCGAGCATCCGCTCGGGCGAACCGCCGGCGTCGCTCGAGGACGGTCGCGAATCGTTACGCATCGCGCTGGCGGCTATCGAATCCTTGAACCAGCGCAGGGCTGCATGACGGATAAACCCGATCTGTCCGTGATCCTCGCCACGCCGGACACATATGGCACCATCCGGCTCACCATGCGCCACCTGCTGGCCCAGACAAAGCGGCGCGATATTGAAATCGTCATCGTGGGTCCCACGGAGGAGGCCATCCGGCCGCCCGAGGGGGAATTGAGGGGCTTCTGGGGATATCAGACCGTGGCCACGGGCGCCGTGACATCCATCGCGCGTGCAAATGCCGCCGGCGTGCGGCGGGCGCGGGCGCCCATCGTCGCTCTGGCCGAAGATCATTCCTTTCCGGAGCCTGATTGGGCGGAATGGCTGGTCGCGGCCCATCGCGGGCCCTGGGCAGTTGTGGGTCCGGCGATGCGGAATGCGAATCCGGCCACCATGGTGAGCTGGAGCGACTTTCTGATCGGCTACGGTCCCTGGATGTACCCAGCCGTGTCAGGACCCGCGGCGTTTCTTCCGGGCCACAACAGTAGCTACAAGACATGGGTGTTGCTGAGCTATGGCGACCGGCTGGAAGACATGATGGAAGCCGAAACCGTCCTGCACCTGGAACTCGGGCGCCGCGGCCACGGGTTGTACCTGGAAGCGAGAGCGCGTACGGCCCACACCAATTTCGCCTTGGCATCCTCATGGCTTCCGGTGCAGTTCTATGCAGGGCGTGTGTTCGCCGGTTCGCGAGCTGCGCAGTGGAAGCCGGGCAAGCGGCTGCTGTATTTTGCGGCGTCGCCGCTGATTCCCGCGGTGCGGCTCTGGCGCTGCCTGCGAGAGCTGGGCAGGCCGGGACGGCCCCTAGGGCTGTTCCCGCGCATGCTGCCGTTCCTCTGCATCGGATTGGTCCTGGATGGCGCGGGCCAGATGCTCGGTTATCTGCTGGGCGCGGGCGAGGCCATCGGCCGGGTGGGCGGGTACGAGTTTCACCGCATGCGGCACGTCCCGGACGCCGACTCTCGCATGTTGAAGGAGCGCGCGCCCACGTGAACATCCCGCGGTTCTCCGTCGTCATTCCGACGTTCAACCGGCCGGTGCAGCTCACGCGCGCCTTGGCGGCCTTGGCTCGTTCCGAGCATCCGCGCAACGCGTTTGAAGTGATTGTGGTGGACGACGGCGGCTCCGAGCCGCTGGAATGGGCCGTCACGGCGTTCCGCTCCGGGATGGATGTCAGGCTCGTGAGGCAGAGCAGGAAGGGCCCGGCTGCGGCGAGGAACCGGGGCTCCGAACTGTCAAACTACGAATTCCTGGCGTTTACCGACGATGACTGCGAACCCGCGGCAGGCTGGCTCCCGCACTTTGCCCGCAGCCTGCAGCGGTCACCCGAGTCTCTGGCCGGCGGCCAGACGGTGAATGGCCTCACGAAAAACATTTATTCGACCGCGAGCCAGTTCATTCTCGAGATGGCGTACGCGTATTACAACTCGAACCCCATACAGCCGCGGTTTTTTGCCGCGCATAACCTGGCCATGCGGGCCGACCTGTTCCGCAAGTTGGGCGGATTCGACGAAGATTTCAGGGCTTCCGAGGACCGCGAGTTGTGCAATCGCTGGCAGCATCGCGGGCTGGCCTTGCTGTATGAGCCCGGGGCGGTCGTCGAACATCGCCATCCGCTGACGCTATGGAGTTTCTGCCAGCAGCACTTCAACTATGGTCGCGGAGCCGCACATTTTCACAGCATCTGCGCGTCGCGGAACTCAGGACGATTCCGCGATCATCTGGGATTTTATGCCGAGATGCCGCGCTGGTGGCAGGCTGCCGGCGATCACGGCCGGAACCTTCCCGTCGGCCGTTTGCTTCCTCTTCTCGGCCTGTGGCAAATAGCCAACGCGGCCGGATTTGTCAGCGAAGCGTTTACCCGGGGATCGAATGGTTCACATGATGCCCGCGAAAACAATCTTTAGCCGGCTCTTCCTTGGCGAGGTGCGTCGCCCGCACTGGACTGCAACGATGAAAGCCATCGGACCCGATTTCTTGTTCCAATCTGTTCTTTTCATCACATTTTGAAGGTAACCGGAAAATAATCACTCACTCCTTAAGAGCAGTCGGCAGCCGCGCCAGCATGAATGCTATACGGCCGAGGGGTATGAACCGGTATTATCTTTGAGTGAATTTCGAAAAATGGGCCGAGAAACGCTTGTAATTGCCTTCTTAACGATGTATGTTTAGTCACCGAACTTAAACCTCGGTGGAAAGAGAGGGCCTGAAGAATGACATCTGTAGGAAATCGCGGTATGGGATGGTTGCCCGACGTTCCGAGCATGAAGGACTACACGAAGGACAACCCGAAAGTCGATGAGCTGCTGAAAAGGACGGCATTGAAATCCACCGCCGGCGGGGGTCCATCCCAGACCGTGCGGGCCCATGGGAGCGGAGCGGGCGCGGCCACGGCCCGTGCGGTGGGTCTGGCGCCTTCGGTTGACCTGCGCGCCTTCTGCTCGCCAATCGTAGATCAAGGTCCTCTGGGATCGTGTACCGCGAATGCCGCAGCCGGACTCGTGGAATATTTCGAGAAGCGCTCGTTCGGGCGTTATATCTCCGCGTCCAGGCTCTTCATTTACAAGACCACCAGGGATCTGCTCGGCGTGACCGGCGATACCGGCGCCTACCTTCGATCCACCATGGGAGCCTTGGCCCTGTTTGGCGCTCCGCCTGAGCAGTATCTGCCTTACAATGTCAACACGTTTGACGCTGAGCCCAGCGCATTCTGTTACGCCTTTGGGGCGAATTACCAGGCGCTGCAGTACTTCAGGCTGGACGCGGCGGGATTGACAGGCGACCAAGTATTGCAGAGCATCAAGACGTTTCTAGACGGCGGTTTCCCCAGCATGTTCGGGTTTCCCGTCTATGACGAGTACATGCACCTCCCCGCCAACGGACTGGCTGCCTACCCGAGCGCGAACAGCACTCTTTATGGCGGGCATGCCAATGACGCTGTCGGTTACGACGACAACCTCATGATAGGGCCCGACAAGGGCGCCCTTCTCGTTCGCAATTCCTGGGGCACGGGTTGGGGACTAAATGGCTACGCCTGGCTGTCCTATAAGTACGTCACCGAACAGCTCGCGGTCGACTGGTGGTCGATCGTCCAGAGCCGGTGGATAGATACGGGCAAATTCGGCGAGTCAGCGGCATAAGGGCGCTAGCAGACTTCTGAAAAACGCGAAGGTACTGCATCCTTACAGTCGCGGCTCAGCAACCACTCTCGAATCAACGAAGGGGTTTCCGAGCCGCGGCTCCGAGCGAGTGGTCCTAGGGAGGAACGCGCACTTCGACGCGGAAGCGCTTCGCGGGCGGCTGCGTCTCCCATGAGCGAGCCAGGCCCAGCTCCAATGTGACCGTTCCGGGCGATCTCATGGGGAACCTAAAAACTCTGACGGCGCCCCCTCCAACGCGACCCGTGCCGGATTCAAGGTCGTCGGTTTCGGGTGTGCCCTGAAGTGGCGCCCAGCGGTAGCCGCTTGCGGGAGACTCCGGCAAGCGGATCACTACGGTATCGCCGACTTGGACGCGCAGGGTTGTCTGATCTTGCGCTTCGGTCGCGATGATATCTGCCATGGGTGCGAATCCTCGGCCCTGTTACGTCGCAATCATCGCATAACCGCATCAACAGGCGATACCTTGAAGTCTAATTGGGTTTCCGCTCAGGGTCGGCTACGAGTACCCTTCGCAGAACCTCGCTGAGTTGGGCTGGCCCCCAAGGCTTTGTAAGCACGTCGTCGAAGCCGTATTCGCGAAAATTGGACATGACTGGCGAATCGGAGTAACCGCTGGAAACGATTAGTTTCGCAGAGGGATGCAGTTCCTTCAAGCGGAGAGCCGTTTCTAGGCCCCCCATGCCGCCGCTTATCGTCAAATCCAGCAGGACGGCATCAAAGCCACGTCCTGAAGCTTTCGCGGCTTCGTACAGAGCGATGGTCTCGGCTCCGTCGCGGGCACTCTGCACTTCGTAACCGAGCGCGGTTAGAACGCGATCCAGTATCGTCCGGAGAGCCTCCTCGTCATCCATCACCAGAAGTCTACCGGTGCCGCCCCACAACCGGGCGCCGACCGGAGACTCCGGTGCGGGACGGTCCTGGGAAGCCGGCAGATCAATGATGAATACAGTGCCCTCCCCGTGTTTCGACTCCACGGAAATACGGCCGCTGTGCTTGGAGACAATGGCGTATGCCGTGGCCAAACCTAAGCCTCTGCCGTCCCGCTTGGTGGTGAAGTACGGATCGAATATTCGAGGGAGGATGTCAGCGGGGATGCCGCATCCGTAGTCCCGAATGGAGACTCTCACGTAAGCTTCGGAACCCGGTTTCTCGTCGCCACGGAGGACGATATTCTCGGCGCGAACTTCAATGATTCCACCTTCCGGCATCGCCTGCTTCGCATTGAGGAGGATATTGTGAAGTACTTGGCTGATCTGGCCGGCATCGACCTCGGCAGACCAGAGATCCTGCGCGATTTCGACGCCCATGCTGATCGCAGCGCCCGCGCGCGCGAGGTTGACCGCATCCAAGAGGAGCTCGGCGACGGAAACTACGCGCCGCATTGGAGCGCCACCTTTGGCGAAGGTCAGCAACTGGGATGACAACCATGCCGCGCGCTGGCAGGCGCTTGCGGTCTGTTCGAGGATCTCTTGAACCGGCGCCCCTGGATTCAGTCGCATCTTAGCCAGCTCAATATTCGTTTGGACGACCGTCAGGAAGTTATTGAAGTCATGGGCGATGCCGCCGGCCAAGACGCCGAGTGACTCCAAGTTCCGCACGCGCAGGAGTTCTTCTTCCATCTGTTCGCGCCGCGCGATTTCAGCGCGCAGAAGCTCGGCCGACTGGTGCAATTCGGCGGTACGCTCCTGGACGCGAAGTTCTAA
Organism: Bryobacteraceae bacterium; assembly: GCA_041486185.1. GTDB lineage: Bacteria > Acidobacteriota > Terriglobia > Bryobacterales > Bryobacteraceae > QHXW01. The sequence continues at coordinate 3,096 of JBGPKX010000073.1, read as the reverse complement.
CTGCTGATTGAGGGCTTCGGTCTGGTTCTTGACAATCTGCAGGTCCTCCACAAGGTCTTGGTTTTCAGACTGCAGGGTCAGCGATGATTCGATTGTGCAATGGAATCGCCAGGTAGTCGTCAGCGTGGCAACAGTGAATACGATGGCCAGCAATCCCATAGCAAGGTGTCCTTCATCGCCCAGATATAGGAGACGTATAGCTGGGAGGAGACCGGTTGGGATAAGAAACGCCAGGAACGCCTCCGGCCTCGGTGCTAGCAGAGACGCACCGCCTAACATCATGCCGCCCAGCACGAAAACGACAAGAACCTGATTCATCAGCCAGGCCTCGGGGTAGAGTAGGATACCCGCCGCACCCCAACCTCCTCCTGCGAGTCCGGCGCCGACAGTGAAGGCGGCACTCCATCGACCGATGTTTGCGCAACTCGGAGAAGCGCGCCAAAAACGGCGCGCCAGAATGAACCTCCCCACCGATACCAGCAGCATGTACAGCAACCAACCCAGGACGATCGGATGCTGAATAACCCTCCACTGAAAGTAGCCTAAGACCGAAGCTACAAGTATTGTGACGCCAATCCCTGTATTTGCATTGCCGTAGAGCAGACGAACCTGCGCTGCCCGGACTTGTCGTTTCCGTTGGCCTTGGGCGGCCCGCGCTGCTTCGTTTCGCGAACGACTCGGGGACATGGACAGCCTCCGTCCTCGTGAAGACCGTTGCATGATAGCAAATCCGATCCCTCCCGCTCCAACTGAGGTAGCCGCGGCCTGTGCTCCAGCTCATCATGCCTGCGTTCCCTGTGGAAGCTACATCGATCCTCTAAGGTTGGAGTTCCCGGCCAAGGCAACATGAAATCGGCCGGCCGCCGAGGATAGATGGCTACGGCCCACCACGAGAATGGCGGCAGCCAAATTCAGACGTGACGGTGGAATTCTGGCGTTAGCCCGCGGTCTCCCGATTCGATCATTCGAACTCCCGAAACGCCAGCTCCAGTTCATCAGCCGGCATCACGTTCACTTGCACCGTGGCGCGGCCACCGGCTTCGAGATCGACACGCGTTCCGCGCTGTTCAATGGCCTTGAACACGCGTGGATTCTGCCGGAGAGCGGCCCACGATTCTGCTCCGGCGAGAGCGTACAGGCGATAATGCCCTGGTTCCAGGCCCGATAAATGGAAACGGCCGGCCCTATCAGCCGAAGTATTCCGAAGGCGGCCCACTATCATTTTGTCCGGATCTTCGGGCGCCAGCACCAGCCAGGCGCCGCTCGTGTCTTCGGGCCGCAGTCCGGAGACACTTCCCTCCAGTTGCGCCATCTTGGTGCCCATCACGACACGCATTTCGCCGCCCGCGCCCGGAGCCACATAGAAAGCGTCAGGGGAAACCTCCTGGCCGCCGAGCGAGAGCGACTTCACGTACCCATTCGCGCTGCCCAACTCAAGGCGCCAACGGCCCGGCAGAACGCCGGAGATGGAGAAGGCGCCATCCCTTGCCACGCTGGCATCGGACGGCTGCCCGAAGTTCCCGGCGTCCAGAGGCGTCAGCACGACGCGAAGGTTCTCGGGCGCCGGCTGCCCACCCTCCACTTCGATGGAACCGCTGAAGGTTCCTCCGGGAATGAGCGGTATCTCGATGGGTGCGGGCGGCGGAGCTCCAATCCCAATATCGATGAGCTCTTTCGCCTGGTAGTTACGCCCGCTGCTGAACGCGGTGGCGATGAGGGTGTAAGCGCCCGCGGGCACGGCCGGAATGTGGAAAGCTCCTGTCTGCGTATCCACCGACGCCGTGAGGTGAAGCAGGTTAGCCAGCGACGGGTCGCGCGGCGCCAGATCGACGTGCAGATTGCGATTCAGCGCTTCCGGCTCGCCGGTCAAGCGGCCCTGAATCGTGACCGTGGAAGTGGCATGCAACTGGAAGTCGATGCCGCCCACGCTCGCTCCTGCTTCGACCGTCAGCCGCGCGGCGGCTGCGGCGTCGGGACTGTCAGGATAGAATTCCATGGCGTACTTTTGCTTCGGAGCTTCCGCGCCGGATCCGCGCGGCGCGCCAGGATGCGCTACCGGGATCGCATCGGGGCATTCGACGGAGATGTAATAGTGCCCTCTCGCCAGGCCATGGATGCGATACACGCCCTGCTTATCGGAGGTGGCGTTACGCGTACCGTAGAGTGCGTTCCCCGACTGACCGGGCGCGTATTGCAGCGCCTGCGTATAGCAGCCGGCAACGGGCTTTCTGTCTTCGTCGACGATTCGTCCCGTGATCGATCCACCAGGCGTAAGGGCCATGACGACATCGCGCTTCTGTTCGCCCGGCGTCAAGTTCACAGTCAGAGGGCGGCTGGCGGCCAAACCTGTGATGACTAGAGGAAACTCGGGGTGTTGTGCCACGAGAAAATATGCACCCGGCTCCAGATTGCGAAATACGAAATGGCCGTTCGCATCGGTGACTTCGGCGGGAACATTGGCGCTGCTCCCTACTACGATTTGCGCCCCGCGCACGGGTTCGCGGGTGACTTCATTGATGACCGTGCCCTCAATGACTCCTCCACTGGTGCGTGATTGACGCTCGCCTGGCGCCCCGGCCACCTGCGCCCTCAGGATGCCGCCGCAAAGGAGTGCGCATAACAGCGCCGGCGCGAGTTTCATGGCCGACTCCGGGCCGCGCGGCCTTCGACCGGTACGCCTGGTTCAAACAAGCTCATAGCAACAATGTAGCGTCTTGTAGGGTTTGGAACCAGCCTGGATGGCGGTCAGAGCCGACAGACCAGGGCCGCCGATGCACGGAATAGCGCATGTGGACTGTCAACTCGCAGCCACGGAAGATGACGCAGGTGACCGCGCGGGATTGGTCCCTTGGATTGCCGCTGCCAGAAGCAATGCCATTCCGCCGAAGAGCAACGTATCTCCGAATAATTCAGTCCTTCATTTATTTCCGACGGCTGGACGGCCACGGCCAGTATGGGCAGGTAGATGAACAACACCAGAAGAGTAATCACCAGGCCGAGCCAGGTTGCGGCGGTTCGGGGGTACTTCTTGACAAGCATGCCCGCTCCGGCGACAAGTAGGACAACCCCGGTAAGATACCCCAGGAAATGCGAAAG
>JBGPKX010000072.1:0-19381 GCA_041486185.1 Bryobacteraceae bacterium | reverse complement strand
GTCATCGACCCCATCACCAAGCAGCACTACGAGCGCGATCCCCGCTGGATTGCCAAAAAGGCCGAGCTTTATTTGAAAAACAGCGGCGTGGGTGACACCGCGTATTTTGGCGCGGAAGCCGAATTCTTCATTTTCGACAACGTCCGCTTCGATCAGAACCAACACGAGGGATTCTATTTCATCGACGCCGAAGAAGGCCGCTGGAACTCCGGGCGCGAAAAAGACAACCTGGGCTACCGGCCGCGCTATAAGGAAGGCTATTTCCCGGTGCCGCCCACGGACCATTACCAGGACCTGCGCAGCGAAATGGTGCAGACCATGGAGAAATGCGGGCTGCACATCGAGTGCCATCACCACGAGGTGGCTACGGGCGGCCAGTGCGAGATTGATCAACGCTTCGACACGCTGGTGAAGTCGGCCGACAACATGATGCTTTACAAGTACATCATCCGCAACACGGCCAACCAGTACGGCAAGACGGTAACGTTCATGCCCAAACCGCTGTTCGCGGACAACGGCAGCGGTATGCACACGCATCAGAGCATCTGGAAGGGCGGCACGCCGCTGTTCGCCGGCGATGGCTACGCGGGACTCAGTCAGATGGCGCTGTGGTACATCGGCGGCTTGCTGAAGCACGCGCGCGCGCTATCGGCGATCATCGCGCCGACCACCAACAGCTACAAGCGCCTGGTGCCGGGTTACGAAGCGCCGGTGAATCTGGCGTATTCGCGCCGCAACCGCTCGGCGGCCTGTCGTATCCCCATGTACTCGGCCAGTCCCAAAGCCAAGCGCGTGGAATTCCGCCCACCCGATCCTGCGGCCAATCCGTACCTGGCATTTTCGGCCATGCTGATGGCTGGCCTCGACGGCGTGCTCAACAAGATCCATCCCGGCGAACCGCTCGACAAGGACATCTACGATCTCTCGCCCGAAGAAATGAAGAGCGTTCCGTCGATGCCGGCATCGCTCGAAGAGGCGCTGATCTGTCTCGAAGACGACCACGCGTTCCTGATGAAAGGCGACGTCTTCACTGAAGAGCTGGTCGAAACGTTCATTGATTACAAGCGGAAAAACGAGGCGGACGCCATACGCCAGAGGCCGCATCCCTACGAGTTTGCGCTGTATTACGACGTTTAAGAAGTAGGGCGGGCGTTCTCGCCTGTCCATTGCGGATAACTGGAGACAAGGGACAGGCAGGAATGCCTGTCCTACTTTTTTGACCGGTAACATCGTCCAGACCAGCATCTCCCGAGGCGGAATTCCCAAGCGCCCCGTCCTTGAAGCTTTCCTCACTCCGCTGGGTCTCGAAGGCGACGCTCACGAGCATCGCGAAATTCATGGCGGCCCGCAGCAGGCCCTGCTGCTCATGACGGCTGAAGCGATCGATGAACTGGCGGCACGCGGGTTTCCGGTCTATTACGGTGCTCTGGGAGAAAATCTGACGACGCGCGGGATCGACCGCCGCCAACTGCGCCCCGGACAAAGGTTTCGCACAGGCTCGGCCCTCATCGAGCTGACCAAGGTTCGCGGTCCGTGCTCGACCCTGGACATCTACGGTCCCGAAATCAAGGCCGCGATTTACGACGCGCAAGTTAGTGCCGGCGACTTTGCTTCGTCCCGCTGGGCCATGAGCGGCTTCTACGCGGCAGTCGTCCAGCCCGGTATCATACGCGCTAACGATATAATCACGCTTGAATCCGAGTTAGCGTAAGAGTGCTCGGCTTCCGAGCCATGCCGCGTCTCCTCGAAGAGATCGAGTTTCGCAACCCCACGCGCGCCCGCGCGCAGATGGCCGATCTCACAAGCCGCCTGCCGGATGCCATCTCCACTCGTATTCAGGTGCTTCTGGCTTCCGTTCCGGATCCGGACCAGGCGCTGCACTACCTGGATCGGTTGCGAACCGAAAATCCGCCTGGCTTCGAACGGATAGCCAACTCGCCGGCGGCGCTCGGTTACCTGGTCACCACCTTTTCCTACAGCAAGTTTCTTTCTGAAACCGTTGTGTGGCACCCGGAGTGGCTGCTGCAATTGACCACTTCAGGCGACCTGCATCGCGTGCTCTCGGCCGAGGAATACGGACAGCGCCTGGCAGGATTCGTCGCATCGCCCGGCGTTCCCGCGGCCCTCGATCTGGCGCGCTTCCGGCGACAGCAGTTGCTGCGCATCGTGCTACGCGACGTGCTCGGGCTCGGGTCGCTTTCCGATGTGACAGAGGAGCTGTCCAATCTCGCGGACGCTATCCTCGACAACACGTACCGCCGCATTCGCGAAGAGCTGATCGCGCGCCATGGCGTGCCCCGCTACGACGATTTTGAGGGCGCTGCGCGCGAGTGCGGGTTCAGCGTGATCGCGCTCGGCAAACTGGGCGGCAAAGAGCTGAACTATAGCTCCGACATCGATTTGATGTTCATCTACTCGGCCAATGGTCAAACCGATGGCCATGAATCCATAACAAATAAAGAGTTCTTCAAGAAAGTCGCCAACCGCTGCACCGATTTGCTTTCCACCTATACCGCCGAGGGCCAGTGCTATCGCGTGGATCTCCGGTTGCGGCCGGACGGGCGTTACGGCGAAGTCACTATCTCGCTCGCAGGCGCCCGCGAGTACTACAAACAGCGCGGGCGGGACTGGGAGCTGCAGATGCTCATCAAAGCCCGCGTTGCGGCTGGCGAGAGCGAGCCGGGCCGCGAGCTACTGGACTTTGTCGAGCCGCTGATCTACTCGACTACGCTCGATTTCCGCGCCGTAGAAGCCGTTTCAGAGACGCGCGCCCGCATCCACGAAAAGCTGGCGGCGAAGCGCGCCGACGCGGGGCTGGATATCAAACTGGCGCGCGGCGGCATTCGCGATATCGAGTTCCTGGTGCAGTGCCTGCAACGGCTGCACGGCGGGCGCGAACCCTGGGTGCGGCATGGCGGCACGCTTTTCTCCCTCTTCCGGCTGCGCGACAAGTCTCTGCTCTCGGGCTCTGAGTACGCGCGCCTGGCTTCGGCTTATCAATTCCTGCGCAATTTGGAGCACCGGCTGCAATTCGACGAGGACCGGCAGACGCACACGCTGCCCGGCGATCCTGAAGCGCTCGAAATGCTCGCGCGCCGCATGCCCGCCGGATCGGCAGCCGCCACTGCCACCGCCGATACGCTCGAGCGGGAGCTGGATGCGCATCTCCAAGAGGTGCAGGAATTATACGATCGCCTCATTCACGCACAAAAACCCATCTATTACTTGCTCGAGCCGCAGGAGGGTAACATCGAACCTCCTCCGCCGGGGGAACATCCCACGCCAGTTTCCAGCAATCTGGTCCGGCTGCTCGATCAGCGCGCGCCGCGGCTTGCGCAAATCCTGAGCCAAGCACCTTTGCGCCGCGGCCGCGATCGCTTCGAACATTTCATGGAAAAGGTGATTGCCAACCCGGAGTGGCTCTCCCGGCTCGACGCGGATGCGCGGCTGGCCGCCTGCGCACTGGACATGTTCGAGCACAGCCAATACTTCGCCGATCAGCTCATCCGCCATCCGGACCTGCTCGATGAGCTGTCGCGCGCCTGCGCATCGCCCGAATTTCAGCTCGACGACCAATCACCCCATGAGGCCGAGGCTCTGCGGCGGTTCTACTTGCGGCACATGCTGCGCATCCAGTGCCAAAGTGTCTTTCTGCGGCAGCCGATCTTCACGACGCTCGACCACACTTCCGATCTTGCCGACGCAGTCATCGCCGCAGCCTACCGCATCGGCCTCGAAGACGTGAAAGCCAGCAACCCGCCGGCAAGCGCGCATTACGTCCCCGCCGATCAGATGCTTGTCATCGCTCTGGGCCGTCTTGGCATGCGCGAATTCGATCTCGCCTCCGACGCCGATCTGGTTTTTGTGGTGCCGGATGCCGACGCCTCCGAGCAATTGTTCTGGACCTGCGTGGCCGAGCGCATGATCCATGCCATCAGCGCCTACACCGGCCAGGGCGTTATCTTCACGGTTGATACGCGCCTGCGTCCTCACGGGCGTGAAGGTGCGCTGGTTCAGTCCGAATCCGTTTACAAGGATTACTTCGCCAAACACGCGGAAGCCTGGGAAGGCATCGCCTACATGAAGTCGCGCGCCGTGGCGGGCAATGTGATGCGCGCCACCGAATTCCTGCATGAGCTGCAGGACGTGGACTGGCGCCGTTACGGACAAAGCGGCCGCTCGCGGAAGGAACTGGCGCAGATGCGCGCACGTCTAGAGAAGGAGCAGGGTATCCGCAACCCGCTCAAAGCGGGCCGCGGCGGCTATTACGATATCGACTTCGCCCTGATGTACCTACGCTTGAAAGGAGCGGGCATCTTCTTCAAAGTGCTGAATACGCCGGAGCGCATCGACGTCATCGAGAAGATGGGCCACCTGGAGCGCGAGGACGCTGAGTTCTTGCGCGATGCCGCTACGTTCTACCGGGCCATCGATCACGGCCTGCGCATCGCGGCAGGCCACGCCGAAGGGAATCTTCCGGCGGCCCCCGAGCAGATGCGAATACTGACCGAGCTGGTCCACCGCTGGACGCCCGAACATCTGCATAACCGGAGTCTCGATGCTAAACTGGCACAGATTCGCGAGCGTACGAGGGAGTTTTTTGATCGCGTATTCAGCTAGAATTGCCAGCCGCCTATGCCTGCTGTCCGTTGCCGCCAGCCTGGCCTGCCTGGGCGAGCCGGTCGGCGAGCGGCCCGCCAGCGAAATCGATCAGGCGTTCGCGCGCCTGTACAATACCGACTTTCGCGGTGCGCACGTGCATCTTGACCGATACGTTTCCGCCGAACCAGCCGACCCGCTGGGCTATGCCATGCGCGCCAGCGCTTATTCGTTCTCGGAGCTCGACCGTCTGGGTATCCTCGAAAGCGAGTTCTTCGGTGACGACAAGCACATCATCGAAAAGAAAAAGCTGAAGCCGGACCTGGCCGTCAGGCAACAATTTTTCCGGGCGATCGAAGATGCACAGGCGCGGGCCACGAAAATTCTGGCGGCGAATCCCGGTGATCAGAACGCGCTGTTCTCCATGGCGGTGACCCACGGCGTCCTGATGGATTACACCGCGCTCGTCGACAAGCGCCAGGTGAGCAGCCTCAGCTCCGCGCGCAGCGCCAACGACTACGCGCGGCGGCTGTTGAAATTGAACCCGCAGTTCTACGATGCCTACCTGACCACGGGCCTTTCCGAATATCTGATAGGCAGCCTGCCGTTTTATGTTCGCTGGTTCGTGCATTTTGACGGTGTGAACGGCAGCAAGACCCAGGGAATCGATAATCTCCGACTCGTGGCGCGCTCGGGCCATTATTTGCAACCGTTCGCCAAAATCCTGCTGGCCATCATGTATCTGCGGGAAAAACAGCTCAGTGAGACGCAGAAGCTCCTGGTAGCGCTGACCGTCGAATATCCGGAGAATTCGCTGCTTCGCAATGAGCTGATCAAGCTTTCCAAGCAGATCGAACGCGGCGGCAAGGATGGAAAATAATGCTGATGAACCGGCGACAAGCCCTCTCCGCCACCCTGATCGCGGGACCTGTAGCTCTGCTGGCCAACACGCCGCAAGGCGACCGCCCGCGCACAGCGGCGAAACCGATCAAAGTGACCGGCATCGAAGTCCTGTATCTGGAGAAGCCGCTCAAAGAGCGCTTCTGGATGGCCAATGCGCCCATCGGCGGTTTTCAACCCAAAGCCTCGCGCCTGATTCTCAAGCTGCATACCGATGCCGGAATTACCGGCGAAGGCGAAGGCTCGGGTGGCGCGGACATATTCCGTAAGGGTTTTGGCGATCTGGTAGTAGGCGAAGATCCGTTCATGGTAGGCCGCATTTGGGAGAAGATGTTCGGCGCGACGTACGGCCGCGAACCCTCGACGCGCGGCTGGTCCGATTACGGCATCATCAGCGCGATGGCGCCGGTGGACGCCGCGCTCTACGACATCATGGCCAAATCGACCGGACTGCCGCTCTACAAATTCCTGGGCGGTTACCGCGATTCCGTTCCGGTGTACGTCACCGGCGGATACTATCGCGAGGGTAAAGGCATTCCGGAGCTGGTCACCGAAATCCGCGGCTATGTCGATCAGGGCTTCAACGCGATCAAGCTGAAAGTCGGCGGCATCAGCGGCGGCTACTCAGTGGAGGACGATTACAACCGCGTGAAAGCCGTTCGCGAAGCCGTGGGGCCGGCGGTGCGGCTCATGCTCGACGCCAACAACGGTTGGGATGTCGAAACCACCATCCGCGCATCCAACAAAATGTACGATCTCGACATCACCTGGCTCGAAGAACCGTTGCGCTGGTACGACGATGTCGAGCCGCTCAAGCAGGTCAAGCTGAATACGCGCATTCCGCTGGCCTCAGGCGAGCACGAGATCACGCGCTGGGGTGCGCGGCGGCTGATGGAGACCGGCGCCATTGACTTCATGCAGTTCGATGCCAACGCGCACGCCGGTATCACCGAGTGGCGCAAAATCGCGGGCATGGCCGGCATGTTCCACATCCGCATGGCGCCGCACCACGAACCGGCGCTGCACGCCCACCTGCTGGCCTCGGTGCCCAACGGCTATATCCTGGAATCTTTCGCCAACCCCGACCGCGACCCATTCTGGTTTGAGATTTACGACCGGAAGCCACGCATCGAAAAGAGCATCCTGTACCTCGACGATACGCCCGGCCTTGGCGTGGAGTTCAACCAGAAGGCGCTCGCACGTTACGGCGCCCGGATCGTCTAGCCTCTTTCGATGCGTCGAAGTAGAGACGCCTTGGGGCCAAAGCTCCAATAAAACCGTAGCTCGTGTGAAGCAGGTTCCAGAGACGTGAGAAAATGAAAACGGAATCTTGTCCGGCATGGTGCGTGACGGTCTATATTACGGCGCTGCTCTGACGGCCGCGGGCGTTCTGGTCTCGCTGCTGACCCAGCCCTGGCTAGGCCTGCCGCTATTCATTCTGGCAGCGTTCTGCCTGTACTTCTTCCGCGATCCGGACCGCGAGATTCCGGTTGGGCCGGTGGCGGTCTCGCCAGCCGATGGCAAGATCGTCGCGTTGCGCCCCGAAGGCAAAGCCCTGCGCGTGAGCATCTTTCTGAACATCTTCGATGTACACGTCAACCGCGCTCCCATCGCCGGCATCATTACAAGCGTCGAGTATCACAAAGGCCGGTTCCTGGTGGCGAGCAAGGAGACGGCCTCGTCGGAAAACGAGCAGAACACAGTCACGGTCGAGGGGAACGGCACGCGCGTGGTGTTCAAACAGATCGCCGGCCTGATTGCGCGCCGCATCGTCTGCCACAAGAAGCCCGGCGATAAAGTCTCCGCGGGTGAACGGATCGGGCTGATTAAATTCGGGTCGCGGGTAGACGTGGTTCTCGGCCCGGAGTGGGACATTCTGGTTCGCGAAGGGATGCGCGTAGCCGCCGGATCGAGCGTACTGGCGCGCCGCAACGACGTTGAGCGCACCGGAGAAGCATCGGCGCATATCGGCAGTCTGGAGCCCGTCGCATGCCGGGGCTGAACCTCAAGCAGCGATTCCGCGACCCGCAGTCGCCGGACCGTCCTCGGCGCGCGGCCTATGCGCTGCCCACGCTGTTCACTGCCGGCAACATTTTCCTCGGCTTTATTTCGGTAATCCAGTCCATCGCGGGCGCTATGCTGGCGCATGACGGCACCTCCGGAGCCGAGCATCACTTTGAAATCGCAGCCAAGACCATTGGTTTGGCTTTCCTGCTGGATGGCCTGGATGGCCGCATTGCGCGCATGACCAACACCACCAGCGATTTCGGCCGCGAGATGGATTCTCTGGCCGATGTGATCAGCTTCGGCATCGCTCCCGCCGTGCTGGCATATGCGTGGGGTGTGCTGTTTATCGATCCGGGCCTCGGCACCAGGCTGCACGATCAGATCGTGGGCTTGGGGAGTTTCGTTGCGTTCCTATTCTTACTGTGCGGATCAGCGCGCCTCGCCCGTTTCAACGTGCAGAAGAATCCTGTCCCTAAGAATCCCGGCCGGCCCAACCGCAAATACTTCGTGGGCCTGCCCATCCCCGCGGCGGCCGGCATGGTGGCGTCGGTGGTCTATGCGGCGGACTCGGAGCCCATCACCTTCTGGCCGCTGACCATTGCCTGGCTCGTTTTGCTGGCGTTGCTTTCGTTCCTTATGGTCAGCACCTGGCGATATTACAGCTTCAAGGACGTCAGCCTGATGCGGCCGCGGCCACCCTTAACGGTCATTCTGCTGGGAGTCCTGATAGCCCTCATCTGGAATTATTCGCAGCCGGTGCTCGTGTGCTGCGCCGCATGCTACGTCGCCAGCGGCATCGCAATTCGTCTTGGCGGCATCATCCGCCGGCGGCACCTGCGCCCCGCGACACCCGAACAACCGGAGCACCAGGTTGGCTGATATCGGCGTGCTGGCGCTGGTCGGCAGCGAGTCTCTGGTGGGCCGCGAGATTCGCGACCTGCTCTCCGGCAACACGCTGGGGCAGGATCTCAAGCTGATCGCTGCGCTTGGCGAAGAACCCGGCAAGCTCACCGAGCAAGGCGGCGAACCGGCGATTCTTGGGCCGCTCGAAGAAGCCAGCCTGGAGGGTGCGGACGTGATTTTTCTCGCCGGGTCCGCCGAATCCACCGAGAAGGCGCGCAAACTGGCGCCTGAAGCGCACCTGATCGATCTCACGCACGCCATGGAGGAAGCGCCTCACGCGCGTCTGCGCGCCCCCATGCTCGAGCCCGCCGGATACACGGTCCCGGCCAAATCCGTACACGTCATTGCCAACGCCGCGGCCATCGCCCTCGCGCTGGTGTTGGCCCGCTTGCACGCCGCCCACAAAATCACGCGCGCGCTGGCGAATATCTTCGAGCCGGCCAGCGAGCACGGTATAAGAGGCGTTGAAGAACTGCAACAGCAGACCGTCGGCCTGCTCTCGTTCAAAGGCCAGCCCAAAGAAATCTTCGACGCGCAGCTCGCCTTCAACATGCTGCCGCGTTATGGCGAAGAGGCCCCAGTGGCGCTCGAGGATGCCGAGTTGCGCATCGAACGCCACCTGGCCTCGCTGCTGGCTCACTCCGGGCACGCACCCATGCCGTCTTTGCGCCTCATTCAGGCGCCGGTATTTCACGGGTATGGCATCTCGCTCTGGATTGAATTCGCGTCTAACCACGGAGTGGCGGGCATTGAACAAACACTCGAGGATGATCCAATCGACGTCCGCACAGCAGGCACTGAACAGCCCAATGTGGTAGGGATGGCCGGACAAAGCGGCGTGGCCATCGGCAGTATCGCGCCGGATCGCAACAACCCGCAAGCCGCCTGGCTGTGGATTGTGGCGGATAACCTGCGCCTGCAAGCCGAAAACGCCATCGCGGTCGCGCAAGAACTCTTATGAAGGGTCTGCGCCCCATTTTGCTTTTTGCCTTCTGCCTTTCGCCTTTTGCTTTGTCTTCCTGCGGCTATCACGTTGTCGGTACGACTGACGTCCTGCCCAAGAGCGTCAAGACCATTGCCATCCCCGCATTCGGCAACGTCACTACGCGTTACAAAATCTCCGACCTTCTGGCCGCCGCTATCACGCGCGAATTCATCTCACGCACGCGCTACCGGATCGTGTCGGACGCCAATGACGCCGACGCCGTGCTCTCGGGCTCAGTGGTCAACTTCTACGCCTATCCCACGATCTTCGACTCCACAACCGGCCGCGCCGCCGGCGTGCAGGCTATCGTGGTCATGCAGCTCTCCCTGCGCGACCGCGCGACGAACGCCGTGCTGTTCGATCGCCCCCGCATGGAGTTTCGCCAGAATTACGAAATCAGTGTCGATCCGCAGGCCTATTTCGACGAAAGTGAAGTGGCCATGGACCGGCTGAGCCGCGACGTCGCGCGGTCCGTGGTAAGCGCGGTTCTGGAGAATTTCTGATGTCGCCCGCACAGTTTCTTGCACGCATCAAGCGTAAAGAAATCGCGCCGGCGTACCTGTTTCTGGGAGCCGAGGCGTACCAGGGCCGCCGCTGCCGCGAAGCGCTGTTGGACGCCATACTGGGCCCGGGCGAGCGTGAGAACGGCCTGGCGCAATACGATTTATCCGAGGCATCGCTCGCGCAGGTGGTCGATGACGCCCGCTCGCTATCGCTGTTTGCCGCGCAACGCGTCATCCTGGTCTCCAATGCCGAAGGCGCTCTTCCGCGACAAAGGTCCGACGAAGAAGACGACTCCGAAGGTCCGGCCGCGGGTGGCGCGGGCGAGCTGGCCGCGTACCTGAAAGACCCTTCTCCGGGCGTAGTCTTGTTGTTCGAGGCTGCGCGCTTTGAATTCGAGGGCGAGGAGAAGAAAAAACTCGAGCGCGTGCGCAAGTTCTATTCGGCAGTTGCGGAGACCGTCGAACTGCAGCGTTTTTCTCTGGACGAAGCACGCGCTGAAGCGCAGGCCCTGGCACGCCGTGCTCAGATCGCCGTCGAACCGGGTACCCTCGATCTGCTGGTCGAAGCCCTCGGCGGCGACGTGGCCCGCATCGCCGTTGAAATCGAAAAACTGTCGCTATATAGCGCCGGCAGCAGGCCCCTTTCCGTGGATGACATCGCGGCTCTGGTGCCCGACGCGCGTTCCACCACCATTTTCGCGCTCGTCAACGCCCTGGGCCGCCGCGATCGCGCCCGCGGGCTCGAGTTGCTGGATACGCTGTGCCGCGAAGGCGAGTATCTGCCGCTCGCGCTGGCATTTCTCTCGACGCAATTCCGCCTGGCCCTGGTCTCTAAAGAGAGCGGCCTGCGCAGCCCGCAGCAGATTGTGGGGCACTTCTCTCGCTCCGGCGTGCCCATGTGGAGTTCGCGCGCCGAGCAGGTGTATCAGACCGTAGCCAAATTCTCGAAAGAGCAGTTGGAGCGGGGTTTGAAGCTGATCTTCGCCGCGGATCGCGACTTGCGCAGCGCGCGGCCCGACGACCGCATTGTCATGGAGCGCTTCGTTCTGGAGCTTACGCGGTGAGTAGGTCGCAACTAAGCCGCGGACGGCGACGAAGCTGTTAGCAGATAAAACTAGCTCGCCAGCGCCTTGACGCGCGAATGTAGGTTGGATTTGTACCGCGCGGCGGTGTTCTTCTTGATCACGCCCAGCTTAGCGGAGCGATCGATAATAGAGAAAGTTTCCGGCAGCAAAGCCAGCGCGCCCGTGCCGTTCTTTTCGCTTATGAGCCGCCGCATGTCGCGGATCTGGTGACGCAGGCGCGTCTTGCTGCGCCGGTTGAACTCCGTCCGTTTTTCCGTCTGCCGTACTCGTTTGAGCGCGGAATAATGATTTGCCATCTGTGCTAGGTGCCTGTCCTTAAAGAATTTTCAATTTCTCAGGATACCACAAGCGCACACTGTGATATTCTCGAAAAGTCCTGGAAGCCCCGCGGTTAGAAGTATGGGAAGCTGGTGAAAATCCAGCACGGCCCCGCCACTGTAAGCGTGGAGGACCGGCCAACCAAGCCACTGTTCCGCAAGGAATGGGAAGGCCGGCCGGCCCGATGAAGCGCGAGTCAGGAGACCGACCGAGGGGATTCAGCATGAATCCGGCCCCCTGCCGGACCACAGGCTGAACCAATTTCAAGGCGTGAAATCCGGCGGCGGAGGGCTGCCTGAATATGACACGTCCATCCAAATTCTGTCTGCTTCTTCTGGCCTGCGCTGTTCCTGCGTTGCACGCCGAAACCTTTCAAGGTAAGGTTGTCGACCCATCCGGAGCGTCCATAGCCGGCGCCCGTGTTGCCGCCGTGAATCGCGTCGGCGTTGTCGCGCGAACGGCTACCGATGCCTCCGGAGCGTTTCAAATCGCCATGTCCGATGTAAAGGACACGAACCTGGTTGTAACGGCGCCCGGGTTTGAAACGAAGCGGGTTGCCATTACAGAGGCCTCGACCATCACGCTGGCCATTGCGCCCGAAAGCGATTCCGTGACCGTCGCCGGCTCGACCATGGATGTGCCGCTCAGCCAGCAAGGCTCCAGCATCAGCCTTATCCCGCGGGAGGAAATCCAGGAGCGCAACGAGGCGCAGGCGATCGACTTGATCCGCTATCTGCCCGGGCTGAGCGCGACCGCCACCGGCACGCGGGGCTCACAGACGTCGCTATTTATCCGCGGTGGCGATTACAATTTCGGCCTGGTGGAGATCGACGGGATTCCCATCAACGGTTTCGGCGGCTACATCGATTTTGCGCACGTACCCACGGATTTTCTGGATCACATCGAAGTCATTCGCGGAGCCCAGTCGGCGATCTATGGCGCTTATGCCAACGCCGGTGTGGTGAATTTCGTGACGCGCTCCCCGGAAGAGACGCTCCAATTGGATGCGCTCGCTGAAGGCGGAAGTCACAATGAGCGCCGTTTTGCCCTGGGCGGATCGGGTATCCTGCGCGGCTTCGGAATCGCGGCGGCGGCTTCGCGTCTGGATGACGACGGCCCGGTGTCCAACAGCGATTACCACAACAAGAACCTGTATCTGATGTTGACGCGCCACACGACGCGCCAGAGTTTCGCGGCCAATGGCAATTTCAACGCCACCGACGTTGGCCAGCCCGGGCCTTATGGCTCGGACCCCGCGCACTTATTCGGCGGCAGCGATCTCATCAGCCGCAACCGTTTCAACCTTTCAGATTATGGAGCTCACTACCAGATCGACGCTACGCCCCGCGTGCGCCAGGAACTGTTCGCGGGCTTCTTCTGGCACAATGGCTCGTTCACCGGCCCCTTCGGTCCGAGTTACAACAACGACCTGCGCGGGCAGATCGAAGAACGTACCGTAGTGAGCGTATCGTCGCACTACACCACTGCATTCGGCTATGCTTTCGCGCGGGAAGAAGCCAAAAACACCTTCATCACGGACACGAGCGCACGGTCCTTCCCGCTGGACCGAGACCAGCAGGGCATCTATTGGGAAAACCGTTTCGAAATCGGCGGACGGTTTTTCGCGAACGCCGGCGCGCGCGCGGAGATCATTCGAACGCCACGCATACCGGCGGACATGGTCAATGGGCGCCCCGAATTTCCGTCTGATAATATCGTCAAAGTAAATCCCAAGGCCGGGCTGGCGTACGTATGGCGTGACGGGACACGCCTGCACGCCTCGGCAGGTACGGGCATCCGGCCGCCGGACGGCTTCGAAATCGCTTTCACCGACAACCCGCGGCTCAAACCGGAGCGCACGGCGAGTTTCGACGCCGGCATTGAGCAGCGCCTCTTTCACAATCGTGTCTCGCTCGAAGGCACGTACTTCTACAACCGCTATTACGACCTGATCGTTTCGCTCGGTGGGTCGCTGGCGCGATTGAGCACCTACCAGTCGGACAATTTGTCCAACACGCGCGCACAGGGAGGAGAATTCGCCCTGCGTATCCGGCCCACGCGCTGGGTTTCCATTGCGGGGAGCTACACGCTTCTGGAATCCGAGGTTCTGTCGCTCAATGGCTCTAACGGTCTGGCGCCGCAGTTTTTCAGCGTCGGCCAGCCCCTTCTCCGCAGGCCGCGGCACTCGGGCACTCTGGTCACCGCTTTCGCGCGCGGCAAATTTTCGGGGAATGTAACCGGCTACTTCCGGGGAACGGTTCTGGACGTCGAACCGAATTTCGGCGCGTATGGCGGGCTGTTCTACAACCCCGGCTTCGCCAACTTCGGTTTCAATGTGAACTACAGGCTGGCGCGCGGATTCACGGTGTACGGAAGCCTGCGCAATGCGCTGAACTGGCATTATGAAGAAGCTTTTGGCTTCCCTTCACCGCTGCTGAACTTCGTGAGCGGCGTGAAGTGGACCTCCTCCGCTTCGAAGTGAGTGCGAGAATAGTCATGGAGTATCCGGTGGAGAAGGCGAAATACGACGAGCCACGGCTGGCCATCAACCGCGTTTACACGCGCGGCGGCGACAAGGGGGAGACGTCCCTGGCTGGCGGGCAGCGCGTGGACAAGGATTCTCTGCGCATCGAAGCCTACGGCACCGTGGACGAACTGAACGCCACGATCGGCGTAGCCCGCAACACGGCGGAAGAGCAGGCGGCGGCGCACCCGGCGCTGGCCCAACTCGATGCCATCCTGAAGCGCGTACAACATGAGCTTTTCAATGTTGGCTCGATTCTGGCGACGCTCCCCGAGGACGTGCATCCGCGGCAGGCGCGCGTCACCGACGCGGAAATCGCGCGGCTCGAAGCCGAAATCGACAAAATGAACGAAAGTCTGCCCGCGCTGCGCTCATTCGTGCTGCCCGGCGGCTGCCGCCTGAATGCGGAGTTGCACGTCTGCCGGACAGTTTGCCGGCGAGCCGAGCGCATCTGTGTAACACTCGCCCGCACCGAGCCTGTGGTGGACGGCGAAATCGTCCGCTATCTGAACCGGCTTAGCGATGCGCTGTTTGTGTGGAGCCGCTGGGCCAGTCATACTCTGGGAGTGCCCGAAACTTTGTGGGAACCCAACCGCGCCGCTTCCGGGCTGCGCGACAATCAATCTTGAAGGAGAACGCATGGAGAACGTGAATCGAAGACCGCTCGCGTTGACCTTGACCGTGGTGGGAGCGCTGGCAAGGCTGGCGCCGCATCCGTGGAATTTCGCGCCCGTGGGCGGCATGAGCTTGTTCGCGGGTGCGCGTTTGCGCGGCTGGCTGGCGTATCTGCTGCCCATCGTGATGATGGCGATCACCGACCCGTTGCTCGGTGGCTACAGCCGGGCCACGCCGTTTATCTATCTCAGTTTTCTGATCAACGTCTGGATGGGCAGCAAGCTGCGGACCTCGGAAAGCGCTGTGCGCATTGGCGCCGCGGCGGTGATCTCGAGCGTGCAGTTTTTCCTGTTGTCCAATTTCGGCGTGTGGCTGGGTTTCGGATTCGCGCATACCTGGGCCGGACTCGTGCAATGTTACGCGCTGGCGCTGCCGTTCTATGCGCCCACGTTGCTCAGCGATCTGCTTGCCAGCGGTGTGTTATTCGGTCTGCACGCATGGCTCAGCCGCACGGTCTATAAGCCCGAGCGCGTGTCTCAGGCACAAGCCCAGACTGCTTGAAACGCGCTTTACTATCCTGGAGCGGCGGCAAGGACTGCGCCTGGGCGCTCGAGCGTCTGCGCGGGACTCCCGTTACGGTGGAAGGTTTGCTCACCACGATCAACGAGCAGGCCGGCCGCGTCGCTATGCACGGCGTTCGCCGCGAGCTGATCGAAGAGCAGGCGCGTTCCATCGGCATCCCGCTGTGGACGGCGCCCTTGCCGTGGCCCTGCCCCAACGGCCACTATGAACAAGTCATGGCCGAGGTATGCGGGCGGGCCGTGGATGCGGGCATCGAAGTGGTCGTTTTCGGAGATTTGTTCCTCGAAGACATCCGCGCTTATCGAGAGCGCATGCTGGCAGGCACCGGTCTCGAGCCTGTATTTCCGTTGTGGGGCGATCCCACCGGTTCGCTGGCCCGCGAAATGATTGCGCGTGGCCTGCGCGCGCGCCTGGCCTGCATCGACCGCAAGAAGCTTGACGCATCTTTCGCCGGCCGTGAATTCGATGCCGGCCTCCTGGAGGATTTGCCGCCGCAAGTCGATCCCTGCGGCGAAAACGGCGAGTTCCACTCTTTCGTCTACGACGGCCCCATGTTCAGCCGGCCCATCGCCGTCGAGCCCGGCGTTCTCCACGAGGACGGCGATTTCCTGTTCGCCGATTTACTGTGCCCCGTATCGTCTCACTGATTTCCAGCGCGACCGAGATAATCCACGCACTCGGCCAGACATCCAGCCAGGTGGGCCGCTCCCACGAGTGCGATTTTCCGGCGAGCATCGCCGCGCTGCCCGTGTGCACCAAGCCCACCATCGACATTCACGCCGATAGCCGCGAGATCGACCGCTCCGTGAAAAGTCGCGTGCGCAACGCGCTCTCCGTTTACGAAGTCTTCGATGACGTGCTCGAGCGCTTGCAGCCCACGCACATCATCACGCAGACGCAGTGCGAGGTCTGCGCCGTGAGCCTGCGCGACGTGGAACGTTCGGTGGCATCGCGGCTCGCCAGCCAGCCCAAAATCGTTTCGCTCACACCGAATTCGCTGGCCGATGTTTGGGACGATGTCCGCCGCCTGGCTTCCGCGCTAGGCATCGCGGAGCACGGCGAAACGGTTGTCGCCTCTCTGCGAGCGCGCATGTGTGCGATTTCCGAAAGGGCCCGCGCCACGAAGGATCGCCCGCGCGTCGCGCTAATCGAGTGGATCGAACCGCTCATGGCTACGGGCAACTGGATGCCTGAACTGGTCGAGATGGCCGGCGGAGTGAATCTGCTCGGCGAGCCTGGCAAGCATTCCGGCTATTTGACCTGGGAAGAGCTCCTCAACAGCGATCCGGACGTGATCATCGTCTGTCCCTGCGGATTCGACATCGAACGAACGGAAGGCGAGATGTACTGGTTCACGCAGCGCCCCGAGTGGTCCACGATGCGTGCCGTCCGCAGCGGCCGCGTCTACCTGGCTGACGGCAACCAGTAGTTCAATCGCCCAGGACCACGGCTGGTGGAGACGCTGCTGATCTTAGCGGAGATCTTGCATCCGCAGTGGGTGTTAGCGTCTGAGTTGCAAAGGAAGGCCTGGAGGAATTTCTCGCTGGTGGCAATTAATTCTTCGGAGGATTAATGCCTACAATTTTTCAGCAAGGGTCCGTATCGCTTCTATTTCTACAGCCACGAAACCGCCGAGCCGCCACATATCCACGTGGACCGGGACGCTGTTTCGGCAAAATTCTGGTTGGAACAGCCGGCTCTGGTGCGGAACTTGGCCTTCACCGCAGTGGAGTTACGCAGAGTGCAATCGTTGGTAGCAGAACACAGAGTGAAACTCTTGGAAGCTCGGTATGGGTATTTTGGCACTGGCCGCTGATGAACGTGTTTCTTCCGTCAGCTTCACTAACGAGAGTTTGAGCGTCGCCCTCATGGACGGTCGAACGATCACGGTACCCTTGGTCTGGTATCCAAGACTGCTCGAAGCGACGAACGCACAACGAAATCACTGGGAAGTCCGCGGCGGTGGTTACGGGATCCACTGGCCGGATCTGGATGAGGACCTCAGCACCGAAGGTTTACTCCGTGGCGCGCCGGCTCCCCGCCAGCCTACTCACGCCGAGTAGCACAGCTACGCCACTATCTTCTGCGCCACGCTCCCCGCGACGTCCGTCAGCCGGAAATTCCGCCCGCTATAGAAATACGTCAGCTTGGTGTGCTCCAGACCCATCAGGTGCAGAATCGTCGCGTGCAGATCGTGCAGGTGCATGCGATCTTCCACGGCGTAATAGCCGAACTCATCGGTTGCGCCATAGGCAAACCCGCCCTTCACCCCGCCGCCGGCCATCCACATGGAGTATCCATAGGGGTTATGGTCGCGCCCGTCGCCTTCCTGCGCCACCGGCGTGCGGCCGAATTCCGCGCCCCACAGAACCAGCGTGTCCTTCAGCATGCCGCGCGCCTTCAGGTCTTTCAGCAGCCCGGCGATTGGCACATCCACCTCGCGGGCGTTGCGCGTGTGCAACCGGTAGAGTTCGGTGTGCTGATCCCACTTGTAGCTGTGCGTACACTGGATGAAACGCACGCCGCGCTCGGCGAAACGGCGTGCCAGCAGACATTGCCAGCCGAAGTCGTACGTCTCCTCGCGATCGAGCCCGTAGAGTTTTTTCGTCACGGCTGATTCTTTTTCCACATCCAGCGCTTCGGGCGCAATCGTCTGCATGCGGAACGCCAGCTCGAAGGCCTGAATGCGGCCTTCCAGCTCGGGATCGTACTCGCGCGCAAAGGCGTGCCGCTGGTTCACCTTATGCAGCATGTCCAGCTCGTAGCGCTGGATCTCCGGCGTCACGTTGCTCACCAGGTTTTCGATCGGCTCCGCGAGATCTTTCGCGCGGATGCCCGCGTGGCCCAGCGCGGTCCCCTGGTACGCCGCGGGGAGAAACGCCGAACTCCAGTTCTTCGCGCCGCCGTGAGCAAGCGTCGGCTTGATGGTAATGAATCCCGGCAGATTTTGGTTCTCGCTCCCCAGGCCATAGAGCATCCAAGACCCCATGCTCGGCCGCGTGAACGTGTTCGAGCCGGTGTGCAACTGCAGCAACGCGCCGCCGTGCGCCACGCTGTCGCCGACTACCGAACGGACCACGCAAATGTCGTCGATGCACGAGCCGACGTGCGGAAACAGGTCGCTCACTTCGATGCCGCTCTGCCCATAAGGCCGGAACTGCCACGGCGATTTCATCAGCCCGCCGATCTTGCCTTCGGCGAACGTCAGCGGCCGCTTGAACGGCAGCGGCTTCCCGTCATACTTGGCGAGCGCCGGCTTGGGATCGAACGTATCTACGCTCGAAGGCCCGCCGTGCATGAACAAAAAGATCACGCGCTTGGCGCGGGCCGGAAAGTGGGGCGCGCGCGGCGCCAAAGGGTTCGCGGGCTCCGCGCCCGTAAGCTGCGACAGTAATCCGGTCAGCCCGAGCGTGCCGAAGCCGCAGCAGGCCTGGCGCAATGCCGCGCGCCGGGAAATCGAAGGCCGTTCGTCATCAATCGACATAAATGAACTCGTTCGAAGAAATCAAAATGCGGCAGAGGCTCTGCCATGGGTTCCACTGCACATCCGGCGACTGCGCCGCCTTCCCCTGGTAGACGTGCATGTAGCTCAGCATATCCTGCACCTCTTCCTCCGTCGGTTTGCGATCCAGCGTCCAAAGATATGCGTCGACAATGCGCCGCCGCTCGTCGGCCTCCGTCGCCGCCAATCTCCGCGCCAGCTCGCGCGACCGGTCGGCGATGAATTTGCTGTTCATCATGAACAACGCTTGCGGTGCTACGTTGGTTCCGGCGCGTCCTTCGCTGGGCGTCGTGGCGTCGCCAAAATCGAAAAGGTTGAGCAGGCTGGGCAGGTTCGAGCGGCGCAGCGGCAGATAAACCGTGCGACGCTTGCTAGTCGAGGGATTGATGCTCAGCCGGTCTTCGCTGTTCTCGCCATCGGTCCCGAAGCCGCTCTGCAGCGTGCCTCCCATGGTGAGGTCGATCGAGCCATCGATGGCCAGCAGGCCGTCGCGAATCTCTTCCACGTCCAGCCGGCGGCGGTTGAACCGTGAGAAAAGGCGGTTCGCCGGATCGCGCTCGATCTGCTGTTTCATAATCTGAGTGCTCATCTGGTAAGCGCTCGAAAGCATCAGCAGGCGATGCATTTTCTTGATCGACCAGCCACCCTCCACGAAGCGCTTCGCCAGATAGTCCAGCAACTCGGGATGCGTCGGCGCTTCGCCCATCTTGCCGAAGTTGTTGGGCGTGCGCACCAGGCCGGCGCCGAAATGTCCCTGCCAGACACGATTGACGATCACGCGCGCCGTGAGCGGGTGGTCCTTACTCGCAACCCAGTTCGCCAGCTCGCGTCGACCGCTCCCCTTGGTGATCGGCGGCT
>JBGPKX010000071.1:0-19514 GCA_041486185.1 Bryobacteraceae bacterium | reverse complement strand
GTTAGGAGTCTTGATTCGCCGGTACCCGTAACAGCCCACGTGGTCCGCGCGCACAGTGTCCACCGTTATCAGCAAGACGTTCCCACCCGGGCTAGAGTTTGCCGCAAGTGCTGGGGCGAGATCGCAGCATCCACCGGCAAGCAACAAAAGCATCGGGAAAGAGCACACCCGCCGGACCACGTAATGTCCCGCTCGAGCGACTCGAACCGCGCTCAGAGTTTTCGGCATGTGATCTTGAAAGTGTATGCGTACCGGCAGGGACGTTTTGCCGGTGGTTGAGTCAGCCGAGCCTGGCCGCTTTGCGTCCAGGTTACCGGATCGCTCAAACTAAGCATCTCCACCTTCGATCCTTCGTCCCTGCAAGAAACTGAGACGAAACTCATCTTCCGGCCATCCAGCGCAGCCAGCCCGTATGCTGTTCATCCTCGCGCCAGAGGTGGCTGCACTAGGTCTCATGGACTGTTCCTGCGCATTCCTGAAGAAGATAGCACACGGAGCCGGCATGGTTGCCACCGCTAACTGACGGATCTTTTACACCGCGCTACCGGCGCGCGTCATGGTTCGGCGTGGTACGTATCACTCGACGACCGTCGGCGGCCGCACGAGGCACTGCTTCATAATGTCGTCGTTCAGGTCAATGCCCAACCCCGGCTTGTCCGGCAGGGTCCATTGCCCGTTGTGCACTTCCGCCTCCGGACCAACCAGCTTCGACCGCAGAAAGGACGGGAAGAAATCGTGATGGAAGAACTCGGTGTAGGGGCAGTTCGGTACGGCGGCGGCGAAGTGGCGAGTCGCGGCGACCGTCAGACCGGTCTTCCACGCATGCGGAATACAGCGGACACCGCGTTCGGCCGCCATGCGGGCGCATCGGACGGCTTCGGTCAGGCCGCCCACTCTTCCGAGGTCTGGCTGAATGACGTCACAGTGGCCGCGATCCATCAGCTCGCGAAATTCGTGGCGCGTCTGGAGAAACTCGCCGACCGCCACAGGCGTGGCGGTCCCATCGGCCAGGCGCGCCAGGCCGTCGAGGTCGTCGGTGTGTAAAGGCGTTTCAACAAACAAGAGCTTGGCATCCTCGACGTTTCGCAGCACCCAGAGCGCGTCGTTGGAGTTCTTCCAGCGATAGCCGACGTCGATCATAAACTCCCGGTCCTCGCCAACGATTTGGCGAGACTCATGGATGAAGTTCACCATCTCGCGATCGCTGACCAGTTCGTAGAACAGCATCTCCATTTTCATAGCGCGGTAACCGGCCGCAACCGCTTGTTTCATGAGAGCGATGCAGCAGCTCTTAATCTCTTCCCACGAGCGCCCCTGGGGCATGCTGGGGAACAACGTCAGATAGGGCGTGATGCGATCCCGCGCCGCACCACCCAGCAACTGATATGCCGGCAGGCCCAACAGCTTCCCGCGAAGATCGTGCAGAGCGTTATCTATTGCCGACATGAGCATGATGCCAAGACCACGGCGCCCGTGATAAATGGTGCCCTCGTATACTTTGTCCCATAGCCGCTCGACCTCGATCGGATTTTCGCCCAGCAGCAGGTCGCGGATGCTCAAGCTCCAGATGTGCGCCGAGGGAGTTTCCAGTAATGCCGCAACGGCATTCGGAGGAGCATCCGTCTCGCCGAGCCCATAGACACCGTTATCAGCGGTTACGCGGATGACCGCCGTGTCCACGGCGCCGTCGCAATCTGCAACGTTAGTTTGTGGCGCCCGTAGTTCAAGGCATTCGATTTTCGCAATCTTCGTCACGAGGACTCCAGGGATGCTCTGCGAGCCGGGGACTCCGCCGAGCAGAGAGTGATGGAGAGGCCCAGGATTCCCGTCGTCAAAGCCTTTTCAGTTTAATAAAAAAAGCGATGGCGGAATTCTGTTACACTGATCGGCCGTCTCCCGGAGGAAAGAATTGAAAGTTGTTGATCTAAAAGTCACCGGCGTAACAGTTCCCATGGAGGCCCCGCTTCGCTGGAGTATGGGCGTCGAAACCGGAACAACTCGCGCAATCATACAGGCCCTCACGGATGAAGGGATTACAGGGATCGGCGAAACCTACGGTGGGAATTCTGTCGAACATGCCGTCGAATTAGCCAAGGCGTACGTCCTGGGGCTCGACCCGCTCGAGACCGGAGTGCTGCAGCACCGGCTAGGCGTATTTCGTATAGGTTATGAGACGGCCATCCCTGCGATCGTCCGAGCGGGAATTGAAATGTCATTTCTGGACGCGGCCGGTAAGGCGCTAAAAAAGCCCATCTACACGCTTCTGGGAGGAAAGATTCGGGAGCGCATCGAAACCGCAGCCTACCTTTTCTACCGGCGAAAAAGTGCGGATGGCAAAGTGGGCGGCGAAAATGATCCGGAAGCCATGTTGGCGCGAGCGCAGCAATTGGTGGATCGCTACGGCTTTCGTGTATTGAAATTCAAGGGCGGTGTCTTACCTCCGCAGGAGGAATTGAAGACTGTGCGCTTGTTGCGCAAACACTTTCCCGAGGCCCCGATCCGCTGGGATCCAAATGCTGCGTGGTCCGTCGAGACCTCAATGAGCGTGTTAAGAGCTCTCCGCGCGGAGGGGATCGAACTGGAATATCTCGAGGATCCCACTTGGAACCTGGAAGGCATGAGCAAGGTGCGCCAGTCGAGCGATATTCCGTTTGCCACGAACATGTGTCTGGTCAGTTACGAGCAGTTAGCTCCTGGGATTCGCATGCACAGTGTCGACATCCTGCTGGCCGACGTGCATTTCTGGGGCGGTTTCCGAGAAAACCAGCGCATGGTGGCGGTTTGTGACGCATTCCAGCTTGGTGTCGGCATGCATAGCGATCGGGAACTCGGCATCTCTCTCTACGGCCGCCATGCTGCACCTGGCGGCTGCCACCCCTTCTCTGGGTTACGCAGTCGACAGCCACTACCACGATCAGGTGGACGACATCATCACCTCACCGTTTGTGTACCGGAAAGGACATTTCGACGTTCCTGGCGGCCCTGGTTTAGGCGTTGAGGTGGATTGGGACAAAGTGGCAAAATACCATCGCCTGTATCTGAGCCAGGGCCAGGTAAACGAGTTCTACGATCCACAGCGGCCCGGTTGGGTTCCCGCTCTGCCGATTTTCTGATTCGCCGCGGGCTGCTATTCAAGGGTTGGCGCTTCCGTGGTCTCAAACCAGCATGCCCCCGCCGAAATTGTGCTCGGCGCGAAGCGATTTGCCCAACGATGGCCCGAGTCCGCACTGCTTGGCCAGGTTTTTAGACTGGAGCTGCGTGCTTACCGGCAACTGGGTGACTCGCCTTCAGCCATTAAAGCCGGCGAATGTGCCCTCAAGAAGTCTCCCGATAACGTTGACGGTACTGGCCGAACTCGCCTATCTCATGGCCGATTCCAAACGGGATGCGGCTAGCCTGGCGCAGGCTGACTCATATGCGCGCCGAGTGCTCACGCTCGCCGATTCGATTCAGATTCCACGAAGTGTCTCTCCGAACGAATGGATCAGGTTACGTGCGGGCCTGGAAGCAAAAGCGCACACCACACTCGGCCTGGTCGCATTCAACCGAGGACAGCCACGAGTTGCCTTGGAGGAATTAGAGACGGCGAAGCGGCTTATGTCTGAGCCGGACCCTACCCTGTTTTACCGGCTGGGCCTGCTGTATCGAGTTGTGGGTGATCATGTGAAGGCTATTGAAATGCTGCAGCAAGCTGCCCGCTCCAGCGATCCAACCTTGAGGAATCTGGCGGAACGGCAACTCAGGAAGACCCGTGCCGAGCAGCCAGAGCCACATAAATGAGCGAGATGGGGATTGACAAGCGAATTCCATCTTGACATAACATGACGAAGCTATGTCTGTAAGTGGCCTTCTTGATCACAAGGTAATCGTCGTTACGGGCGCCGCAGGTGGAATCGGCGCCGCTGCTGCTGTGTATTTTGCGAACCAAGGCGCCTCGGTGGTCAGCACCGACCTGCAAGAACGCGCGGCCCGCGAAGTCGCCGAGAGCCTTTCCACTCAGGGCCACAGGGCGATATGTATTCCGGCAAACTTGCTGCACGAAGGCGAGGTGGCACACCTGTTCGATGAAACGGTCCGGCAGTTCGGCCGAGTGGATGGGGCCTTCTGCAACGCCGGCGTCGGCTACCAGCAGGAAGTTCTTGAGACCGACGCGGAAGCTTTTGATCGTGTGTTGACAGTCAATGTGCGCGGAGTTTTTCTTTGTTGCAAACACGCCTTCCGCCACATGAAGAGGAACCGCACGGGTTCACTGGTTCTGACATCCTCCCGAGTAGCCATTGCTACGTATCCGCGTATGGTCCCATACACCGCCAGCAAAGGAGCGGTGCTGAGCATGTCGCGAGCGCTAGCTGTCGATTTTGGCGGGGAAGGAGTCCGCGTCAACGCCGTCCTCCCGGGCGTGACAGAAACTCCAATGTTCAAGAAAGAACTGGAGGATGGCGGGAACCCGGCTGCGACACGCGCCTACTTCGAGCGGCAGAGTCTGATGGGTGGCGTTGCCCAGCCGGAAGACGTTGCCGCTGCTACCGCCTTTCTGCTCTCGGACGCCGCACGATTCATCACGGGAACAAGTCTAGTGGTTGATGGAGGCTGTCTTGCCAGACTCTTCGAGGGCACGCCAGGGCACGGCGCGTGAACTTATGTCACACCGGGGGCCGTTTGCATCCCAGCAGCGATGATATCTGGTGACAGGCCTCCATTAACGCTTCGCTGACCACGGGGATGTCTTTGTTCTGCAGAAGACTATCAGGAGCCGAAATACTGATTGCCGCAATCGGCCGGCTTTCCGAATTGAAAATAGGGGCGCCCACACAACGTGCACCCATTTCACTTTCCTGGTCATCCAGTGCGTAACCGTGCGCGCGCGCTTTCCTGCAATCGGCGAGGACGCCGCGGATGGACGTAATGCTGTTGGCGGTAAACCTCCTCAGCGGCGTGGCTCGAAGGATGTTCTCCGCCTCTTCCTGCGGGAGGAAAGCCAGAATGGCCTTGCCAAGCGCTGTTGAATACATGGGCACGTAAGTGTTGACAGTCGCAGCCATACGCATCGAACGAAGCCCTTCCAGCATCTCGATATATAAGAGTTTGCCGTCCTGGTCCAAAACAGCGAGGTTTACGGTGTGTTCGAAGGTCCCGAGAAGGCGCTGCATCCAGGGCCGGGCCAGGCGCTTTAGTGTCTTCATTGCTTCATCATGGTCAATGCCGCGAATTTTATTGGTCAAGCGGTAACTCTCGCTCCCGGGGGCCTGCTCAACCCACGCCAGCTTTTTCAACGTATACAGAATCCGGAACACGGTGGACTTTGGTTGCCCGTTTCGTCGCGAGAGTTCACTCAGGGAGATTCCCGTCTTCTCCCGCATGAGCTCTTCGACGATCCGAAAGGTCTTCGCCACTACCCTCAGATAGTTTGGGTCGGTAGATCTCGGTTTGAGGCCAGCCATTCGCGTTGCTCGTGATTTGATTCTCACCCTGTGAAGGCAAAGGGGTCAAGGTGCGAAGCGTCGCTCCGCTCGGTGAAGGACTGGGAAGGCCGATGAGCTTGGTTCCTCTAATGAATTCGTCTCCAGCCACCATCCCCTGCTCCTGACGAGCATCGCCTCTGTCGGGATGAAAATTCTTGACGAAAGAAAAGCTTTGTGCTTGACAGCGTTTTCGATCCATGCTAAATCCTCTCTACGGTCTATACGTTTGGAACATGTTGTTCCGCGACGCGGAACAAACGGAAGACTGCTAGCGCGCGTACCGACCGTGCAGCGTGTGCTGCGGGAGGCGCGGGGGGTGCGTTGCGCCGCTGGTCTTGATGGCTCCCATGTCATTCGCCTAGGCCGCTCGGCGGTGGCTGGCTTCAATTGAGCAGGATAGATGAACTTCAGGGAAAAGTCGCGATCGTTACCGGAGCGGGTTCCGGCATTGTCAGGGCGACTTCTAGAGTTTTCACGCAGGAAGGAGCGAGGGTCGGCGTTGTCGATTGGAACCGGGAGGCGGGCGAGAGGACGGTGTCTGAGATTCGTGGGGTCGATGGAGACGCCTTTTACTGCCACGCGGATGTTTCGAAAGCGGCGGATGTCGAAGCCATGGTGAACACCGTGATCGAGCATTACGGCTGTTTGGACGTTCTCTTTAACAACGCTGCAATCCAAATTCTCAGCAAGTTGGCGGATACCAGCGAGGAAGACTGGGACACGATCCAGAGCGTCAATCTTAAAGGTGTCTTCTTAGGCTGTAAATATGCCATCCCGGCGATGGTGCGGAACGGCGGAGGCTCGATCATCAACATGGCCTCCGTGCTGGGCTTGGTCGGTGACCCGGGCCTTGCCGCCTACTGTGCGGCTAAAGGCGGCATCCTTTCTCTGACCAGGGCCGCGGCACTCGCCTACGGACCGCAGGGTGTGCGGGTAAACAGCATCTGCCCGGGCGACGTGGACACGCCTATTTTGCAGGATTATTTCAATAAGGATCCGAATCCCGAAACTCTCCGAAAGGAAGTTGCCTCAAAATACTCCCTAAAACGAGTTGCCTCGCCGGAGGAGGTCGCTCGCGTGGCAGTGTTCCTTGCTTCGGACGATTCCTCGTTTGTCACGGGAGGAACGATTGTTGTAGATGGCGGCTTGACCATCAAGTGTTACTGACCCATGGGCCAGAAGGAGGCACTCGTGTTGCAGCCAGAAACCGTGGAGCGACTCTCGAAGCTCTACTCGGCGGTTCTTTGTGACGCGCTTGACCACGCCGGTTTCCGAACACAGGCGCTGTCGCATGAAATTCGCCCTCTGTTTGCAGATGCTACCACCGTGGGCTCAGCCAAGACGCTGCTTTCGGTTCAAAACTCCACTTTCGCTGAAAGGCCGTACGAGAAAGAGCTGGAAGCTCTGGATGCATTGGCACTGGGTGAGGTTGTCGTGATCGGCGGCCAGGGGGACATGAGCGCAGGGGTCTGGGGAGGACTACTGAGTACGGCTGCGCGAGCGAAGGGCGCTGTGGGCGCGGTCGTTGATGGTCTCACCCGTGACGCAGCAGGAATTCGCGATATGAGGTTTCCCGTCTTCGCCCGTGGCATTACCCCTTATGATTCTCACGGTCGAAGTGAGGTTATCGCCTATGATGTCCCCGTTGAATGTGGAGGCGTTACCGTTCAGCCAGGCGACATCATATTTGGAGACTTTGACGGCATCGTTGTGATCCCTGCAGCACTCTTGCAGTCAACGCTCGAATGGGCTGAGTGCAAGGCGCGCGGCGAAAGAATTGTGGAGGAGGAGTTTCGCAAAGGCCGAAGAGTCGCGGACGTATTTGCCGAACACGGCATCTTATAGTCCGAGCAAGATGTCTGCGCGGCGGCAGGCAATTCATGCGGCCGGTGATTCAGGAAAAATAGTGTCAGGATCGATGTTTGCGCATATTTTCGTGATCGTCATTGTGGGCTGGATTCGCCGCTCAGTCCAATGTACGGTCTCTGTGGTAAGCGTTGTCGCGCTAGCGTTGATCCCTGCCGCATACGGTGCCGATCCACCCAGTTTTGAATCGGACATCCTGCCGGTTTTCAAAGCCCGCTGCCTTGCCTGCCATAGCGGGGCCACGCCGCAGGCGAAGCTGGACCTGAGCACACGCGAATCCGTCGTCGCAGGGGGGAAGTCAGGTCCCGCAGTGGTGCCCGGTTCTTCGGAAAAGAGCTTGTTGGTCGAAAAAGTCTTGTCGAAAGTAATGCCGCCGGTCGAACCAAAGCTCACCGATGAGCAGATCTCGCTGATCCGGATGTGGATCGATAAGGGTGATGCCGCTCTAGCCGCCAAGGCGCCCGTGGTCGTGACAGAGAGCGACGTGCTGCCTATTTTTCAGATGCGCTGCGTGGTCTGCCACGGCAAGCGCAAGCAGGAGGGCGGGCTCGATCTCAGGTTTCAGGTAACGCGGCTGAAGGGCGGACCCAAAGAGATGTACGGTCTCAATGAGGAGGCCACCGCCTCATACGGAAAACGCTGCCTGATGGCGCGCCGCCTGGTGGAGCGAGGCGTCCGTTTCGTTCAGCTCTTCATTGAGTACCAGATCTGGGATGCCCACTCCGGTCTTGAAGACAGCCTCCGGTACAGTTGCGGCAAAACCGACAAGCCTGCAGCCGCGCTGATCCAGGACCTCAAGCAGCGGGTGCTGCTGGACAGTACGCTCGTGATCTGGGGCGGGGAATTCGGCCGGATGCCGAATTCTCAATTGCGCCAGGGGCAAGGTTCAGCCGGGCGCGACCACGGACCCAGCGGATTCAGCATCTGGATGGCCGGCGGCGTGAAAGCCGGGTATGTTCATGGCGCCACCGACGAGATGGGCCACAAGGCGGCGGAGAACCGGGTCAGTGTCCATGACTTCCACGCCACCATGCTCCACCTCCTGGGCCTGAATTTCCGCAACTTGGTTTACGAACGCAACGGACTAAAAGAGCGGCTCACGGACCAGTTTCCGGCGCGGGTGGTTTCCGAGGTTCTGGCCTGAGCGGCCTCTCGGCTTACTTCGGCTGCGGGTTGCTGAACGCCCGAAGCGATTCCATCGAAGGATCGAGTCCATGTCCGGGCCTCGATGGAGCCACCGCGTAGCCGTTCACGAATTCCACCGGATGGATCGGCAGTCGGTTCCACGCGAGATCGGAGAACTCTATGCGATCCGTTGATGGAACCGCGACTGCGGCATGCACGGAGAATTCGAAAAGAGAGTTGCCGAAGATCAAAGGTAGGTGGAACTCACGCGCGATGTCCGCACAGGCCAGCGCGTGATCGATGTCGGCAGAGACACGCAAGCGGCTGAACGCGCCCCGCTCGGCGAATCTCCGCAGCTCACGATGATCCAAAATGTAATCGTGCCCGATAATATCTACGTCCACGCTTTTGTTGAGCCGCACGAATCCATCCAGGTCGTCGCGCGATAAAGCGTCCTCAACGTAGGACAGGCGCACTCCCTCTTCGGTGAAAAATGTAATCCTCTCGATCGCCTCCTCACAGGTCCAGCCTTCATTGGCATCGATCGCGATCTCAACGTTCTCGCCGACGATCTCCCGCACGAGCCGTAGACGATGCAAATCGCGTTCGGGCGTGGGACGGCCTACTTTGACCTTGACGGCAAAGAATCTCCGTTCTTTGAACCGCCTGAAGATCTCACCCGCCTGAGCATCGGTTAATGGGAAATCGAGACCGCTGCCGTACGCGCGCGCGCGATCATCCTTTGAACCCAGCAGCTTGTGCAGAGGTTGTTCTTTGCTCTTCGCCATCAGATCCCACAAGGCGGTGCGGATGGCAACAGACCTGTACGAGAAGTCGGGGAACAGCTCCTGCCGGCGCTCCCACAGCGGCTGAAGCTCGGATTGTTGCATCAATGGCCAGACGTCCTCCGCGAAATCCTGGCGAAGTTCGTCCACGCCGGGCATGGATGCCAGCCAGGGCGCGGGTTTAGTGAACACACCTTTTGAAACTGTCTCGCCAAAGCCCCAGCCCACCAGCCCTTGATCGGTGTTCAGCGCGAGGATGAATACATCCTCAGTGTCGTAGTGGCAAGTGCAATCTCCGATCACCCGCCCTGTCGGCAACTCACATCTCCATACTTCGAAACCAACAATCTTCGTTTTCACGATAGTAACTTCCTTTTTGTTTTTTCCGACGCTAGATGCCGGGTCTCACGATTCCTGCTTAACAGAACTGGGTATCCATGAAAAAATCGCTCACAAAAAGGAACAGTATGTTCCAGGATGCGGAACAAGTCAAATGCCTTGCATATTCCGAAGAGCTCTTTATAACCCCCTATTCCGGCTCGCCGCAGTATTGCCGTTAGCGGCGGCGATCGCCACGGCTGGGCCCGTCTTCTATATTTCTCCCAATGGCAGCGACGCCAATCCGGGAACCGAAACGCAACCGTTCTTGACCATCGAGAAAGCCCGCGACGCGGTGAGGGCCATCAACGGCGATATGACAAGCGACATCTTGGTCTATCTGCACGGAGGCACTTACCGGCTTTCACAGACCCTCACTTTTGACGCGCGTGATTCTGGGACGAACAGCTTTAACGTCGTCTACAAAGCGCATCCCGGCGAGACGCCCGTCGTGAGTGGAGGGGAGAGGATCACGGGCTGGCGCGCGGACGCCGGCGGCCGCTGGCGCGCGGATACGAAATTGCCCGACTTCCGCCAGCTTTATGTCAACGGCTCCCGTTGTGTCATGGCACACGGAGGCGGCCTCCCGGGCGCGGAATTGTATGGCGAAGACGGTTACACGTCGTCAGACGCGCGCATGGCCAACTGGGCGAATCAAGACGATATCGAATTCGTCTACGATGTCGAGTGGTCGCGTTCCCTCGTTAAGGTCAGCTCGATCAAGCCGGGCCAAGGTGGTTCGATCGTGACGATGCAGCAGCCGTACTTCAGGCTTTCGAGAACCAAGGATGGCGTACAAACAAAGCTGCCGACCTACATCCAGAACGCGATGGAGCTTCTGGACGAACCGGGAGAGTGGTACCTGAACCGGAAGACGCATGTGGTTTATTACCTGCCCCGCAGCGGCGAGAACCCGGCGCAATCGGAAGTGATCGCGCCGGTCGTCGAGCGCCTGGTTGAGGTCAAGGGCTCGCTCGATGCCCCCATCCACAACATCTGCTTTCAAGGAATCACATTCGCTCACGCCGGCTGGACCCGCCCGAGCGAGTCGGGCCACATCGATGTGCAGGCAAATTTTACAATCTCGCGCGAACACCTCATCCAGCGGGGGGCCCGGGTATCCAATGTGCATGACGAGAACATCAAGAGCCCCTCGGCGATAGTTCTTCATGCGGCGGAAGCAGTCCGATTCGAGAGATGTACTTTCACCAAGTTCGGCAGCAGCGGAATCGATCTGGAGCACGGGGCGCGAAACAACATTATCTTGGGCTGCAAGTTCCATGACCTGTCCGGTAGTGCGATCCAGGTGGGCGATGTCATCGATCACCATCCGCTCGACCGGCGCGTGGTGGCCGCGGGCAACCAGATTGTGAACAACTATATCCATGATGTTGCCAAAGAATATGTGGGCGGCGTCGGTATCTTCGCGGGCTATGCGGATGACACTTTGATTGCGCACAACGAGATTTGTCACCTGCCTTACACAGGCATCTCGATCGGCTGGGGCTGGGGCGAGGAAGACGCGGGCGGCGGCGGATACTTTCAACCTTTTTACTACCACACACCCACCATTGCCCGGAAGTACACCGTGCAATTCAACCATATTCACCACGTGATGCAGCAGCGCAATGACGGAGGCGGCATCTACACTCTCGGGATGATCCCCTATACTGTGCTGCGCGGAAATTACATTCATGATAGCGTAGGCAAGCCAGGAGGAGTTTATCTGGATGAGGGCACGGCCAATGTGGAGGTGACCGGCAATATCGTTCACAGCGTTCCAAAATCGATGAATTACAACAACAACCACGTGAATGAGTGGAACCAAAACCGCAAAGGCTCGTGCAGCGAGCACGACAACTACTTCGATATCCGTCCCGACGATCCGCGATTCCCAAGAGCCGCTGCAGACGCGGCCGGGATCGCGCCTGATTATGAGGACCTACTGAACCCGGAATGCCGCCGCCCGCGGTCCGACAGGCGCTGACCCCCGGAAACAGCACCTCTCGATGAATCCCCCCACAGCTTCGCCGCTCCCTCGCGCCCAGGGCAGTCACTTCCGGTGGGCGATTGTGGGGCTGCTCTGCGCGGTTGCTTTCGTGCTGTACGTTGACCGGATCAACATCCTGGTGGCGGCGCCGTACCTGGCCTCTGAGTTTGGTCTCTCGACACAAGCGCTCGGCGAGGTCCTCAGCGCTTTCCTGTTCGGTTACGCATTTGGCCTGGTGCCGGGCGGATGGCTGGCTGATCGTTTTGGTCCCCGCAATGTTCTGACGGCTGCCGGCGTAAGCTGGGCTCTGATCACGCTGTTGACAGGCTTGACACAAAGGCACATCGCCGGCCGCGCTGTGAACGCGGTTATTCTGCTCGAGAGCCTCCGGTTTCTGCTGGGCCTCTGTGAGGCGTGCGCCTATCCGACTTTCGCTCGCGCCCTCGCAAACTGGATGCGGCGCAGCGAACGAGCGCGGGCGAGCGGGGTGATCCATGCGGCGTCGGGTTTCGGAGGAGCATTCACCCCGGTTTGGATTGCGCTGATTATCAGTCATTTCGGATGGCGTGAATCCTTTATACTCTCCGCTGTCCTGACCTTTTTGGTGGTGGTCTGCTGGCACCGGCTGGCGACCGATCAGCCGGCTCAGCACCGGCGAGTGTCGCCACGGGAACTGGCAGAGATCGAGGCGGAAAAAGAAGAAACGCACGTGGAGAAGACCGACTGGGCGTGGTACCGACTCCTGGCCCGCTCGAGAAACGCTTACCTCCTTTGTGCCAGCGAGTTTTTCTACGGCGTGAGCGGCTTCGTTTTCCTGACTTGGTTCTATACCTATTTTCAGGAAGTGCGCGGAGCTGGCAAGCTGTATGCCGCGGTGCTCTCCGCTCTGCCCTATGTGGGCATGACTGTCGGCGCGCCGGTCGGAGGTGTGCTCAGCGATCATTTCTTTCGCAAATGGAGAAGTCCGTGGGGGCGCAGCGCCGTCCCCTGCGCAGCCATCACGCTTTCCGGTGTCTTCTGCATGGTTGCGCCCGCCATCCGGAACAACACCGCCTCGGCGCTCATTTTTTCCTTGGCCGCCGGTTTGCAGTTCGTCGCGGCGCCTCCCTTCTGGGCGGCCGTCATCGATATCACCCGGCGCGGCACCGGCATCCTCGGAGGGTTCATGAACGGCTCGGGGAATCTCGGGGCGGCGATTGGAACCGTGGCATTTCCCTGGATGGTCAGCCACATGGGTTGGGATGGCGCATTAGAAGGCGCGGGCGCAACCGCCTTGATCTCCGGCCTCCTTTGGCTGCTGATTGATTCCTCACGGCAAATCGACCGCTCGTGAGTGCCCTCGAGGAGCGCAATGCGCGTAATAAATGCTAAGGAATCTCGGGCAGCATGATATACGAGGCGCGGTTCCTGGTGTGATGGATGATATTTTCTGCCACCATCGGCTTCGTTGCGACTACGGTGGCTCTGCGAGGGCTGCCGTATCGGCCGGGGGTGGCCTGCATTCGCGCGTGTTGGCGGGCAATGGACATTTCCTGTTGGCCCTGGAAGTGATCACGGGGAAACCCGCGCCGGGATTTGGCAACGAGGGCCATGTGGATTTGATGCGGGGTGTATTGGGCGATTTGAAGGATGCCCGGTATGGCTAGGACTCACCGCCGGCGGTGTTTGGCGATGTCGTCATTACAGGATACAGCAATGGCGAGGGTTTCGCCCAGCGCCGGTGCGTATGGCGACATACGCGCCTGGGATGCGAAGACTTCACACGGTGCCCGGGCCCGGTGAAGGGAGATGGGAGACGTGGCCTTCCAATAGCTGGAAGAATCGATCGGGGACCAATGTGTCAGGGTTCTTCACGATTGATGTGAAGCGCGGGATTGTGTATCGAGCGCACCGTGCTCTCTCGGGCGGTCCGCTGGCATATCGAGCATGGAATTTTGTTCTACGCAAACAAGACTGTTATTTTCGACTGAATCGCTATGCGGCCTCCAAACTCAAAAAGTCTGACGAACTTCGCGTTGCTCGTCATAGTGAATGCCATGTGGGCGGCCCAATATGCGGCCTACAAAACCGCCTCCGCCCAGATGGGACCGGTTACGGTCAGCGCGTGGACGTTCTTGTTGGCGGCCATCATCTTATTGCCGTTTCTCCTCAAAGAGCACTTCGGTCTGGCGGCCGGGAAAAGCCGGAGGCGCTGGACCAAGCACGACGGGATCGGGTTCGTGGTGATCGGCGTCTTTGGCCTGGTTCCGGCTTCCGCTTTTCTGGCCTGGGGAACGGAACGTTCCACCGCTTCAAACGCCGCGCTCATTTATCTCACCGTGCCGATACTGACAGCCGTACTCGCCTCCCTGATCTTGGGAGAACGGATGACCTGGATCCGCTGGCTGAGCCTGGCGGTTTCGCTCGCCGGCGTTCTACTGCTCTCACGATCCGATCTTCACCAGCAAGCTCTGATGCGCGGTGAGTTCTTGACCGGCAATGTCCTTGTCCTGCTGGCCTGCGCAAGTAGTTCGTTCTACAACGTATATTGCAAAGACTTGCTTAGCCGATTTACCGCTTTCGAGGTTCTCGTATACGGATATGCGATGGCGCTGGTATTGTGCGTCCCGCTCCTGATCTGGACGGAGCCGTTGACGTGGCCGGCTGTGCGCTCCTATACGGTCGCCACATGGCTTTCGGTGCTTGTATTGAGTGTCTTTAGCTGGGGGCTGGCGATGGTGCTGTGGATGTTTGTCTTGCGCCGTATCGATGTGAGCCAGGCGTCGGTGTCCATCTATCTGTTGCCTTTTTTGGGAGTGCTCATCTCGGCCCTTACGCTGCATGAACACATCAGTGGTTCGATGTTGATTGGGGGTGCCATCACTTTGGCCGGCGCCGTGATGATCACAGTGGCGGAGAGCCCGTCCGCCGAGGAGAATGCTTAGCCCATGAGACTCGATGGAAAAGTCGCCCTGGTCACGGGAGCCGCTCAGGGGATCGGTGCTGCGATCGCGAGCGAGTTCGCCAAGGAAGGCGCCGTAGTTTACGGTCTTGACCGCAGCGCCCATGTGGATGAGCGCTGCGCACAAATTCGCAATTCGGGCGGCAAAGCCTTTAGCTGCCAGTTGGATATCACCAACCACACGGCGTATTCGGAACTGGTGTCGAACATCGTGGAAGCCCAGGGACGCATCGAGATTCTCGTCAACAATGCGGCCATTGCCTACTACGAAGAACTTCTCAGCAGCTCGCTCGAACACTGGCGCGAGATTCAGGCCGTCAACCTGGAGGCACAGTACGTCGGCTGCAAACTGGTGGCCCCGCACATGATCAAGGCCGGCTGGGGCAGGATCGTCAACATAGCTTCAACGCAAGCTATCGCGACGGAAGCCACGGTTGGAGCCTACGCCGCCAGCAAAGGCGCGATCATCAGCTTCACGAAATCGCTTGCGGTCGAGTTGGCCCCCTTCGGGATCAATGCCAACGCCATCGCGCCGGGCTGCATCCACACGCCCATGTCGGTTGTCAATGGCGTGGACGAGACTACCACGGAGTACTTCCAAACGTGGTATGTGGGGAAGCGCAAAATACCCCTGGCGCGTGCTGGAAGGCCGGAGGAAATCGCCCGTGTCGCTGTGTTCCTGGCATCCGATGACGCGTCGTACGTGACCGGTCATACGCTGGTCGCCGACGGGGGCCTCACCATCACGTTCTAGGCCGTTACAGCCCACGTTGAATTTGAAGTCGGTATTTTAGCGCCGCCCGCGCGACAGCTCGCGGGAGAAAACACGGTGTAGATGATCCCGCGTGTGGCCGACGCAAGGAGCCGTACAGGCCCAAATGGCTGAGGCGAGCCTCGCCCGCTGTGAGACTTCGAAATCGCCGGGACGCCTTATCAGGACATCTTGTCGTCTCTTAGCGCCTGCATGGAGGTAATGACGTCCTTGACATCGCCGCCGTGCCGTAAGAACGCGTGGATGAGTATCCCGGCCTGGTTCTGAAACTCGATATAGCCGTCGTACCGTGGCCGCAGGTAGGCGTTATCCAGCGTATCGAGCGTAGACTCGAAAAAGCCGTTAGCCGCGGAATTCACTCGGGCGTCTTCCCACTCCGAGCGATGACCGGGCTGTCCGCCGCTATCAAAATACAAGCCGCGCTGGCATTGGGAGGAGGCGACGAATTTCCCGTAATCGGCTGCCAGGGGGACGTTCGTGCAGCGTCTGGAAATCGCGAGGCCGGCGCCGCCCAGAGTGGACCGCAGCACTTGTGCGCTCCCTAGAGAAACGAGGTTTCCGAATCGCAACACGCGCGGGGCGAAACCGACTCTTGCGTAGTTCGAATACCCATAGGCAAACGGGCAATAAAGAATCCGATCACCGGTTACCATTTCACGATACGTCTGGATCGGGTTGCGGTCGAGGCACTCGGGTGCGCACGAGTCTACGAGTACGCGTAGATGCCCGAGCGCGGCAGCGGCCGTTTCCTGGCTTACGAAGCAACGGGGGGAGGAGAAAGGCTCCTCTCCCAGCGCGCAACAGATCATAAAGAAGTTCATGAGCGAGTCTACCGGTGCAGCCGGGACTGCCACCAATCCTCGGCGGGCTAGGCCGATGACCTCTTCGAACGTTCGTGGCAGGGCGATTCGCGCTTTTTCAGCGAGATCGGGCCGCCAGGAACTGACCGGCGCCGCGGCATCTATTGGCAAAGCCCACAAATGGCCGTCCCACCAGTAGCTCTCGTAAGACCGGCCGACTGAGGCCCCCGCCAGTTCGCTCAGGCACTCCGGAGGCAACAAATTCTCCAGAGGCGCCAACATCCCGCGAGCTGCGGCATGGCCAAGGTGGGGGTGATCGATGACCAGAAGATCGAAATCTTCGCTCAGCTTCTCAAGAGGGACATCGCCGAAGTCCTTGAGCGAACGCTTTTGCCATTTGATGTCGACGTCGCCGGTCACGTCCTCAAATCTTTGAGCCGTGGCAACGAGCGGAGCGTATCCGCGCGTGTGGTTCCACGTAATGCCTGTCAGACTGCCTGAGAAGGACACGAGATATCGAGTGGCATCCTGCGATTAGGGGAGTTCGGAGACGGAGAAGCCCTGCCGAGCTTCGACATACTCTTTCGCGCCCTTTTCAAAGCGCCTCACAGCAGCTGGATTCAACTCGACTCCCAAGCCGGGACGACGCGGCAGGTCCAGTTTTCCATCGGCGATCTGCAGTTCTTCCTGCACCAATTCGCGTCGCAGCGCCGATTCCGCCACGAAGGGCGGAAGGAACTCGATGTAGCGGCAACTGGAAGCGGCGACGGCAAAGTGAGCTGTTGCAGCGGCTCCGATGCCGGTCTTCCAGCAATGCGGTACTACCACCTTCCCGCGATCCTGGGCCATGTGAGCCACACGCATCGCTTCGGTAAAACCCCCTACTCGGCCAATATCGGGTTGCGCTACGTCGATCTTGCCCCGGTCCATCAAATCCGCAAATTCGAACCGTGTGCTTAGCCATTCGCCGGCGGCGATGCGGATATTGGTAGCCCCCGCCAGCCGGGCGTACCCTTCCAGATCGTCCGAAGGGAGCGGCGTTTCCAGGAAAAACAAATCGAATGGCTCGAGCCGGCGCATGACGCGGAGCGCCTCTTTCCAATCGGACCAGGCATAGGCTACATCCACCATCATTGCCATGTCAGGTCCTACGGTTTCGCGGCACAAGCGCACGAGTTCCACAATCGCGTCATCACTTTCGCGCAGCAGGTTGTGGGCATATGGTCCCTTGACGCACACCTCCATCTTGGCCGCACGAAAACCGAAATCGCGCGCCCAAGCCGCTTTCTCGAGGAGGCTGCGCTGATACTCGTCGAGCGTAATCCCTGATGGCAGGAGACTGGCGTAAGGCGTTACGAACTCTTTTTGTGCGCCACCCAACAACTGCCACACGGGCCGCCCGGTGGATTTTCCATAAAGATCCCAGACCGCCATGTCCAGGGCGCCGATCGCGCAGATCCCCGCCCCGCGCCTCCCGGTCATGGCGGTAAACTTGTACAACCTGTCCCACAAGGCAGCGGGCTCAGTGGGATCCTGCCCGACCATCAACTCCTTGAGTCCGAGACTCATGATATGAGAGCCCGGTGCCTCGATGATGGCTTTGATTACCCAGGGATTGGCGTCCGCCTCTCCAATACCCGTAAGACCCTCGTCTGTTTGAATTTCGACCACCACAGGTGCCCACCACGAGGCTACCATCTTCGGCCTGCCCTCCTTTGAACAGATCTTCGATCGGGACGAACCGTTGCATCTCTTCATCATCGTCCGCCCCCCTCGCGTTTGCACCAGAGCCTCCCGGAGCTGGTGCCGGCCGCCCCGGAATTGGCGCCGGGGGACCGGGAGTCGGCAGTCCGCGAGGCGTAGGCTGGTGAGCGCGGTGATCGGCTTGCGGTGGTTGCGATGGACAGCGGAAAGGCTGGAGGGACAGGTCATGACCCCTCGGAGCAGGCAACAAGAAGCCGGCGCGTCGTCTTCCTCTAGCGGCGATGGCTTGCAATCGGGTTATTTGGTTTAGCCCCTTCTACCGGGGCGGGCGGAGTCTCCTTGAGCGCGTGGTTCCCGCCCCGTAAGGGAGAATGCAGCGCTTGAATTCAATACGTATTCTGTGGAGAATTTCGACGACACTAAGGAGATTCTAATGAGTCGGAACTATGTAGTTTTGTTCGGGAAGCGGGCTTTCATCGGCACCGCCGCTTCGATCCAAAAACGCATGATCATGGTGGGTGCGGTCGCGCTTGTCAGTTCGGAAAGATTACGAACGTGCAGACCGACCCGCGTGCCATGCAGTTCGGGCTAAAGTTTTACTGGTAGCGGTCAGATCTCGAAGACCGCCTTCAAAATCGACGAATGGCCGCTGGCCAGGTCGTCGAAGATTGCCTGGCCTTGAGCGAGACCGGCTTTCGTGACCACCCGGCTCCACGAGAGCATCTTTCGATTGAGCATGGAGAGTGCCTCGGCGAAATCTGACCGGGAATACGCATAGGCGCCTTTCACATCCAGTTCCCGCGTGACCAAGGAGCGCGTGTCAACAGAGCAGACTTCTTCTTCCAGGCCGATGCAGATCACCGTACCACCTGAAACAGTACAGGTGATGCTGTTCTGACGGCACTGAGCATTCCCAACGGCGTCGATGGCGAAATCCACGCCGCGTCCTCCGGTCTGCTCAAGCACGGAAGCCACGGGATCCTGCCGGGAGGAATCGATAGTAATATCGGCCGCTAGCTCTTTCAGTCTCGCGAGCCGGTGGGCGTTACGATCTACCATTATGATGAACCGTGCGCCCTCTTGCCTGGCGACGAACGCGCACAGCATTCCGATGGGCCCCGCTCCGTAGACCAGGCCAGTCTTGCCGCGCACTTCGGGACACCGCTTCACGACATGAACGGCGTTGGCCAGTGGTTCGACCAGAGAACCCTCCACGAACGACATCGAAGCGGGAATCGGGAAGAGGCAGCGTCTCGGAACCGCCACGTATTCGGCCAAGCCTCCGTGAAAATCCAAGCCGTAGACTCGCCTGGCTGGGCACAGACGCTCGCGTTCGGATGCGCAGTATTCGCATGTCCCACAGCTGATGATTGGATAAACGGCGACGGCGCCTCCCGGTGCAATGCCCGAAAGCCCTGCCTGGTTTGCTGCCACTTCGCCGGAGAACTCGTGACCCAGCACCAGGGGTGGCACCCGCTTCTTGCTTCGGCCGAGGAAGCCGTGCAGGTCTGAGCCACAGACGCCGGCAGCGCGAACTCTCACCAGGACTTCACCGTCTTTAGGAACCGGGTCGGCGAGGTCGAGCAGTGCGAGGTGCCGCGGCGCGGTGTCTCCCAGAGCTTTCATGAAATTCGATTGTGCCAAGTCTGGGCGCGGCGTTGTCGGACAGCGCCCGCTGCGATCTTCTCATT
>JBGPKX010000070.1:0-19903 GCA_041486185.1 Bryobacteraceae bacterium | reverse complement strand
GTGACGGTAACTACTCCTTCTTTTTCTGCGAGCGCTTCAGAGGCATTCGTGATCAGGTTCATTACCACCTGCTGGATCTGTGCGGCGTTGGCCCGGATGGCGAGAAGGCTCTTACAGAGATTGACTTTCAACGTCGCGTGTTTTGAAATCGAGACCTTCAGGAGCTGAAGCATCTCGCCGACCAGAAGGGAAATATCGACCGGCTCAAATGACGCATTCTCTTGTCCCGCATAGGCCATCAACTGGCGCACGATCTCAGCGGCGCGGCGCGCGACAGCTCTGATTGTCTCGATACTTTCAACAGGCGACAAACCGGCAGCCAGGTCGGTCGCTGCGAGTCCCGCTTCCACGGTAATAGCAGTCAGCAGATTGTTGAAGTCATGAGCGATGCCACCGGCCAGCACGCCCAGGCTTTCCAGCTTGTGTCTGGCAAGTGCCTCCTCCTGGGTACGCTTGACTTCGGTGATGTCTTCGATCATGGCAAGGCCGTGGAGGGGCTCGCCTTCCGCATCGCGAAGAAGGGACGCAGTCAGATTAACCCAAATGATTTCACCGTTCTTCCTCACATACCGCTTTCGCAGCTGGAAGAAAGGTACTTCGCGTCTGAAAAGCCGCTCGGCAAGCTCCACATCCGCTCGCAGATCATCCGGGTATGTGATGTCGGCAAAAGACCTTTGGAGGAGTTCCGCTTCCGAATACCCCACCATTTGACAAAGCGCGTTGTTAACCTTCACGAAGTGATAATCCTTCCCCACGAGCGCGACGCCGAGAGGCCCTTCTTCGAACACTCTGCGGAAGCGCTCTTCACTCTCGCGCAATGCCTCATCCACTCGCTTCCGTTCCGTGATGTCGAGAATGGCGCCCGAAACCAGAAGTCCTTCATCGGTCTCCAGGGGGCTA
Organism: Bryobacteraceae bacterium; assembly: GCA_041486185.1. Classification (GTDB taxonomy): domain Bacteria; phylum Acidobacteriota; class Terriglobia; order Bryobacterales; family Bryobacteraceae; genus QHXW01. Next base: position 19,003 of record JBGPKX010000070.1, on the reverse strand, counting down.
AGGCTGATTTCAACCGGAAACTCCGTCCCATCTTTGCGCCGGCCGTACAGCTCCTGACCTGACCCCATGGGCCGCAATCTAGGCTGAGCGAAGTAATCCTTTCGGTATCCCCGATGCCGCCTTCGGAAGCGTTCGGGTATCAACATTTCAATCTTCTGCCCCAGCAACTCCTCTCGCCGGTATTCAAACAACTTCTCGATTCGGGCGTTCACCAGGACGATCTTGCCATCCTGGTTCATCACCACCATGGCCTCTGGAGAGGCTTCCAACAGCCCGCTGAATTTCTGCTCAGCCCGCTTGCGCTCAGTGATATCGAGATTAACCCCCATCATGCGGACCGGCTGGCCGGAGTCGTCGAGGAACACCGTACCCTTCCCGAGTAACCAGCGCACGCTCCCGTCCGGCCGTCTGACGCGGAATTCCGTGTCCCAGACGTGCGTCCGTTCAATGGCCTCCCGCACGTGTGCTCGCACCCACTCGCGGTCTTCCGGATGAATCAGTCCGAGCCACTCCTGATACGTGAGGGAAGTACGATCAGGCGGCAGGCCGTAAAGCTGTAAATATTCCCCGGAAACCGTGTGGGCGTCTGTGAGCAGATCCCAATCCCATGAGCCCAGGTGCGCTGCGCTCTCGGCGAGCATAAAACGCTGCTCGCTCTCCCGCAGTGTCTGCTCCACCAGTTTTTGCTGAGCAACATCGCGGATGGCCGCTACGATGAGAATCACCTGCCCGCGGTGATCCCGGACCGGAGCCGCACGATAAATCAAGATCGAGGACTTGCCCGTGCGCTTGTTTCGCGCGCGGAGCTGCACATCCGGAACCACCTGGCCGAGCTTTGCGCGACAGAGCGGCCTATCGGCCGCGGCCACCAGGCGCCCGTCAGGATAACTGACTTCGAGGATTTCCGACAACTCAGTCAGGTCGCGGCTGGCCTGTTCGGGCGATGGAAATTCGTGCAGCACGAGCGCCGCCGAATTCATTGAAACCACTTTTCCAGATGGTTCAGCGACGATAATCGCTTCCGCCATGCACTCGAGAATCGACCGTAACCGCTCGCGGCTGGCGGCATTGTTGTCAACGGTCCGAACTTTCTTTGTACCTTGTGTGGCCATGCTAAATGCCCGTCCAGACGACGGTTGCCTTGCCGAAGGTTGCCTTGTAGCGGCGAATTGCCTCCGGCAAATGTTCTTTTGACGCGATGGATATGGCCGCAGAAGTTAACCGTTTGATTACACCGGCGTCATGACGCCGTGGGACCCGCTTCAAGAGCCGGGGTGGCTTCGAAACGCATTTGCGGCCTCCCGAAACCGTATTCAAGTGCATTTCTCGTGTAGTCTAGCATCGAGTTGGGGAAGATTGAAGCTCACAGCTTGGCGAACCCTCGGCGACCCGCTTCCCTTGGTGGTCCCCAACGGTGTCCGCGGGGTTGACCCTTTTGTTACTCTGGGCGAGAAGCGGTTGGGATGTCTAGCCTAAGCCGCAGCCGGCCGGGGAGGGCCTCAATTGTTGCAGAACATGATCGGAGCGTATGGAGATTGGGCAGCGCGAATCGTCGCGGACCCGCCACGCCTCTCCTTCCGGCGGCCAGGCTGGGAAAACGTAGACGCATGGCAACGTCAGGCGCGCCAGCGCTACCGCGATGCGTTGCTCCAACCGGATACGGGTCGAGCGCCCCACGCCACGCTGCAGCACCACATCGAATACGATGGCCTCGCTATCGAACATTTAAACTGGCAGCTCCCTTATGGTCCGCCCACCGAAGCGCTCGTGCTCAAACCGGCGGGAGCCACCGGGCCGCTTCCGGGCATACTGGCCCTGCATGACCACGGAGGTAACAAGTATTTCGGCCTGCGTAAGATCACGCGCATCAGCAAGGATCCGCATCCTGTCATGCTGCGGCACCAGGAACACTACTATGGCGGCGTTGCCTGGGCGAATGAAATCGCCAAACGCGGATATGTCGTCCTGGTGCATGATGCTTTCGCGTTCGCCAGCCGGCGCGTGCGCGTCGCCGACCTGCCAGCCGTCATCAAGGGTCAACTCGTGGAACGGGATCCGGAGTCCGAGGAAGAGATTAAGAGCTATAACAGTTTTGCCGCAAACCATGAGCACCTCATGGCAAAAAGCCTGTTTAGTGCCGGCGCCACATGGCCTGGCGTGTTCACTGCGGAAGATCAACGCGCGCTGGATTACCTGTGCTCGCGGCCGGACGTGATTCCGGATCGGGTGGGCTGCTGCGGTTTGTCCGGCGGAGGGCTGCGGACCGTATTCTTGACTGGTGTAGACGAACGCATCCGGTGCTCGTGCTGCGTCGGGATGATGACCACGTGGCGTGATTATCTGTTGAACAAGTGCCACACGCACACCTGGATGGTGTACATTCCGGGACTGCCGCGGGATCTGGATTACCCCGAAATCTTGGGACTCAACCTGCCGAACCCGGTGCTCGTGCTCAATAATCGCGACGACGATCTATTTACGATGCCCGAGATGGAGCGCGCGGATCGGATCCTCGAAGAGGTATACCGCAGAGCCGGCATCGCCGATCGTTACCGGGCAAAATTCTATCCGGGGCCTCATAAGTTCGACCGTGAAATGCAGGCCGATGCGTTCCAGTGGTTTGACCGCTGGCTCAAGGCCTGATTCCTAAGCTATAGCCAGCTCCTGAGCCTCTATCAATATCCACCTTATTGAGCTAGAATCATCCGAGCCTGCTGGAGAGGTTTCGATGCCCATCCACATCCGGTCCGCGGTGCAACGCGGTTACCGCCTGCACTTTTTCCTGTTCGTGCTGGCCGCGCCTCTCTGGGCCCAACGCCCGCAGCTCGGTCCCGCTCCACGGATCGAGAGACCGCCGCTGGCCGCGCCGCGCTTGTCTACCGCGCCGGACGTTGCCCCCGCCTGGGTGGATACTTCCAATCGTGAGGCCGTTATTCAGCTCTACCTCACGACCTACGCGCCCTTCCAGAATTTCCCCATGGGCTTTACCGGCGACGTGGCCGCGGGCAAAGCGGGCGACACGTCTACGGACTACAAGAACGCCGTCGTCACTCTGGTGAACTTCTTCCGCTCAATGGCAGGGGTGCCACCGGCCATCACCCTTGATCTGGACTTGAGCCGCAAAGCCCAACTCGCCGCCCTGATGTTCGCGGCGAACATAATGCTTTCTCACACTCCGCCAGCCACCTGGATTGACTATTCCGCGGATGGGGCCGACGCTGCGTCGCACTCCAACATCTGCCTGGATACGTCCCTGCCGAAACGGCCCGGCTGCGTTGAAGGCTACATGGACGACTCTGGCGATAACAACGCCGTCGTCGGTCACCGGCGCTGGGTCCTCTATCCGCAGACGACCCACATGGGAACCGGCGACATCCCGCCCGGTGGTAAGGCCAATCCATTCGGGGCTAACGACCTCTGGGTTATCAACGAAGATGAGGTATTCGGGCCGCGTCCGGCGACTCGGCAGGAGTATGTCACCTGGCCTCCGCCGGGCTATGTTCCGCAGGGTTTCATCTTTGACCGCTGGTCGTTCTCGTACTACGATGCCGATTTCACGGGTGCAACCGTCGCCATGACGCGCAACGGCGGCAATGTGCCGGTCCAATTGCAACCGGCGCAGCAGGGCTTCGGCGAAAACACCATCGTGTGGGTAGTGCCGGGCAGCACCGGGCCCACGGCCTTGCCCGGCGGTCCGCCGGCGGTGTCACTCGATCCGCGCGCCGCTGAGGTTGCCACGCATGTCACCGTAAGCAACGTCATGGTCGGTGGCGTTGCCCAAAACTTTTCTTACAATGTGACGGCCTTCGATCCAACGCTTCCCGACGTCCCCGCTGCCGGCCTCGTAAGTTCAGCGAGCTATCAGGGCGGCGGCGTATCCCCGGGAGAAGTCCTCACCGGCTTTGGATTCAATCTGGGTCCGCCCAAAATTGTCAAACTTACGCTCGACCAGAACGGCCTCGTGGCTACAAAGCTTGGGCCCACCAGGGTTCTCTTTGACGGCGTACCAGGTCCAATGATCTACACACTCGCCCGGCAAGTAAGCGCCATCGCACCTTTTTCCATCGCCGGAAAGCAAAACGTCAAAGTGCAGGTCGAATTCAACGGAGTCCTGTCCAATGGAGTCACGCTGCCGGTTGTCTCGACCAAACCGGCGGTCTTTTCCTTGGACCAGTCCGGCACCGGACAGGGCGCCATCCTCAACCAGGACTTCTCGGTGAATGGTTCCGCTCACCCCGCCGCTCACGGCTCGGTCGTGCAGATCTTCATGACTGGCGGCGGAGTCCTCGATAAGCCAGGCCAGGATGGTCAGATCGCTTCTGCCAGCCCGCTGCGGCATCTCGCGGCGCCAGTGACCGTTAGCATCGGCGGCGTCGATGCAAAGGTGCAGTTTGCCGGGGCGCCGCCATTTCTGGTTCTAGGCGTGGTCCAGGTAAACGCGTTTGTGCCGGCTGGCGTGGCCTCGGGCAATGCCGCGCTCGAAGTGAAGATCGGCGGCGTGGCCAGCCAGCCGGGTATCACGGTTGCGATCCAGTAGCAGCGCCGGCTTCGCTACCTTCCCGATGATCCGAAGCCACCGGCGCCTCGGGTGGAATCGCCCAGTTCTCCCTCTTCCCACTCGATAGCTTCATAACGCGCGATAACCATTTGGGCGATGCGGTCGCCGCGGTGTACCACGTAATCCGCTTTGCCGAGGTTGAGCAGAATGACGCGGATTTCGCCCCGATAGCCGGGGTCGATGGTGGCCGGGCTATTGGGCAGCGTGATGGCGTGCTTGAGGGCGAGGCCGCTGCGTGGGCGGATTTGCGCTTCGCATCCCGGCGGCAGCTCGATGGCGAGGCCGGTGGGGACAAGCTGCGGAATACCGGGGAGGAGCATGGTCTCGTCGACGGCCCGCAAATCGAGACCCGCATCTTCCACGGGACCATGTGCGTAGGCGGGGAGGAACGCGTCTTCGCGGAGCCGCTTAATTCGTATCTTCATGGTTAATGTTTTCGCCGCGTCGCCGCGTCACGATCCGATATCATAACTTGATCAGCATGCCCGATAGACCCAAACGCGTGTTCACCGTCTCACCCATGCCGCCGGAGAAGTGCGCGTACGCCCTGGCGCGCTACAGCCGGTCGCCCGATTCGATACGGCAATCGCTTGAATGGGTGCGCACGCACGATTCGCAAAAATTCCTGGAAAGCTTCTATTTCCAATATGGCCATGCTTCGATCGCCGACCTGGGACACACCGTGGTGTGTTTCGAAGGCTTGTCGGAGCTAGCGGCGAGCGAGGCTGAGGACGAAACGCTGTGGGACGGGCAGGCAAAATCATCGCGCTATCAGGATTTTTCAAAGTCGGGATTCATCACGCCCAGTGAGCTCGCCGATGACGACGCAGCGTGCTATCGGCAGGCCGGTGAGCGGCTGCTGGCGGCTTACAAAGAAGTCGGCACGCGCGTCTTCGATCATCTCTGCGAAAAGCTGCCGCGGCCGGAGGAGATGAAACCGGACGCTTACAAGCGCAATATCGCGGCGCGGGCTTTCGATGTCGCGCGATATCTGCTGTTCTGGGGAGTGCCCACCAATGTGGGGCAGGTAACGAGCATTCGCACGCTGGAGAAACAGATCAAGCGGCTGCGCGTTTCCGAGTACGAAGAAGTGCGCAGCCTGGGCGAGGAGATCGCGGCCGCATGCGCCGCGGAGCCCGATTGCCAATGGGATGACAAGTCTAGCGAGCCGCTGGCGCCCACGCTTGCGCGTCACGCCGAGCCCGATGAGTTTCGGTCGCGCTCGCGCGCAGACATGAACTTATGGGCGGCTCAGAACCTCCCTCCGGCCGCCGGCCTTCAGGTGGACTGCGTGGATCTCGTGCGGCCCTCGCACATAGGCGCGGATATCGTGGCGACGCTGCTTTACTCGGTGACCGACCGGCCGTTTCGCGAGTTGTACGAGATGGCAGCGGGCTGGAGCCATGCGCGGCGCCAGGAGGTCATGGACGTAGCGCTCGGATCGCGCAACCGGCGGGATGATTTGCCGCGGGCATTCCGCGGCGGCCCTTACGCGTTTGACATGGTCATGGACGTCGGCGCCTACCGGGACTTGCACCGGCACCGGCGCTGCCATCAGTTTCGTCAAACCTATGATGGGCGCCTCGGCTACGAGACTCCGCCTGCCGTCGCCGAAGCGGGCGCAACCGAAATCTATGCGTACGCCATGCACTCCGCCTTCGAGGACTTGCATAGCCTGCCCGTGCCGGGTGCGCACTACCTGTTGCCGTTCGGGGCCCGGTCGCGCTTTCTCTTCAAGATGGATTTCGCCGAGGCCGAGTATATCGCCCGCGTGCGCAGCGGTGTGAAAGGCCACTTCAGCTATCGCGAAGTCGCCTGGCAGATGAAGGTCAAACTCGAGCAACTGGAGCCGGAACTTGGCCGGCTGATTGAAGCGACCCCGCCTTGGGTGGAAGATCCGCTGAAGCGATAATCCCTCAGGCTGAAGCGGCGGCCGCTGCCCGTGTACGGAAGTCGTACTTTTCGATGCGGATGGCGGCTGTTTCCGTGCTGGATCGCACGATTTTGCCCAGCGCCACCAGCTTCAACCCGCAGTGCTCGTTCAATTGCGCGGGCCAATCAACCGCCAGTTCGACTCGCAGTCCGACAGGCAATCTCGACTCGGACGTAAACAGGATGCCGCCGCTCGACATATTCAGCGTTCGGCCCTGCCCGGTTTGCGCGACGCGCCTGGCCTCCAACAGTTTGTAGCGGACATCGTTCTCAATGGGAAACCGGTCCGTGGTGCGCCGTTCCGGTGTGGAAAAATTCTCGCATCCAATGCCCATCGTTTTTGTCCCCAACTCCATCATGAAAGCAATGCGTGGCACCCGCAATAGCTCCACCGCCTCATTCTCCGGGGTACTCTTGGTCACAACTGCGTAGTACTTTAGTTGGATCAGTTGACAGTACTCTAGTTTAGAATTAATCTAATCTCATACCGTGTTTAAATCCAGGCGGGAAATCGTAGCGGCCTTTCGCGACCGCGGATTGCGGTGCACTCCGCAGCGGTACGTCGTGCTCGATTATCTGGTCCGGCATCCGGTGCATGCCACTGCCGACGACATCTATCGTGCGGTGAACCGCTCGGACCTGCGCGCATCCCGGGCCACGGTTTACAACAACCTGCACGCGCTGGCCGAAGCCGGTCTGGTTCGGGAAGTGCATCTGGAAGGCAAATCGGTACGATTTGATGCCAACGTCGAGCGGCATCATCATTTTGTGTGCGAGCGCTGCGGGCGCGTGGACGACATCCACTGGTTTGATTTTCCGCGTCTCCGCGAGCGCTCTCAGTTAGGCGCGCGCGTCATCCGGGATTACGAGATGATCCTGCGAGGCACGTGCGAAATCTGTTCTTCAAGCGTCAATTGAATTCAATAAAGGAGAAACACCATGGGTAAAGTTGCCAGACAAGTTGTGGAACAAGCAGGTGTGAATGTGGACGTCCTTTTGGACAAACTGCTTCGGGCTGCGGGCGCCGAATTCACCACATTTTACTACTACACGATCCTGCGCGTGAACGCGATCGGTTTCGACGGCGAGGGACTGAAGGAAATCATCGAAGACGCGCGTATTGAGGACCGCAATCATTTTGAAGCGCTGACGCCGCGTATCTACGAGCTGGGCGGGGCATTGCCGCGCGACATCCGCGGATTTGCGGACATTGCAGGCTGTCCGGACGCCTATCTGCCGCAGAATCCGCGCGACATGAAGGCCATGCTGAATGTGCTGGTGGAGGCGGAGCGCTGCGCCGTCCGCACCTACACCGAGATCTGTAACATGACGTTCGGAAAGGACCACCGCACGTTTGAGCTGGCGCTGGCTATCCTTCACGAAGAAATAGAGCACGAAGCCTGGTTCTCCGAGTATCTGGGTGAAGGACCTTCGGGCCACTTCCGCCGCGGAGCGCCGGGAGATTCGCCCTACGTGAAACGCTTCATGACCGCGGACTTCAAGTAGAGCGGTGGCGTTTCGGAAACTGGCCCGGGTGGAAGACGTCCCGCCCGGGCGAACCAAATTCTTGCACGCGGATGGAAAGCCCGTGATCCTGGCGAATTTCGAGGGACGGATTTATGCCACGTTCGGCCTCTGCCCGCATCGGAACAATCCGCTCGAAGGCGCCACGATGTGGGATAACCTGATCGATTGCCCGTTTCATCACTTCCAGTACGACGTGACCACGGGCGAGAACTATTTCCCCGAGAACGTCTATCCTAAGGACTACAATCGCCTACAAGCGCAACTGCGGCCGCTCAAGACCTATGCGGTCGAATTGAGGAATGGAGAAGTATGGGTGGATCTGGAGTAAGCGGCCTTGCCGCGAAACACTGCGTGCCTTGCCGCGGTGGCGTTCCGCCGCTCGCAGGCGAAGAATTGCGCAAGTTCTCTTCCCAATTGCCGGACTGGAAAGTGGTCGACGAGCACCACATCACCAAGACCTACGTCTTCCCCGATTTCAAAACGGCGCTCGACTTCGTGAACCGTGTAGGTGCCGTGGCCGAGGCCGAAGGGCATCATCCTGACATCGCGCTGACGTGGGGCCGCGTGGACGTGAAGACCTACACGCACAAAATTGACGGCTTGACGGAGAGCGATTTCATTCTGGCGGCGAAAGTCGACCAGGAATTCTTCAATCGGCCGAAGGCTTAGAGCGCTTGGAAGGCGCGGCCTGCTTTTCGTATTTCCGAAGCACGCGCGCCACGTAGGCCAGCGTTTCGCGATAAGGCGGCACACCGTGATAGCGGTCCACCACGCCCGGACCGGCATTATAGGCTGCGAGCGCACGGCTCACCTGATGGTCGTTGTTCTGGTATTTGAGCAGCAGATCACGCAGATATCGCGCGCCGGCTTCCACGTTCTGTTTGGGATCGGCTGGGTCGGCTCCGTATTCACGAGCGGTGGCGGGCATCAGTTGCATGAGGCCCAGGGCGCCTTTGCGGGAAACGGCGTTAGTGCGATACGCGGATTCGGCGGCCACCACGCTGTGCACAAACTCCGGCGGCAGGCCGTTGCGCAAAGCTGCCGCCGTCACGAGTTCTTTAGGGCCCGGCGGTGGCGCGGTGGTTTGCGGCTGGGCGGCGGGCGGTTTCGGAACTTTCTCGTCTGCCTCGAACCTGGCGATGTGCTCGACCGGAAGCTCGGTCACGCCGCCGTTCGCGTAAAGCCGCACAACGGCGCCTTCGGTCTCGTGGCGATCGGCATGGATGCGAAATCCGCTTGAGAGCACGGCGTACTCGCCCGCGAAGCATGACCCCGCAAGCGCCAGAAACGCTGCAAATACTTTCGCCGGCTTCGAGTCCAGTATCATGAAGAATTCAGCCCGAATGAGCCCAGCCATCTCCAATACATTGACGCATCTGGAGTGCAGCCTGTGCAGCCGAAAACTCGAGCCCGGCAAGGTCCATAACCTTTGTGAGTGCGGCGGCCCATTGCTGGTTCGCTACGATCTCGAAAAACTCCGCCGCTCCTGGACCCGCGAGCAAATCGCCTCCGGCCCAAACAGCATGTGGCGATACGGCCCGGTGCTGCCTCCCACGCGTCAAACCTCCATTATCTCATTGGGCGAGGGCATGACGCCCCTGGTGCGGACGGCGCGCCTAGGCTACAGAATCGGGGCGGATCAGCTCTGGGTTAAAGACGAAGGACTGAATCCGACGGGTTCGTTCAAGGCGCGGGGCCTCTCCTGCGCGGTATCGATGGCCGTCGAATTAGGGATTCGCAGGCTCGCCATCCCGTCGGCTGGAAACGTGGCCAGCGCCATGGCGGCGTACGCAGCGGCTGCAGGCCTGGAGGCTCACATCTTCATGCCGCGCGACGTGCCGCAGGCCAACTTTGTGGAATGCAAAGCTTACGGTGCGCATGTGACGCTGGTCGATGGCTTGATCAGCGACTGCGCCAAACTGGTGGCCGCCGGCGCGGCGCGCGAAGGCTGGTTCGACGTGACCACGCTCAAAGAACCGTACCGCATCGAAGGCAAGAAGACCATGGGCTACGAAATTGCCGAACAGATGGGCTGGCAACTGCCGGAAGCGATCTTTTATCCAACCGGCGGCGGCGTCGGCCTGATCGGCATGTGGAAGGCGTTCGATGAAATGCAAGCTCTGGGTTGGATCGGCGCCCAGCGGCCCAAGATGATTGCGGTCCAGGTGGAAGGCTGCCAGCCGGTGGTGCGCGCGTTCGAACAGGGAAGCGCGCGCAGCGAGTTCTGGCAAAATGCGCACACCGTGGCCAGCGGTTTGCGCGTGCCCAAGCCTCTCGGTGATTTTTTGATTTTGAAAACCGTGCGTGAGAGCGGCGGAACGGCCATTGCCGTCAGCGACGCTGAACTGATCGACGCCGGCATCCGTCTCGCTTCAGAAGAAGGGCTGTTCGTCGCGCCGGAGGGCGCCGCGTGTATTTCCGCATTGGAAAAACTGCTCGCAAAAGGTTTTCTCAAGCGCGAGGAAAAGATCGTCATCTATAACACGGGCGCAGGTTTGAAGTACCTGGAAGCGTACTCCACGCGCTTCGCGCGCACCGCTGCAAGTGAGCAAGACAAACTGGGCGGCCTGATCACACCAAGATGAAAAACATCGCGTTGAATGCACTCGACGCCGCCGTGCGCCGCGGGATTTCGTATGCCGACGTGCGGCTCATTGAAACTGAGGATCGCAACGTTTCCACTAAGAACGGAAAAATTGGCCAGGTGTCCAGCTCGCTTTCGCTGGGACTTGGGATCCGCGTGCTCGATCGCGGCTCGTGGGGTTTCGCGGCGACTGACGATTTAAGCGCGGGGGGCGTCGAAGCGGCGGCGGCTCTGGCTGTCGAGATCGCGCGCGCCAGCGCTCTGGCCAAGAAGCACGACGTCGCGCTGGCGCCGGAGCGGAAATACGAAGTCGAGTGGACCTCGCCCATTCGCATCGATCCTTTTACCATCCCGGTGGATCAAAACCTGGCGCTGCTGTTCTCGATCGATGCGGAGCTGCGCCGGAACTCCGGGGTCACGCTGGCCGAGGCCGCGCTGGTATTCGCAAGGAGCCGCCAGATTTTTGCGTCCTCGATCGGCAGTCTCATCGACCAGACCCGCTACACCAGCGGCGCGGGCTTTTCGGCGTTCAGCTTTCGCGATGGCGAGATTCAGAAGCGCTCGTTCCCAAATTCGTTCGGCGGGCAGCATCAGTTGAAGGGCTATGAACTGGTGGACGAGCTGAAACTGCTCGAGAACGCTCCGCGCATCGCCGAAGAGGCCGTGGCATTGCATGCGGCGGACCAGTGCCCCGAGGGCCGGCAAGATCTGATTCTCGATAGCTCGCAGCTCGGGCTCCAGATTCACGAATCCGTGGGGCATCCCATCGAGCTGGATCGCGTGCTGGGCACGGAGGCCAACTACGCCGGCATGAGCTTCCTCACGCTGGATAAGCTGAACAACTTGCAGTACGGCTCGGAAATCGTGAACGTGGTGTGCGATGCCCGCCTCGAGCACGGGCCGGGCCTGGGCACGTTCGCTTTCGACGACGAGGGCGTGCCCGCGCAGTCGACCGACATCATCCGCGACGGCCGCTTCGTGGGCTATATGACGTCGCGCGAAACCGCGGCCGCAGTAGGCGAGCAGCGCTCCAACGGAACCATGCGCGCCGACGGGTGGGCGCGGATTCCTCTGATCCGCATGACCAACGTGAGCCTCAAACCCGGCCAGCAGAGCCTGGAAGAGGTATTCGGCGCGGACCACGCAATTTACATGGAGACCAACAAGAGCTGGTCTATCGATGACAAGCGCTACAACTGTCAGTTCGGTTGCGAGATTGGCTGGGAGATCCGCAATGGAAAGCGCGTCCGCATGCTGAAGAACCCAAGTTACAGCGGCATCAGCACGGAGTTCTGGAATTCCTGCGTGGCCGTTGCGGGTGCCCAGCACTGGACACTCTGGGGCACGCCTAACTGCGGCAAAGGCCAGCCCGAACAGGTGATGGGTACGGGACACGGAGCCAGCCCAGCTCGATTTCGCAACGTCAAGATTGGTAGCGCGTATGCCGGGTAAGGATGTGCTGGAATCCGCGCTGCTCACGCGGGCACGCGCCGAGGAAATCTTTGCGTCGGCTGCCGCAGTCGCGCGGTCGATAGGCGCGCAAGATCTGGAAGCCATGGTCGGAGCGTGTACGCGCGCGCTCACCCGGTTTGCAAACAACACCATTCATCAGAATGTGGCCGAGCGTAGCGGTTATTTTTCCGTACGTGCGCTGGTGAATGGGCGTACGGCGCGCGCCACTACCAACCGTCTGGACTCTGAAGGCGTTCGCCGCGTAGTGGAACAGGCCATCACCGTCGCGCGTCTGCAGGCGCCCGATGCGGAATTGTTGCCGCTGGCCGGACCGGCGGAATACGAGGAGCCGGCTCGTTTGTTTGCCGCGACGGCCGCAATTACGCCAGCCAGCCGTGCGGAAGCCGTAACCGAGGCCATCCGCGCAGTGGAAGGCGCGGCGCAGACAGCGGCCGGCATCTACTCTACAAGCGAATCCGTTCTCGCCCTTCTCAACACCAACGGCGTGTCGGCTTACCATGCGGAAACCATGGCGCAATTTTCGATTACCGCCATGGCCAAAGACAGCTCGGGCTGGGCCAAGAAGACGTCTTGCCATGCCGCCGATTTGAACCCGCTCGATCTGGCCCTGACCGCTGCCAGCAAGGCGGCGGATTCGCGCGCGCCCGATGAAATCGCTCCGGGCCGCTACACAGTAGTACTGGAGCCCTCGGCGGTGCTCGATCTGGTGGGGCAACTGTTTGGAGACTTCAGCGCGACGGCGCTGCGCGATGAGCGGAGTTTCCTTACCGGCCGGATCGGCGAGAAGATTTTCGGCGAGAACATCAGTATCCACGACGACGTCGGTCACGCCCTGCAATCGGGGAGCGCTTTCGATGGCGAGGGCGTGCCGCGCCAGCGCGTAACTCTGGTAGAGAAGGGTGTCGTGCGCAACGTCGTGTACAGCCGGCAGGCGGCCGCGCAGGCGGGCGTGAAGCCAACAGGGCATGGCTTCCCCTTGCCTAACGAGTTCGGCGAGGCGCCGATGAATATCGTGATTGCGGGCGGCGATACCTCCGTCGAGGAGATGATCGCATCCACCCGGCGCGGCATCCTGGTCACACGCCTTTGGTACATCCGTGAAGTGGACCCGTATCAAAAAATTATGACCGGCATGACCCGCGATGGCACGTTTCTCATTGAGAATGGCCAGGTCGCGTGCGGGCTGAAGAATTTCCGATTCAATCAGAACTTGATCGAACTGCTGTCGAACGTAGAGGCATTGTCGCCGGTGGTGCGCGCATCCGGTGAAGAGGCGTTCGATATGGTGGTGCCGGCCATGAAGGTGCGTGATTTCAATTTCACCGAAGTTACCCGGTTCTAGACACGTCCCGGTTCTGTAGCGAAGAGCTACCGCGCCATTTGCGGGAGACCTGCGGGTTTCCTCCCATTACGGCCAAGAGCCCCATGCTGCCCCCGGGTCCACACCAAAATCAGGTGCGGCCCCTGCGTCACAAGTGCCTGCGCGCCCAAGAAAGTTACTTCCGAGACACCGCACAAGGTCGCGCTAGGACGGGCCTTGCGGGGTTAAACTAAAAGAAGAGGATTTTCGTGCACTCGCATTACCACGGCGGTGGGACGGGACGCATCCTGTGGTGGTCGCTGGTGGCCACCGCGGTGTTTGTGGTCGTTGAATTCATCGCCGGAATTCAGGCACACAGTCTCGCGCTCCTCTCTGACGCGGGCCATAACTTCACCGATGGGCTGGCGTTACTACTGGCGTGGTTTGGTTTGTACCTGCAAGCCAAGCCTGCCAACGAGGTCAAGACTTTTGGATATCATCGCGCCGGCGTTCTAACTGCGTTTATCAACGCACTGACGCTGGTGGCCCTGGCCGTCTGGATTTTTTACGAAAGTTATCAGAGACTGCTGAGTCCTCTGGCCGTACACGAGACGGTCATGATGGCCGTTGCGGGAGCGGGGCTGGTGCTCAATGGCGGCATCATGTGGGGCCTGCGCGTCGCGCGGCATCACGATATCAATATCCGCAGCGCATTTGTCCACATGCTGGGCGACCTGCTTGGCTCGATCGGCATCGTCGTCGGGGCCGTGGCCATTCGTTACACCGGCTGGCAGCAGATCGACCCGCTGCTTTCGATGCTGATCGGCGTGCTGATCATCTGGACCGCGTGGGACATCATCAAGGAATCGCTCAACATCCTGCTCGAAGGCCTGCCGCGCGGGCTGGAGCTGCAGTCGGTAATCTCGGCGATGCGCGGGGTTGAGGGCGTGCTGGATGTTCACGACTTGCACATCTGGAGTCTGGGCTCGAATACGCCGGCACTGAGCTGCCACGTGCTGATCGAAGACCTGCCGCCTTCCGCCAGTGAGCGAACGCTTCGCCGCATCAACGATGTGCTTTGTGCGCGCTTTCACATCAGCCATACCACGGTGCAGTTCGAGCACGTGAGCTGCGCGGTTTCCGAGAGTGGCTGCGTCATCCCGGTGGACGTGGAAGAGAGCCATAGCCGCGCTCATCGCCACTAATCAGCGCGCATTCACCTGAACCAATTTCTCCAGCTTCTGGATGGCGGGTTCCAGGCGCTGCGGCTTCTTCAACACGGGATCAAATAGATCGCCTACGCGCGAAAATCGGTCCAGCGCATTCCGGATATGGAAATGCGACGGCATCAGGCCGGGTGCAACTTCGCGCCACGCAAGCGGCGTGGCGACAGGCGCGCCGGGGTAGGCGCGCACCACATACGGCGCAGCGATGGTCTTGGATTCGCCGATCTGCAGATAGTCGAAATACACTTTGTTCTGCTCGCGGCGGGCCACCGGACGCGGTGTGGTGAACAGGTCCGGCCGCTCGGTAGCGACGACGCGCGCGATGATTTCCGCAAACGACCGTACCTGTTCATACGAATAGACCGGTTCGAGCGGCACATAGATGTGCATGCCGTCGCCGCCGGTGGTCTTTGGATAACCCTCGAGTCCCACCACGTCGAGCTTCTTGCGCACAAGCTGCGCGGCCTCGATGATGCGCTCGAACTCGCAGCCCTGCGGATCGAGATCGATCAGCATGAAGTCCGGGCACGCGAGCGAACCTACGCGGCTCATCCACGGATTCTGATCGATGCAGCCCAGGTTCGTCAGGTAAAGAAGCGCCGCGCGGTCATCCGCCAGGACGAAACGAATGGGTGCTTTCTTGTGTTCGGAATAGATGGGCTCGACACGGATCCAGGGCGCGACGCGATCGTGCGTGTCTTTCTGGAAAAAAAACTCTTTGGCGATGCCATCCGGGTATCGCTTGAGCGAGAGTGGCCGGTCCTTGAGATAGGGAAGTAACAAGTCTGCCACCGCATCGTAATAATTCAACAGGTCGCGCTTAGTGTAGCCCTCGGCGGGATAAAAGACTTTGTTGAGGTGAGTGAGTTTTAGCCGCTGGCCATCCACCGTGAGGATGACCTCATCCGCCTTGCCCGAAAGCAGCGCTGGACGCGAGACGGGATTCGAAGTTTCTTCGACCGGCGCCGTCGTTTCACGCGACACTTCGCTCGCGTCAACGTCGGGACGAAGTCCAAGAAACACCGGCGCGCGCAACCTGCCATCCTCGGTCCAGCTCGCATATTTGACTTCGCAAACTACTTCCGGGCGCACCCAGGTTATTTCCCGGCCGATCTGCGGAATTTCGGCGAAAGGCGCCTGTGTGGTAGTGAGAGGCTCGATGCGGCGGAAAATCTGCTCCATCATGTTCTGGTCGAAGCCGGTGCCGACGTTACCGACATAAATCAGCTTGCCCTTCTCGTACAGTCCCAGCACCAGCGAGCCGAAATACTCGCGCTCGCCCGCCGTGTAGCCGCAGATGATAAATTCCTGCTGCGCGACGATCTTGATCTTCAGCCAGTCGCGGCTTCGCTTAGGCTGGTACGTGCTCGTGGCGTTCTTGGCGAGGATGCCCTCAAGTCCAGTGGCGCGCGCCGCCGCCAGCATTTCATCGCCGTTGTTGACGAAGTGCTCGGAATAGCGCATCACGGCGGATGGTTGCAGGGTAGACTGCAGTGCGCGCTTGCGCTCAATGAGCGGCACTCCACGCAGGTCGTAGCCATCGAGGTAGAGCAGATCGAAAACAAAGAGCGTGACGGGCGTGCGGCGTGCCAGGTGCGCAATCGAGTTCGGATCGGCCACTGCGATTCTGGGCTGGATCAAGCCGAAGCTGGAAACGCCGTTCTTGTCCAACACGGTAATCTCTGCGTCGAGTATCGCCTGACGGGCTGAAATTTGATGGCCGATGACGCTCAGCTCCGGATATTGCCGCTCGCATGAGTGGCCGGTGCGAGAGATCATCCGCACATTTCCATCATCGATGAAGCAGATGGCGCGGACGCCGTCCCACTTCACTTCGAATAGCCAGTCGTCGCCTTTGGGCGGGGCATCGGCGAGAGAGGATTTCATCGCAACGATGGCGGTGGGCATAGGCGCGCGCACAGCGCCCGGCAGGGAGGCTGGGTCGAAGGATTTGCGATCAGCGGAATTACCGCTTACTTCTTTCGGAGAAGCTTTTTTTTTACCCGGTGTTTTCTCCGTCTTGCGCGGCGGCATATCCTTGGCGATTTCTTCCTGTGTGCGGCCGGTTGACACGCTAAAGGCGTAATCTTCCACATCCCAGCCGGGCCGGGCTTCCGTGTCTTTTTTCTTGAGTAACAGCCACTCGTTGCCTTTACCGCGGCCCTTCATGAGGACGATCGCGAACTCACCTTTCAACTTCTCTCCGTGTAACCTGAATTTGAGGTCGCCGCGCGTCAGTTGCTCAGCGGCGGATTTGTCGCCGAGCAGCTCATAAGTTCCACGGTCCCAAAGCATCACGCTGCCCGCGCCGTAGTTGCCCTTCGGGATGTTCCCTTCAAAGCTGCCGTACTCAAGCGGGTGGTCCTCCACCATGGCAGCCAGGCGCTTGGGGCCGGGATCGAGCGTCGGCCCTTTGGGCACCGCCCAGGACTTCAGCGCGCCGTCCATCTCCAGGCGGAAGTCATAATGCAGACGGGTAGCGTCGTGCCGCTGCACGCAAAAGCTGTTGCCGCCGGCCGCCACATTTTTTTCGGCCGGTTTCGGTTCGGGCGTGGATGCGAACGACCGTTTGCGAACATATTCGTTCAGCGCCATCGGAAAATGTTGAAAACCTCTCCACTCTCATGATATCGGTGTTAGAGGGCGGTTCAGCCTATTGTGGCTGCGGAAGTGAGGTTGCATACATGGCGAGCAGCGTTTGGAAGGGACATCTTACCTTCGGTCTTGTTTCTTTTCCCGTGCGGTTGTTCAGCGCTGCGCGCGGCGAGACCATCAGTTTCAACTTGCTTCATAAAGCCGACCACTCGCGCATCAAGCAAGTGATCTACTGCCAGGCGGAAGATAAACCAATCCCTCGCAGCGAGCTCGTCAAAGGCTACGAGTACGAGAAAGACCACTACGTCGAAGTTGAGGATGAGGAGATTAAGAAGGTCGCGCCCAA
Source organism: Bryobacteraceae bacterium (assembly GCA_041486185.1). Taxonomy (GTDB): domain Bacteria; phylum Acidobacteriota; class Terriglobia; order Bryobacterales; family Bryobacteraceae; genus QHXW01. The sequence goes on along the minus strand of JBGPKX010000070.1, from coordinate 1,462 downwards.
GACCGCAAAGGTGATGGAGCTTCTCGAATTCGTCAAGTCCGAACAAGTTGACCCTATCTATCTCGAGAGCTCTTACTACATGGCCCCGGACGAAGGCGGCGAGAAGCCCTACGCGCTGCTGTTCGAGGCGTTGCGCGCCGCCAAGTATTACGGCATCGCCAAAGTCGCCATGCATAATCGTGAGCACATCGTCATCATTCGCCCGAATGGCAAGGGCATGGTCCTGCATACCATGTTCTATACGGACGAAATCCGGCAGGTGGATGAATTCCGCACCGACACAAGCAAGGTGCAGGAAAAAGAGCTGAACCTGGCCAAGATGCTGATCGAATCGCTGGCCGCGGAGTTCGAGCCGGAAAAATATACGGACGCTTACCGCGCCAATCTGCAGAAAATGATTCAGGCCAAGCTGGAAGGCCAGCAGGTAGTGGCCACGCCGACGCCCCACATTGCGCCGGTGATCGACATCATGGAGGCGCTCAAGAAGAGTCTCGCGGAACAGAAAAAACCGATTCGTTCAGCCACCGCCGTGGTGGCGGAAACGGAAGCCGAGCCGGAAGTTCAAGCGCAGCCCGCGGCCCGCAAGCGCCGCCGCTCATAGCTGCCTGGCTAACTCTTCGGCGTAGAGCGCTCCCTCGGGCGTCTCCTCATGTTTGAAGAATAAGTAGAGGTCCTTGCCCTGTGAGACTAACTCCCTGGCGCGCTCCGCGATCGATCGCCGCTCCTGTTCGGAGTATTCCGGCTTTCTGAGCCTGTAGTAGACGAAGTCCGCGGTAATGACTTCCGGGATCTCCAACTTGTCCGATTCCGCCACGCATAACGACACATTTTGTTTCTGCAACGCGTCGTACACCGCACCGGCAAGCCAGGACGCGTGCCGGAACTCGATGCTGAACCGTAAGTCGGTCGGCAGGAGCGCCAGAAAGTCACTGAGCAACGCCATATCGCACTTCAAATTGGGTGGCAGTTGAAACAGAATCGGGCCCAGCCGCCGCGCGGAGCGCAATGGGTCGATAGATCGCAAAAATAATTCGAGCGCGCTTCCAACATCTTTGAGCTGCAGAATATGCGTGATCCGCATGTTGGCTTTGCAGGCGAACCGGAAGCTCGCGGGCGTAGCCTTCACCCAATTCTCCAGCGTGGTCGCCGCGGGCAGACGCCGGAACGTGTAGTTGATCTCGACGCAGTTGAGCCGGCTGGCGTAGTGCTCGAGAAATTTCTTGTCCGGCATGCCGGCTGGATAGAATCGCGGCTTCCAGCTTGGATATGCGAATCCTGAGGTGCCCGTATAGAGTTGCGCCATCGCCTAGAACACCTTCAGATACAAAAACTTTTTCGGGTTACCGCGGAACTCTTTCATCGTGTCTTGCAGGTTCTTCATACTGCCGTTCAGGCTCTCATAGAGACTGGTGCTCACCATGAGTTGTCCGAGCGCTCCTTCGCCGGAGTTGAGCGCATCTAC